>NZ_CP032695.1:969347-1292463 GCF_003627755.1 Rhizobium jaguaris | reverse complement strand
GCTTTCCCCAGCACACCTGGACAGCCGGGGGCAACTGGTTTGCCGCCCTCCTGGCGGGGAGCTTCTTCATCGGCAGCTTTAGAATGTACATGTCGGTGCTGTGGTTCGCACTCGCGGCGTTTGCCGCCCACTTTGTTCTCACTCAGACGAAAATCGGCAATTGGATACAGGCTTCGGGCGGCAATCCCAACGCGGCGCGTGCTCGCGGCGTCAATGTCAACCGGACCAAGGTCTATTTGTTCATGGCGTCCTCGGCCATGTCAGCACTTGCGGGCGTGATCAGCTCGATCCGCACGTCGGCGGCCAACCCAAATAGCGGAACCGGCTACGAGCTTGAGGTGATTGCGATGGTGGTCATCGGCGGAACTGTGCTGACGGGTGGTCGGGGTACCATCGTCGGAACGGTACTCGGCATCTTCATTCTGCGCATCATGCGAAACGGCATTGTCATGGTCGGCGTACCCGGACTTGCCTACAATATTTTCATCGGAGCAATCATCCTCGGCATGATGGCGCTTCATTCATGGCTCGAACGGCGACATAACGCGGGAGTGTAGACCATGGCCGAAGACCTCGTTCGCATGGAGAAAATCAACAAGTTCTACGGCCGTATCCACGCGCTTCGCGACGTCAGCCTTACCGTCAAAACGCGCGAAGTGGTGGGCCTGCTCGGCGACAACGGCGCCGGCAAATCAACGCTGATCAAGGTGTTGTCCGGCGCAGTCCCGCTGACGAGCGGCGAGATCCTAATCAAAGGGAGAAAAGTCGAACTTAAAAACACGGCCGAGGCGATTGCGAATGGAATTGAAACGATCTTTCAAGATTCCTCGCTCGTGCCGCAGCTGTCGATCGCCCGAAATCTCTTCCTGGGCCGGGAACCCATCAAGGGAAGCCGCTTCTTCGGCCGATTGGACCAGGAGACGATGAACGCCTCCGCTCGAGACCTTCTGAAGCGGGTCGGCATAAAGAAGGATATTCCGCCGGAAACCGCCATCACTGCCCTATCCGGGGGCGAACGCCAAGCAGTTGCGATTGCCCGCGCCATGCAGTTCGATAGCGATCTCATCATCCTCGATGAGCCTACCAACAACCTGGGTGTAGCCGAAACGCAAGGGGTTCTCCGTTTCGTTCGCGAAGCGCGCGACACAGGTCATTCCTGCATTTTCATCGCCCACAATATCCACCACGTGTTTCAAGTGGTCGACCGGATTGTCGTCATGCGGGGCGGAAGGGTCGTCGCCGACGACATAGATCCGAAAAAGACGACAATCGCCCAGGTCGAAAGGATCATCACGGGGGAGGAAATGCTCAACGCTATTACGAGGTGAAGCGCCCAAAGCTAGGTCAACAGAGTCTGCACAAATCAAAGGCACGCTTGTAGCTTGGCTGCTTGTTTGAAGAGCAGATATTATGGGCCGTATCCCTCAGATCGACGATCATTTTTCGTTGTCTTCAACGGCATTGAGTGGCAGTGAGAATGCCTGGCGCCCTCAAGCGCGTCGACATTGGAGGATACCCCCAAGATGAATTTCACCCTGAACCGCCGCCAGGCACTCATGGCGATGGGCGCTGCCACCGCCGCAGCCGCATTTGGAATGCCGGCGCGCGCGGCGACGAAGCGCAATCTCGCAGTCCTCAATCTTGCCAGCCATGCACCGAGCTTCATCGCCTATGAACGTGGCTACTTCAAAAGTGCCGGCCTTGACATCGAGCTGAAGTTCTTTGAAGCGGCCCAGCCAATGGCCGTGGCGATCGCCTCCGGCGACGCGGAATTCGGTGTGACGGCAATGAGCGGCGGTCTTATCAGCCTTGCCCAGAAGGGTGCGATCAAGGTCGTCGGCGGCGCGCTGACGGAAGAAAAGGGCATTGTCGGAGCCGTTATCCTGGCATCGAACAAGGCCTATGCCGCCGGCCTGACCGATCCTTCCAAGCTGGCCGGCAAGAGCTTTGGCATCACGACGGCCGGTTCTTCCTTCCATTTCATGGCTCACAAGATCGCTGCGGCAAACAACATCAACCTCGCCGATATCCAGCTTCGCCCGCTGCAGAAGCTTGGCGCCATTGTCGGCGCGCTCTCGACCGGTCAGATCGATGCCTGGGCGATCCAGGCCAATGTGGCAAACAAGATGATCCGCGAAGGCGCGGCCAAGAAGATCGGCCTCGTCTCCGACTATGCGCCGAACTATCAGGTGACGACGGGCTTTACCTCGACGAAGAACGCCACGGACGACCGAGCTCTCACCCAGTCCTTCATAACAGCCTATTCCAAGGCGATTGACGACTACAACGCCGCCTTCGTCGACAAGACCGCGGACGACGCGGAGCGCGATGCGCTGGCGAAGATCTGCTACAAGTATGTCGAAAGCGACAGCCCCTACGATGTCGCCAAGCAGAACCTGATCGAAGGTGCGATGCGCATCAACAAGGGAATGGCAATTTCGCTCGATAGCTGCATCGAGCAGCTCGAATGGTTCAAGTCGGAAGGCATGGTCAAGGACTCCATCACCAACAACCAGCTTTTCGATACGTCCTACGTCAAGACGATCTGATGTGCTTGCACGCCAAACCGGAGGCTCGGGCGGCCTCCGGCGGGGAGACCTCATGGACCTGAAACTCAACAACATCAATCACTACTACGGATCCGTCGAGGTTCTGCGCGACATCTCCCTCGATATTCCCCAAGGGCAGATCGCCTGTTTGATCGGCCCGTCGGGCTGCGGCAAGTCCACGCTGCTGCGCTTCCTTGGCGGACTGGAACGCCCCTCCTCCGGCGAAGTCCTGCAGATCGGCGAGCCTCCAAAGGACTGTCTCAACCCGCTCACCTATGTCTTCCAGCACTTCGCCCTGCTGCCTTGGCGCACGGTCGAGGGCAATATCAAGCTTGTGCTCGAGGACCATGGCCTCAACCGCCGAGAAATGGACGACATCGTCACGAATGTCCTGGAGCGCACGCGACTTTCGGAGTTCCGCAACGCGCTGCCCAAACAGCTTTCGGGCGGAATGCGCCAGCGTGTCGCGATCAGCCGTGCGCTTGCCGTACGCCCCGCCGTGATGCTGATGGATGAGCCACTTTCGGCGCTCGACAGCCAGACGCGCGAACTCTTGATGGACGATCTGATTTCACTCTGGACCCGCCAGCCTTTCACCTCGGTCTACGTCACCCACAATCTTAACGAAGCGGTTCGGCTCGGCCACCGCGTCGTCGTCCTGTCTCGCCGTCCGGGGCGTATCCGTGAAATCGTCGATATCGATATCCCGTTGTCCGAGCGTCGTCTCGGTGACCCGATGCTCGAAGAGAAGCAGAAGCAGCTTTGGGACCTGATGCGGGAAGAAGCGATGGCCGCCGACAAGGAGTTGGTCAATGTCTGATGTCAGCACAGTTCAGGCACGAACCGCTGAGTCCAAGAACGAAGGTGCGGGGCAGAAGGCTATGCCGGTGCAGCCCGTCCCGTTCCGCGGCGGCGGCTTCGCGCCAAGACCGGTTCGCGGTGTGGCACTCGCTGTTTTCGCGGCCCTGCTTGTGCTTGCCGAAATCGGAACCCGCACCGGCTTCATCACCAGCCTGACGCTGCCGCGCCCGACAGCCGTGCTCGAAACGCTCGTGCAGCTCTGGCAGACCGGCGGTCTCTGGAAGCACCTGATCCCCTCGCTACAGCGGCTTTTCATCGGTGCGTCCCTCGGCATTTCGGTCGGCATCTCGCTCGGAGTGGCGATCGGCCTGTTCAGCTATGTCCGCGCCGGCCTCGTTCCTCTGGTCGCCGCGCTCTTTCCCGTTCCGAAGATCGCCCTGCTGCCTCTCTTCATTATCTGGTTCGGTCTCGACGAGATGTCGAAATACGCCCTGATCGCTTTCGGCACGTTCACGCCGACCGTCGTCGCCACCTATGGAGCGGTCGACAACGTCGACCGTTCGCTGATCCGCATGGGTCAGAGTTTTGGGCTGAGCTGGTGGTCGATCGTCCGCAAGATCGTGCTGCCCGGTGCCTTCCCCGCGATCCTTTCCGGCCTACGCGTTTCTATCTCGATTGCGATCATCCTGCTCGTCGCTGCGGAAATGCTGGGCGCGCAATACGGCGTCGGCTCATACATCCTCGAGGCCGGTTCACTCTATGATCTCGAAAAGCTCTTCGCAGGCGTCACCATATTGTCAATCATGGGTCTGATCGTGAATTTCGTCATCGGCCAGGTCGAGCGGCAATTCCTGAGCTGGCGCGAATAGACGTCACCAGACATTTCGGAGGACCAGGATATTGGGCCCGCAAAAGGCCTGACGTGGCGTCGGCGCGGAATTTAGCATGGCCAGGCAGCACCGCCGCCCGCGGGCGGCGAGACGATGGGCAGTCCTTACGACGCAGAAGCTCGGCGCAGACCGTCCAGGGATTATATTAATGTAATTCTAATATACATCTCTGAATTAACCGTCTGATGTGTTAGAATAATTTTCTGGAAGAACGCGATTTCGTGGAGGAGGCGCTCGGCATTTTACTGGTCGGCGCGCGTGGGTATCCCAGTAGCATTTCCGTCGTGCTGGCAACGGTGAGGTGGTCCCTAATAGAGGGGCCCATGGATCGCAGCTTCAAATGGGAGGTACACAATGCTTCGCAAATTGTTTCTCACCTTGGCGATTGCGGCGTCCGCATTTGCAATCAGCGGAACCGCATGGGCCGACATCACAATGCTCGTGCCTTCGGGCAGCGAGGGCGACGGCCTGAGAGCCGCAGCCGCCGACTACGGGAAATTGAAGGGCAAGAAGGTCGAGATCGTCCAGGCCCCTTATGCCAACGTTTTCGAGAAGGCAGCGAATGCCGGCCAGACAAAATCGGGCGCTTTCGATATCGTGCTGATGGACGATCCATGGATCCCATTCTTTGCCGAGAATGGCCATCTCGAGGATCTCAGCAGCTATTTCGCCAAACTTGGGGTTCCAGGCCCCGACAATGATTTCCTGGCTAAGTCGCTGGCAGTTTGCCGTAACCCGTACAATACCGGTCCGTTCGTCTGCATTCCCTATGTCGGCAATGCACAGATGTTCTTTTACGACAGTGCCAAGTTTGCTCAAGCAGGCCTCAAAGGCCAGCCCGCAACCTGGGACGATGTCTACAAGGCAGCGAAGGCGATCACCGATGCCGGCGGAGGACGGTATTACGGCTATGTGTTCCGCGGCGGACAGGGCAATAACGTCGTCGCCGATTTCATGCCGATCCTGTGGTCATATGGCGCCAATCTCTTCAACGCCGACCGGACCAAGGTGACGCTCGACACCAAGGAAGCCAAAGACGCGATGACGATGTTCATGACGCTCAAGGCGATCTCGCCGAAGGGCGTCGAGAGCTTCGCACCCGAAGACGTCGGTCGCGCAATGACGTCGGGTATCGCCGCCTCATCGATCAATTGGCCGAACTGGGTCGCCACCTTCGAGGACCCGAGCCAGAGCCAGGTTGTCGGCAAGATCTCCTATGCGCCGATGCCGGCAGGCACACACGCCGGCTCATCGGAAATCGGACATTGGACAATGGGCATCATGTCGGCATCGAAGAACAAGCAGGAAGCCTTCGACTTCATGATGTGGGCCACCTCGCCCGAGCAGATGAAGATTTCGGCCAAGCGCGGCAATCCGCCGGTTCGCTTCTCGGTGTTTACGGATCCCGAATTGACCTCGCAGCCGCAATTCCGGCACTACCCGATATTGATGCAGGCAATCAACTTCTCGACGCCGCGGCCGCGCCATCCGAAGTGGCCTGAGATCGAGAACGCACTTGGCATTGAGCTCTCCAAAGCGGTTGCCGGCACGATCACTCCGGACCAGGCGCTGAAGAACGCGCAGGAATCGGTCTCGAAGATTACGAACATGTACTAGTGCGGCGTGCGTCCGGTCGCGATCCGGGAATGATGCGAGAGGGCGCGGTGGCGGACCCCGCCCTCTGAAAGGCGACGGCACCTGCGCCGGGAGAGAAGCTCGTGGGAGGGGCTGATGGTGAGGTCCGAAAGCGGCATGATGGCCCTGCAACATCGACCGGGCGGCGGTCTGGAGCAATGGACAGAGCGTCACCTTCGCATCCTCATGCTGGCACCCACGCTTCTGCTCCTCGCCGGGCTGACGCTGTTTCCGACCATCTACATGTTCACCGCGGCGGTACAGAGGATCAGCCCCGATCCGAGCGTCCCTCGCGAATTCATCGGCTTCGGCAACTTCGCGCGGATGCTCACCGATCCGGAACTTCACCTCGCCGTTGCGAATACGCTGGTATTCACCAGCATTGCGGTGACGCTTGAATTTCTCCTCGGCCTCGGCCTTGCGCTGCTCTTCGACAAATACATTCGCCGACTGAATTTCCTTAAGACAATCCTGCTGGTCCCCATGATGATTCCACCGATCGCCGTGGCGCTGACGTGGAAGCTTATCTATCAGCCGCAATTCGGCGTCCTCAATGAGCTGATGTACCGCCTTGGATTACCCGCCCAGGCATGGGCCGGCGATGTCAACCTCGCCATGGCAACGATCATCGCTGCAGACGTCTGGGAGTGGACGCCGTTCATTTTTCTGCTGATGTTGGCCGGGCTTGCAAGCCTGCCGACCGAGCCCTACGAGGCGGCGCAGGTAGACGGCGCCTCCGCCTGGCGCCAGTTCTGGGACTTGACCATACCCTTTCTCAAGCCGGTGATCGCGATCGCCTTACTCCTGCGGATCATGGATGCGCTCAGGCTGTTCGATCTGGTGTTCATTCTCACCGTAGGAGGCCCGGCAGGAGCCACGGAAACGCTCAGCCTCTATATTTTCAAGGTCGCGTTCACATTCGTCGATATTGGCTATGCCGCGGCGGTCTCGCTGGTGGTGCTGTTCGTAACGGTCGGCTTCAGCACCTGGTTCATCAAGCGGTTGCGGCTGGCGGATTGAGAGGAGGCGCCGGATGGCAACTCGCCAATGGCATCGAACTGGTGAAGGGATACTGCGGATACTGGCCTATCTGGGGATGGCATTCGCACTCTTCATCACCATCTTTCCCATCTACTGGCTCGCCCAGAATTCATTCAAGCGCGACATTGACATCTTCGCCGTACCGCCGGTGTGGTTCGATTTCCCGCCGACCCTCATGCACTATGAAGCGGCCTTCATAGGACAGCCGTTCCTGATCTACGCGCTAAACAGTTTCCTCATCGCTGTGGCGACGACAATCGTTTCCCTGATATTCGGGACCATGGCCGGCTACGCCCTTGCCCGCTTCGAATATCCGGGCCGATGGCGCTACCAAATCTCGTTTTGGATTTTGTCGACGCGCATGATGCCGCCGATCGCGACGATCATACCCCTCTTCATTTTCTTCAACTTTTTCAATCTGTTGAACACCAAGCTCGCCGTCGTCGTCGCCTATACCGCTTTCAACTTGCCCTTCGTCACTTGGATGATGAAGAGCTACTTCCAGGATCTCCCACCCGAACTTGAGGAGTCCGCGATGGTCGATGGTGATACGCGCTGGGGAGCCTTTCTGCGGATCGCCCTTCCACTGGCACGGCCCGGAATAGCTGCGACGGCGATCTTCAGCCTGATTCTTTCCTGGAATGAATTCCTGCTCGCGTTGATCCTTACCCAGACGGAGCGCTCGGTGACGCTGCCGGTCGGCATTTCCGGCCGCGTAACCCAGTACACGACGCATTGGGGTGAGATCAGCGCCGCCGGCTTCCTTGCCAGCGTCCCGATCATCGTCTTCGCGCTCATCGTCCAAAAGCACCTCGTCCGCGGGCTATCGCTCGGCGCGGTCAAAGGCTGAAACCTATGGCGTCCGTCACATTCAGCAACGTTTACAAGAAGTTCGGTGAATTCCTCGCCGTGGCCGACTTCAACCTCGAAGTCAAGGACAAGGAGTTTCTCGTTCTGCTCGGCCCCTCCGGCTGCGGTAAGACGACGACCATGCGCATGATCGCGGGCCTCGAGGAGGCCACCTCGGGCGACATCTATATTGACGCGGACCGCATCAACGGTGTTCTGCCGAAATATCGCGACGTCGCAATGGTCTTCCAGTCTTACGCCTTGTACCCGCATCTCACGGTCGAGGAGAACATCGGATATCCGCTGAAGATCCGCAAAGTGCCACCCGCCGAACGCAAGCGACGCGTCATCGAGGTCGCACGGCGCGTGGAACTCGATACGATGCTGTCGCGGCTACCGAAGGAGCTTTCCGGTGGCCAGCGCCAACGCGTGGCGCTCGCCCGGGCGATCGTGCGCACCCCGCGGGTCTTTCTCATGGACGAGCCGCTCTCCAATCTCGACGCCAAGCTCCGCACCCAGATGCGGGCCGAACTGAAGCACCTTCAACACGAACTGCAGGTCACGACCATCTACGTTACCCATGACCAGATAGAAGCGATGACGCTTGCCCACCGTGTGGCCGTGATGAACAAGGGCGTCATCGAGCAGCTTGGAACGCCTCGGGAAATCTACAGTGATCCGCGCACTCTTTTTGTTGCCGGCTTCATCGGCTCGCCGCCGATGAACCTCATTCCGGGAGAAGTGAGGGACGGCATATTCGTCAGCGACGGGCTAAGCATGGGGGGCATCGGTCGGGTGACCTTCCCTCGCGCGGTCCTCGGTGTCCGCCCGGAAGACGTCCACGTGGCCGGAGCCGAAGAACTCGACTTCAACCTGGTTGCGCCGATCTATTCGGTAGAACTTACCGGCGAGAATACGCTTGTCAGCGTCCGGTTGGGAGGGCGGCTGATGACCCTGCGTGCCGACAAGACTTTCGCCGGTCAGATCGATCAGGAAATCGGTATCAAGATTGCCACGGATCGGGTGTTTTTGTTCGATGGAGAGACGCAATTTCGCATTGATTTTTAGCCTGCTTGCGGTGGCGCTGGCAATCACCCTCGCATCGCGCGCGGGAGCCACCGATGCCGGCCCTATCGCCGGAAATCCGTTGATCGAGATTCCTGCCGGCGCATTCGTCTTCGGCCGCGATGACGGCCCTGAAAACGAACGTCCAAGGCGTGTGCTGGAAGGCCAAGCCTTCGCGATCAATCGCACCGAGATCACGAACCAGCAATACCGGAGTTTCGTCAGTGCCACCGGTCATCGGCCGGCCTTCTACGCAGATCACGCGATCCTGGGATTGGACGACCATCCGGCGGTCGGGGTGAGCTGGTCTGACGCCGATGCCTTTTGCCGTTACTATGGCCTGGCCCTTCCTTCCGAGCGACAATACGAGAGAGCGGCACGGGGAACGAAGGGCGGTCGTTATCCGTGGGGCGACGCTCCGCCGGATTATACTCGGGCACTTTCCGGGAGCGACACCTGCTGCTCTGCCGATCCGGGCGATGGCTATCCCCTGACCGCACCGGCTGACTCCTTCGCCAACGGCGCAAGCGTCGAAGGCGTCCTCAATCTTGTCGGCAATGTCTGGGAGTGGACCGCTGACCTCTACGCTCCGTATGAGGGTGGTCCGCCGATCGGAAGCGCCGGGTCTTACCGTGTACTTCGCGGCGGCTCGTGGAACAGCGATCCAAAGCACCTTACGACAACCTATCGCCTCGCCTATGATCCGGATTTTCGCTTCTCAGCCAATGGTGGTTTCCGATGCGTCCGCTCCGCGCCTTGATGATTGCCGCAGGTCTTCTGCTCCTGGCAGCCGGTGCTAGCGCGGAACCGACGGCTGCGCCCGGCTATAAGCTCGAGACCTTCCACATGCCGGGCGCGGCCTTCGCCGGCCTCTCGCGGGACGGCGAAGACTTGCTCCTCAGCGATCTAGCCAGCGGCCGCCTCTACCGGCGCGGCGCCGATGCCAAGCTCGTTCCATTCGGCCCGGTATTTCCGCATGGCCCCGACGTGATGGGCGACCCGACCGGGCCCTATCGAGTCGTGCGGTCCGGCGATGCTTATGTCGTCGCCCAGGGGTGGAGACCGGTCGATGCCGACGACACTAAGTTCGACCACGCCCTCGTTACGGTCGACACCGATGGTCAGGCCCGCATCATCAGCAGCGATTTCTGGAATCCGTTCGATTTGATCGTCTCGGGCGGAACCTACTACGTGATCGACTCCGCGCGAAACAGTGTGGAACGCGTGCGGGCGGACGGCCGGAGAAACACGCTCATGACATTCGGCCGCCTGGCAGCGGCGGCCACGGCGCTACACAGCCTGTCGCCAACCGAGTTCAAGGAAGGCGGCACCTACGACGTCGACGCAGTGCCGACCGGCATCGCCCTTCGCGACGGGCGCCTCTATGTTGCGTTGTTTGGCGGTTTTCCCTTCCTTGCCGGCGGCGGAAAGGTCGTTTCCCTTCCCCAGGCCAGCGATGCGCCAAAGCCGCAGCTTGAGGTCGAAGGACTGAATGCACCCGTCGGTGTCGCCTTCGACACGGATGGCGATATGCTTATCCTCGAACACGGCACATTCGACCAGAAGGAAGGTTTCCAGAAAGGTAGCGGGCGGCTGCTGAAACTGGACAAGGCGACAGGCGACCGGAAGATTATTCTCGCTGGCCTGACCCGGCCAGTGTCCGTCCTCGTCTGGGACGAACGGCGGATCATCGTTTCTGAGCTCGGCGGCAGCCTCCATTTTCTGACCCACGAAACCGGGCGTTGATCTCGGAATGCGCCCACCGGTCGTTGATGTGCCGGCTTCTTTGACCACAGCCATCTTGCCCGCCACTTTCACAAGTTTATAGGTGTGACTTCGGCAGAATACCGCTGGTCGCGGCGCTAAGTTGTGGGCAGAACGGAAGCAAGCGGTGAATTCACAATCAGCAAATAGATTCTGGCTGTGCGCTTAGGCTAATGCGTTGGATTGCAGCCGTCGCTTCCTCGAAGGTTTGGTGCAGAAGGAGATCACCGTGAAAGGACGCATGCTGCTTGCTGCGGGGCTATCAGCACTAATCTCAACTTCGGTTTCAGCTGGCAGACTAACCAGTCAATCGACGCTCGCCGAATGGGAGAATAGCCGAAGGGAAGATCAGGTGGCCCTGGCAAAGTATATGCTTGCCAGAACGGCCGGAAGAGATATCGGCAAAACAGCGGATCTGCTGATCTGTATTGAGAAAGTCGCCCGAGAGCCGGCTTATGCGACCATACCTGTTCATAAAATTGCGTCGCCGTGTCTGGTTTTGATCGGCGCCGAGTGACGGTGATAACCTGTGGACACGATCGCCCACAAGGTTGAGGTTTTCGGGTGGTGGGACTGTCAATGATTGGAATGGCTCGCTCACGCCTTGTGAGGCTGTAAAAGGGCCTGGAAAAGGCGTCATTTACGCTCATGTGTGGACTGCGGAAATGCTTGCGATAGGCACGAAAAAAGGCCCGGAGGGAAACCGGGCCTTTTCCCTTTTCTGATCGGAGGTCGAATTCAGATCAGATTAGAAGCTACGCTCGAAACGGAGGACACCAGCCCACTGATCTTCGCTGATCGAATCCCAGTTGGTGTAGGTAACTTCCGGCTCGATGAGCAGGTTCTTAACCGGCTTCCACTTCAAGTTCGTCGTAGCGGAGAAGATCTTGGAGTCGGTGTAGGCGAGCTGCAGGTTCCACTTCAGCTTGTCGTTGAACGGTACGCCAACGCCGCCCCAAACTGCCCAGTCGCCCCAGCCGATACCAGAAGCGTCGCCGCCACCGTTCGCGCCTGCGTACTTGTTCAGCTTGGAGCCGTCCGTGTTCCAGCCACCCATGATGAAGGCAGAGAGAACGCCGAAGTCAGCGTCGATACGAGCCTTGACAGCGCCTTCTTCGACGATGGAGTCATAACCACCGACGACCTTGAAGGACCATGCACCGGCCTTGTAGCCAGCACCAGCAACGACGTCCGGAGCGTAGTGGTCCGAGCTGTTTTCGCCATTAGGACCTGTAACCGGAACGGTAACGCCGGCACTGTTCTTAGTCAGGCCAGAGTTGGTGTCTTCCAGCGAGATCACAGCCGTGAAGCCATTGCCGGCGTCATAGTTGTAGGTGATCTGGTTGAGTTCGTACGGGCCGTCATAGACCACGTCGTCGTTGATGACGTCGCCGGCATAGCCGGTGAATACGTTGAACTGCGAGTCTTCCTTACCGACGGTGAAGCCGCCGAGGCTGATGCTGCCGTGCAAGAAGTTGGTGCCCGTGGAGCCGCCTTCCTGCCAATCCCAACGCAGTTCCGTGTTGGTCTTCAGCGGACCGTATTCGGTGTCGGTGGCCGTCTGCAGCTGCAGTTCAGCACGGGTGTGCCAGAGCGTGCCACGAACGTCGTTCGGATTGTAGGCGTTGTACCATTCACCTTCCGTACGAACCTTACCGCCGATCTTGAGGCAGGTTTCGGAGCCCGGGATGAAGAAGTAGCCAGCGCCGTATGCGTCGCAGATGCGAACGTATTCGAGCGGCTCCGGTTCAGCAGCAACAACAGCGTCAGCTGCGTGAGCACCGGATACTACTGCAAGAGCAGCAGCGGAGCCGAGAAGAAGGCTCTTGATATTCATTTTTTCTCCAATCTGTGTGCCTGATCGGAACGACCCGGAGATTATCCGTTGCGTTCATTCATCCGGCTGTTTTTTTTGGAAGCCATTGGACCCCCGGGCGCAACATAGCCAGAGAAGTACTGGAGCCAAGACAATATTCAGATTAACCCAGAAATATACGCGACATAAATCTGTCATAGATGCAGAAATACATCACAAAATTAAGCAAAATTGAATATATATACAGCAAAACGCCAATAGAAATATTCCGAAACACATGAAGTACAAACGTAATACTTATCAATAGCATTCATATGATAAGTCACTATTACCATTATTGACGAATTATTGTGGGAATTCGTCTTCTCAGAACGAATCGGAAGCCGCGCACCAGCGACCGTCACGGGTGCGGGACCCCACGTGACGTCGGTGTTTTCGGTGTGAGAAATTGATGATCGAAATGGGCAGAATGACCTGGACAGATCCGGATCCGGAAAACCAAGCCTTGAACTGAGGCTTACAGCTCGTTTGGCCGATTTGGCCGCTACGCAGAAAAACCGGCCCGTGCTTTTGAAAGCGCTACATCTCTGCGGGCCTATTGAAGACCGCACTCGATTATACAATCTGAAGTTCAGAAAACTCTTCCCATTACGGCCGCTAGCCACAGAGGGCCGGAAGTGACGGCATCATTCATCCTTTCCGCCCGCAATGCGGTAAAGAAGATTGCAGAAGCCTTCACCAGTTCTCACAGGCTCACGGATCGCCCCCATGCCGCGTGAACAAGATAGTCATTTTTGTGCAGACGGGGGCTCTTCCGGACCGGCGCGCCGATGCGTGGCAGCGATGAGCTTCATGGCCGCGGCCAGCAGCAGCACCGAAATGGGCAAGACCAGAGCGTTCCATTCCAGCATCTGATCCGTCTCAGCCACCAACGTGGCAAAATGAACCACCAGATAAAGGATGATCATCTGGATAAAAAGATTTTTGAGCTCGGCGACGCTGTCGATTATCATCCACTCTGGCAGCGCCGCGCGCCGCTCCGGCGACAGTTCGACCAGAAAGCCGAGGGTAATGGCGCATGCGAAAATAACAAGGACAATCGCGAATAGGAGCTTATCCGTACCCCGCATGACCGCCGCGATGGTGGCAAGGTCCGGATCTGTTCTCACATAGGCGTAGGCATGCCATAATGTGAGAAGACCTTCCCAGAACATCAAACCGGCAGCGGCGATAACACCTATGGAGGCGAGCGCTATTACAAAGCGTAACTTCAGCAAGATGTTTATCATTGTCTCTCCGATCGAGCTGCAGATTTTCGAAACAGGCGGGAGAAAGATTAAGGGCTGCTTGTCACTTTCCTGATGAGGCGGCGTTCGTAAATTGGAAAGGTACATTGAAACATGGTCACCCGTCGAACCGCGACAAGAACGCATCCATGAAATCTGACTTGAGTGCCTGGGCAGCATAAGATCGCAACCATGGAAATCGAAGCCGTCATCTTCAGGAATGCCCGCAAAGACGACCTGATCGAAAAGCTCGCCTCGAGCCCAGCCCAAGATCAAAAACCGACGATGCTCTCTAACGTGTAGGCTGGTTGCCATTTGGAAAGCAAAGGTAGAATATCTACCACTGGACGAAACCTAGCCTCGTTCTATCTCCGCATTGAGCCACACTTTGCCAATTGCCGCTGATCTGATGACTGATTCCATACGCTTGAGTTGAGTAACTATCTCGCTTCTGTTGGAGACTGTTCGATGAAAGTGCGACGTCGAGTTCCACAGGCTTACTTGGTTGCATTGCTCTTAATTTTGATGTCTGCGCCGGAGGGTGCGGTGGCGCAAGCTGAACCATCCGTCGGTGTCATCAGCGTGCCGATCGAAGACGTCTCGCCGAAACACGAATTCGTCGGACGCGTGGAGGCGGTCAATGCCGTCGATATCCGCTCGCGGATAGAAGGCTTCCTGGACAAACGTCTCTTCGACGAAGGCCAGATCATCAAGAAGGATCAGGATCTCTTTCTTATCGATCGCCGCGCGCTCGAAATATCTCTGGCGAATGCCAAAGCAGCCCTTGCCAGCGCGCAGGCAAGCCTGGCGGATGCGCAGCGCACACTCGCACGCAATCAATCGCTGAGCAGCCAAACTGTCCCGCGCGCAACATTGGAGCAAAGTCAAACTGCTGTCGAAACTGGACAGGCGAACGTGTTGTCTGCGCAAACGCAAGTGAGCCAAGCTGAACTCAACCTCAGCTACACACGCATAACCTCCCCGATCGAGGGGCGCATCGGGGCAGCCGAATTGTCGGATGGAAGCTTCGTCAGCGGCAGTTCGCAGATACTGGCCCGCATCGTCGAATTGGATCCGATCCGTGTTGTATTCTCCCTCAGCGACCGGTCGATCCTCGATCTACGGGCGGCTGCCGGCGATATCAGCAAGGAGGATCTCGCAAAGCGGTATCAGCCCACCCTGCGGCTATCGAACGGTCAGTCCTATGCAGAACCGGGAAAAATCGATTTTTTTGGAAACGAAATCGACCAGGCAACCGGAACGCTCGCAATTCGAACGCTGTTTTCCAATCCGCAATCTTTGCTCATTCCGGGCCAGTTCGTAACGGTCATAGTGTCGGAGGCCGAAAAGAAGCTGCGACCGATCGTGCCACTAGGCGCAGTTCAACAGGATCGCGAAGGCAAGTTCGTGCTGCTGGTCAACGAAAAGAGCCAAGTCGAGCTGCGACGAATAAAGGTTTCCGAGCAAACCGGTGGGAATTGGACGATTGAAGAGGGGCTAAAAGGCGGCGAAAAACTGATCGTCGAGGGCCTGCAGAACGTCTCCGAGGGCTCGGTCGTCCATGCCACGCAGGCATCACCCGCCGATAGCAGCGTGACTTCCCTGGCCCCAGCGGCATCACAACCCGGTTCGGTGCAATGAATATTTCCGCGCTCTTCATTGCAAGACCACGGTTTGCGATGGTCATTGCGATCGTCATGATGATTGCCGGAGGCGTCTCACTCCTTCTGATACCGGTCGCCCAATTTCCGCAAATCACGCCGCCAGAAGTCCAGGTGACGGCGAGCTATCCGGGCGCCAATGCCAGCGTCATGACGGAAAGCGTGGGAGCGCCGATAGAGGATCAGGTGAACGGTGTCGAAGACATGCTCTATATGTCGTCTTCGAGCACCAACAACGGCAGCTACAGCCTGACGGTGACGTTTGCGCCGGGCACGGATCCTGCCATTGCCCAGGTCAACGTACAAAATCGCGTCGCAATGGCGACGCCGCGACTTCCGGCTGCCGTCACCCAAACCGGCGTGTCGGTCCGAACCCGCTCGTCCAGCATGCTGCTCGGTTTTGCGATCTACTCGCCCAAGGGCACGAAGGACGACGTCTTCCTCAGCAACTATGCGATGATCAATATCCGCGATGCGATCGCCCGCGTGCCTGGCGTCGGAGAAGCAAGCGTTTTTGGTCCAGCCTACAGCATTCGTATCTGGATGAACCCGGACCGCATGCAGGCCCTTGGGGTGACGGCCTCCGATCTGACTACGGCCATCCAAGCCCAGAATGCCCAGGCATCCGCCGGCCAGTTGGGCTCCCCTCCATTGACCTCGGGCCAGCAGCTGCAATTGACCGTCCAGGCAAGAGGACGGCTTGCGAGCGCCGCAGAGTTCGGCGACATCATCATTCGCACCAACAGGGATGGAGCGATCGTACGCCTGCGCGATGTTGCCCGGGTGGAACTTGGCGCGCAATCCTACGATACGGCGTCAACTCTGAACGGTCAGCCAAGCGCGACGGTTGTCATCTATCAATCCTCCGACGCCAATGCGCTCGCAGTATCGAACGCTGTCCTTGGTGAACTGAAGACATTGTCGAAACAGTTTCCCGACGATGTCGCATCCACGGTCGTTTTTGACACGACCGCTTTCGTGCGACAGACGATTGAGGAGATTTTCGTTACACTGGCGATCACCTTCGTGCTTGTCGTGGCGGTTGTCTTCATTTTCCTGCAAGACTGGCGAGCGACGGTCATCCCCTCGCTGACGATACCGGTTTCCCTGGTGGGCGGTTTTGCCGTGTTGTACATCATGGGATTTTCAGCCAATACGATCACGCTGTTCGCCATGGTGCTTGCCATCAGTCTGGTCGTGGACGACGCGATCATCGTGGTGGAGAACGTCCAGCGTGTTATGAGCGAGGCTGGCGTGGACGTGCGCGAGGCAACGCTGCGCACGATGAGCCAGGTCACAGGTCCGATCGTCGCCACGACGCTTGTGTTGGCCGCCCTCTTCGTGCCGGTCGCTTTTTTGGCCGGTATCACCGGCACGCTCTATCGCCAGTTTGCGGTTACCATTCTAGTCACGATTACCTTCTCGACGATCAATGCCCTGACGCTCAGTCCGGCGCTTTGTGTTCTGATCCTTCGGCCGGCAAGGGAAACCCGCGCAGGGATTTTCCACCAAGTGAACAAGGGGCTCGACACTTCGAGACGCTTTTACCTGCGCCTGCTAGGTCTATTTGCTCGCCGGATTGTTCTGAGCGCCGTGGTCCTTGTCTTGATTGTTTGCGGCATCTACGGCTTCTATCGCGTGCTCCCGACCGGCTTTGTTCCGTCGGAGGACCAGGGCTATCTGTTCGTCAACGTGCAGTTGCCGGATTCCGCCTCGCTTGAACGGACGCAACAGACAATAGCGACAGTCACCTCCTTGCTTCAACGCACGCCCGGAGTTGCAAATACGATCGGGATCGCCGGAGCGAGCTTGATCGGCGCCGGCGGCTCCAATTCCGGGATGGTCATCTCGGCGCTCAAACCCTGGAACGAGCGCGGATCCGATCAAAGCGTCTTTGCTCTTATGAACCGGCTACGCGCTCAGTTCAGCGCGATTTCGACGGCGACCATCGTGGCGTTCAATCCACCGGCGATTCCAGGTCTCGGCACGACCGGCGGCTTTGATTTTCGTCTTCAAGCCCGCGCCGGGCAAAGCCAGGAAGAACTCGCCGAAGTCATGCGAGGCCTGATTGTCGCGGCAAACCGGACGCGGAGCCTGACAGGTGTTTTCAGCACGTTTTCAGCCAGCGCGCCGCAGATCTATCTCGATATAGACAGAAGGCGCGCCGAACTCTTCGGCATTTCGCCCGCGGCGATTTTCAGCACACTGCAAGCTCATCTCGGATCGTCCTATGTGGACGACTTCAACATTTTTTCGCGCGTTTATCAGGTTCGAATTCAAGATGAACCGAATTTCCGCATGCGTACTGAGGACATCCAGCGGCTAAGAGTGCGAAGTCAGTCGGGGGACCTTGTCCCGTTGCAGGGGTTGCTTTCCATTTCAACTATTTACGGCCCCAATTCCATCAACCGCTACAATCTCTTCCCGTCCGTAGCGATCAATGGGCAGGCCGCCGCAGGCGCAAGCACGGGTGACGCCCTCACCGCGATGGAGACGCTCGCAGCCGAAGAACTCCCGCCGGGCTTCGGATACGAATGGACAGGCCTCGCTCTTCAGGAAAAGCAGGCCGGCGGCCAGACGGTCATCATCCTGATCATGGGGATCGTTTTCACATACCTCTTCCTCGTTGCCCAGTATGAAAGTTGGAGCGTCCCCCTGGCCGTAATGATGTCGGTGACGGTCGCTGTCCTGGGAGCGTTGGGAGCTCTCGTGATAGGTAAAATAGATCTCAACATCTACGCGCAGATCGGTCTGCTGCTCCTGATCGGGCTTGCCGCGAAAAACGCGATCCTCATCGTGGAGTTCGCCAAAGAACGTAGGGAAGAAGGCCACGGCATTATGGAAGCGGCAACCGAAGGAACGTCTCAGCGCTTCAGGCCGGTGCTAATGACCGCGATGGCATCCGTGCTTGGCGTGCTGCCATTGGTGCTCGCCACGGGTGCGGGCGCGGGCAGCCGGCAGGCGATCGGCGTGACCGTTCTCGGGGGGCTGCTGATTGGGACCATCGTCGGCCTCCTTATCATCCCGTTGCTCTATATATTCGTTCAGACGGTCAGAGAGACCGTCAAGCGCCGGTTTTTCGGTGTCGATCCCATCGCCTCAAGCGGCAAATCCACTCAAGCTCCGGATTAGAGGCGGGTTCGGAGATCTGGGGCGGGCATGAGCGGCAACACAGCAGCAACGCGAAAGTCATTTTGGGTCGATATTGTTGCCGCGGGATTCGGCCCGCTATCCTGGCTGGGCTTGCTTTTGGGCGCCATTCTTTTCGCATCGGCGCTGACGCCGACGCTGGTACCGCGCGATTGGCTGCCGCAGGGAGTTCTGGCCGGGCTTTGCTTTTCGGTCGGTTATGCCCTGGGAGTCCTCCTCACCTGGCTTTGGACAGACCTGGAACTGCCGCAACAAAGCAGGGCACGAGCGCTGATACGCTACCCGGCGGCGGCGATCAGTCTCGCTGTTGTCGTCAATTCCCTATGGCGCTCGACCGCCTGGCAGAATTCCGTACGGGCCGCCGTGGGCATGCCGCAAGCCGACAGCATCAATCCCGTCCTGGTATGCGGGGTTGCCGTCCTCGCCTTTGCGATGTTGCTGGCACTCGGGCGTTTGGCAAAAGTGCTGGCCACGATCCTCTACAGACTGATGCGACGATATATACCGCCACGCATCGCAATGATCTTAGCGATCTCAGTGACTGCCTTCCTGTTTTGGTCCATGGCAAACGGTGTCCTGGCTCGAACGGCCTTCGAGGTGCTTGATGCGTCATACCGTCAATTTGATGCCCTGCTTGAACCTGAACGGCCCCAGCCTCTCGAAAACGGTAAGACTGGAACCCTCGGTTCGCTCGTAGCGTGGAATGAGTTGGGCCGGGCCGGAAGAGAATTCGTAGTGTCCGGGCCGCATGCAAGCGACATCAGCGCCATCACCGGAAGACCGGCCCTCGAGCCGATTCGCGTCTATGTGGGCCTGCAATCGGAGAGAACGCCGCAGGACCGCGCGCGGCTGGCTTTGGAGGAGCTGAAGCGTCAGGGAGGCTTTTCTCGTTCGATTTTGGTCGTGGTCACCCCGACCGGCACCGGCTGGATCGACCCGGCGGCCATGGACACCGTGGAATATCTTCATGATGGTGATATCGCGAGCGTGGCCGTCCAATATTCCTATCTCAGCAGTCCGCTTTCCCTGCTCGCCCAGTCGGAATACGGCGCGGAAACGGCAAGAGCTTTGTTCTCGCAGATCTACGGCTACTGGACGACGTTGCCGAAGGACAAGCGGCCAAGATTGTATCTTCACGGGCTGAGCCTCGGTGCAATGAACTCGCAGCAATCGGCCCGGCTTTTCGAAATGATGGACGATCCTATACAGGGCGCACTCTGGAGCGGCCCACCTTTTGTCAGCGCCATCTGGCAGACCGTCACCGAGGAGCGAAACCCGGGATCGTTCGAGCGGCTGCCGCAGTTTCGCGATGGCCGAATGATCCGATTCATGAACCAGAACGGCTTTCCCCAACAGGAGACACCAGGGTCCTGGGGGCCGATCCGGATCGTATATCTTCAATATGCCAGCGATCCGATTGTCTTTTTCAACATCAAGGATTTCTACAAGACGCCCGACTGGATGCGGGAGCCGCTGGGACAGGATGTGTCGCCGCAGCTCAGATGGTATCCGATCGTAACCGGCTTCCAGCTGATACTGGATATGCTGGTCGCCAACAAAACACCGATGGGCTTCGGTCATGTCTATGCCCCGCAGCACTATATCAATGCCTGGGTTGCGGTGACCGATGTGAGAGGATGGTCCCAGGATCAACTGGCCGCCCTCAGGAAGCGTTTCGAAACACCGGAAAATGCCGGCACTACGTCGACTAAGGAAACCCGGGAACCCAGTTACGAAGGACGAGGAGGCTAAGTATTTGTCCGCATGGCGATGACCCTCGAAGGAGACGAAACGGAATGTGTCGTGTTGGTGCACGGGCTCGCTCGCGGTAGCGGATCGTTCTGGCTTATCGAGAAGATGTTGGAGCGGCGGGGATTCTTGATCGTCAACAGGGCATATCCTTCAACGCGCGCGCCGATCGCCGAGCTTGCACGCTACGTCGGAGACTCAGTCGAAGCCTGCGCCGCGCGGCAGGTCAATTTCGTTACCCATTCCATGGGTGGAATTCTGGTTCGCCACTGGCTGGCACAGTCGCGACCTCAGAATTTGGGACGGGTCGTCATGCTCGCCCCACCCAACAACGGTTCCGAGATCGTGGATACTTTCGGCGGGATGCGGCCATTTGCCTGGATCAATGGCCCGGCAGGTCTCGAACTCGGAACCGGCGCGGCAGCCGTGCCGAAGCTTCTGCCGAAACCCGACTACCCCATGGGGATCATCGCAGGCGACATATCCGTCAATCCGGTTTTCAATTCGATTATCGACGGGCCTAACGATGGAAAAGTGTCCGTCGCGTCGACACGGCTGGATGGCGCGACGGACCATTTGGTCGTGCATGCCACCCATACATTTATGATGTTCAATCCGATCGTGGTCGTGGAGACCATCAATTTCCTAGAACAGGGCGCATTTCACCACGACCTGACATTGCAGGAGGCAAGCGCGGCCATCCTTGCAATGCTTCGGTAAAGAAGCGGGATCCCCAAGCCCACGCGTGCCCCCGGGCCGATCGCCGTCTCGCACTTGATGGCACCGCATGGCGCCCCAAGCGACAAGTCTCGTCAGATGTGAACGGAGGCAAGCGCGATCGCATCCGCAACTTCCTCAAGCCGTTCCGAGAGATTCGCGGTCGCAACGCGCAAATGGCTGCTGGGCAGGATCGAGAACTTTGCACCGGGATGCACCGCAATGCCTCGCGCCGCAAGCGTTACCATTGCGAAGGGTTCGGAGGATACGGGTATCCAGGCACACAACCCCTCCCCATGCCGTGCTTCCACGCCACGCTCAGCCAGAGCATCGATCAGGTTAGCCCTTCGTTCTCGATAGGTCTGTCGGGCGTGATCGAGGCACGCCGCCGTTGCCGGATCGCGCAGCAACCACGCCGCCGCCGCCTGCAGAATTCGGCTCGTCCAACCGGCACTGAAGCTGCGATAGGACTGGATCTGCTCGACGATGGCTCGCGAACTCGACAGCACCGCCAGCCGCAGATCCGGCCCATGTGTTTTCGAGTAAGACAGAATGTGGATGACGCGATCGGGATAGAGATGCCCCATCGAATGGCGTGGTGCCGTCGAAATATCGGCAATACCATCGTCCTCCAGGATCAACGTGTCCTTGTCCCGAAGGATCTCGGCGATGCTTTTCATGCGCGCAGCGCTCACGCTCTGACCGGTGACCGAATGGATACGCGGCTGAAAGATGAAAGCGACCGGGCGATATTTCAGCGCCGCTTCGAGTGATGACGGCAACGGCCCCTCCTCGTCGCATTTCACCGGAATGATGCGTGCGCCGCGATCCTCGAGAATATCCAGAAGGCGCATGCCGGTCGGGTCTTCGATCGCCACCGCGGCGCCCGGCATGACCAGGGCATTGATCACGGTGTAGACGGCATTGTAGCCGCCATTGGTCGCCAGGAATGCCTCCGGCTCGTAAGGCCAGGTCTTTCTGACCTGCTCCTCCAGTTCCGGCAGAATCCGGCTACGCTCATAGCTGTTGAGATTCTCCGCTGATGCTCCATAGGCCATCGCCGCTTCCAGCTTCGGGAGCAGTTTCACATCGGGAACGGCCGCTGTCAGGTTCAGGGCGTCATTGCCATAGTCACCGACGCTTGCAAGCCGCGCCGGCTTGGCGACGAAGCGATCGCCGCTGACCCATGTGCCGTTCCGGCCCCGCCCGCTGATGATCTTCTGACGCCTGAGCTCGCTCCATGCTTCGGACAGGGTGGCCGGACTTATGCCGAGGGCGAAGGCGAGGTCGCGGATCGGTGGCAGTTTGGTGCCGACCGGCAGCGCACCGGCGCGGATCAGCGCGCTTGTTTCAAGCGCCAGGCCGCGGATGGTCCGATCGCTCAATTTTTCGGCAAACCATTTCGCGTCGCGATCTTCGCTCATTTTCGCACCATTTTTAATGTTCAATAACGTAATAACATTTGATCAGGATATTTTGAACATTTACTCATTTGAAAACAAGTTTTCCCGCGAGTGAATTTCATGCCCATTACTCTCCGCCTTGCCCTCCGTGACTGGGACTACATGACGCCATTGGTCCTGGGCGACGTCTCTTCCCCGAAACTCGACATCAAGGTGGAGCGGGTCGGTACGCTGATCTCCCACGTCGGCAAGAGCGACGCCTACGATGCGGCGGAAACCTCCTTCAGCCGCTACACACAGATGCGTATCGACGGTGACGACAGCGTGGTCGGCATTCCAAATTTCATCATGCGCGGTTTCCGCCACCGCTGCGTCATCACCACAAAAGACAGCCCCATCACCACCTTTGCTCAACTCGCCGGCAAGCGTATCGGCGTCACCGGTTGGCGTGACTCCGGCAATACCTGGACACGCGCAGCGCTCCGTCGAGAAGGCGTCGGCGTCGAAGATGCCATGTGGTATGCCGGCCGCCTGACCGAAGCCCATCCGATCGTCGATCGGCTCGACGGGTTCGGCCGTCCCGGCCGTATCGAGGCGGCGCCGGGCGAAAGGCCGATGGTGGATCTGCTCAAGGAAGGTCAGCTCGACGCGATCTTCACGCCTTTCATGCCGGACGGCTATTTTGCCGGTAGTTCTGGCTTCCGCCAGCTCCTGTCGGATTTCCGCGCTGCCGAACATCGCTATTTTGCGGATGTGGGTTATGTACCGGGTATGCATCTGATCGGGTTTAAGACGGAATTCGTCGCCGAGCATCCGTGGGTCATCGCAGAACTAAGCGCCTTGATCGATGAATCGCAGCGCGTCTGGCTGAGCAAGCGCCGCAAATATGCCGACACCACGCCTTTTATGCTCGACGAGCTGCTGAAGTCGGCATCCGAGCTGCCCGAAGGTTGGGATGCGAGCGGCTTTGTTGCCAATCGCAAGATGATCGCTGATTTCGCTGGGGAATTGCATGCGCAGGGCATCCTGCCTCGGCTCATGACGCCGGAGGAGCTCTTTCCGTTCGACGTCGACGGTAACCGGACGAGTGCGGCGTAACCATCGATTAAAAATCAGAGTCACAAAGCAAAAAGGGGAATGAACATGTCGCTGAAGAGAATGACCTGCCTTGCTGCGGCGGGCTTGATGATTTCGGGCTCTGCCTTCGCGCAGGACGCCAGCCTGCCGAAACTCTCGGTCAACGCGGATCTGCGGGCCAAACTGCCGGAAGCGATCCGTACCGCCGGCAGGATGATCTCCGTCAACAACGGCTCTTTCCCTCCCTATGAAATCGTCACAGGCACCAAGCTGACCGGCGCGAGCGCCGATCTGACCGACGCGATCGGTCAGGTGCTCGGCGTGAAGATCGAGCATGAGAGCGTCAGCGGCCTGCCCGCCATCCTCGCCGGCATCAATTCCGGCCGCTATCAGTTTGCCTTCGGCCCGATCGGCGATTTCAAGAGCCGCGAGGAAGCCAATGACTTCGTCGACTGGGTGCAGGAATTCGTCGTCTTCGCCGTTCAGAAGGGTAATCCGAAGGGCATCACCTCGCTCGATACCGCCTGCGGCCAGCGCATTGCCGTCATGGCCGGCGGATCGGCCGAAAAAGTCATCCAGGTTCAGGCCGAGAAATGCAAGACCGACGGCAAGGCCGCGGTCGAGGTTCAGTCCTTCACCGACCAGCCAAGCTCGATCCTCGCCGTCCGCTCCAAGCGCTCCGACGCCTTCTTCTCTTCGCAGGCACCCCTGACCTACTTTGTATCGCAGGCGAACGGCCAGCTTGAGCTGACCGGCGTCGGCCAGAAGAACGGCTTCGAAGATCTCTATCAGGGCGCTGTCGTGCCGAAAGGCTCGCCGCTCGGTCCCATTCTGAAGGATGTCGTCAAGGTTCTGATGGACAACGGCACCTATGCCGCCATCATGAAGAAATGGGGCCTTGAGAACAATATGATCAAGGAACCGGGTATCAATCTTGGCGGGACCTTGCCGAAATGAGTAGTAATGCCGGAAACATCGCATCGCCATCCGGCGATGCGTCCGAACGGGATGTGGCAAATGCCCATAGGCCGTTTCCGAAGGGCCGCGTGGCAGCCTGGATCGTAACGCTGTTGATCGCAGCCTATTGCGCCTGGTCGGTCGCCCATAATGAAAACTTCGGCTGGCACGTCGTCGCCCAATATTTCTTCGACCCGGTCGTCATCAGCGGCCTCTATGTCTCGCTTGGCCTGACCGTCGTCGCCATGGCTCTCGGCATCGCCTTTGGCCTGCTTTTGGCGATTGCCCGCATGTCGAAGGATACGCTCGCAAGCTCGCTTGCTTCCCTGTTCATCTGGTTCTTCCGCGGGACGCCGCTGCTCGTGCAGCTGATCTTCTGGTACAATCTCTCGACGCTCTTTCCGACCCTTTCGATCGGCATCCCCTTCGGTCCGACCTTCGTCAGCTGGGACACGAATTCCGTTATCAGCCCGGTGACAGCGGCGATCGCCGGCCTGGCGCTCAACGAAGCCGCCTACATGGCAGAGATCATCCGCGGCGGCCTGCTTTCGGTCGACAGAGGCCAGTTCGAGACGGCAGAAGCCTTTGGCATGACGCGGATCCGTGCCCTGCGCCGCATCATCATTCCGCAGGCCATGCGCTCGATCGTGCCGCCGACGGGCAACCAGCTCATCAGCATGATCAAGGCAACGTCTCTCGTCAGCGTCATCGCCATGGCCGATCTGCTCTACTCCGTGCAATCGATCTACAATCGCACGTTCGAAGTCGTCCCGATGCTGCTCGTTGCCGTCATCTGGTATCTCCTGATCACGTCGGTGCTGAATATCGGCCAGGGTTACATCGAGCGCTACTATAGCCGCGCCGACCGCCGCTCCGGCGCAACGAAGGCCGCAAAGGACAGCATGCCGGCACTCGTGCCGGCGCAGGAGGCGGGACAGTGAACGCGCCAATGAACAGCATCGTCAACATCTCCCCGCTGGTGCAGGCCCGTAACGTCCATAAGTCCTTCGAAAATCTCGAAGTGCTGAAAGGTATCGACCTCGACGTGTCGCCCGGCGAAGTCGTCGTCATCCTCGGGCCATCCGGTTCCGGAAAATCGACCTTCCTGCGCTGCATCAACCATCTGGAATCGATCAATCGTGGTTCGATCGAAGTCGATGGAGAGCAAATTGGCTACCGGCTAAACAAAGGCCGACTTGTAAAACTATCCAATCATGCGATCGCGCTGCAGCGGCGCAAGATCGGCATGGTGTTCCAGCAGTTCAATCTCTACCCGCATATGACGGCGCTGCAGAATGTCATCGAAGCACCGATCGGCATCCATGGTGAAGGCCGGAAGCAGGCGACGGAGAACGCACTGGCGCTGCTCGACCGCGTCGGGCTTTCGGCCAAGGCTCACAACTACCCTCGACAACTTTCCGGCGGTCAGCAGCAGCGTGTGGCGATTGCCCGAGCGCTGGCCATCAAGCCGAAACTGATGCTCTTCGACGAACCAACCTCTGCGCTCGACCCGGAACTCGTCGGCGAGGTGCTTGCCACCATGCGCGACCTCGCCAAGCAGGGCCTGACAATGATCGTCGTGACCCACGAAATCGGCTTTGCCCGCGAAGCGGCCGACCGGGTCGTGTTCATGGACGGCGGCAAGATCGTCGAGCAAGGCAAGCCAGAGGATGTCATCGGCAATCCGCAGCACCCCCGGACCAGAAGCTTCCTGTCGCGCTTCATCTAGCGCGACACCCCATCATCACTGAGTTCTGCAAGCTCTATAGCTATTGGAATAGCCATGACCCTCGACAACGATTTCGCCCGCCTGTCAGACTTCGAACCGATGAAGGCCGAACTGACCGGCATCCGCCAGCATCTGCATGCTAATCCCGAGCTTTCCTTCGAAGAGGCGGAAACCGCACGATTCGTGGCCAAGAAACTGGAAGCCTGGGGCTATGAGGTGACGCGCAATGTCGGCGGCCATGGCGTTGTTGCGCGCATGACGGTTGGCGCCGGCAAAAAGAGCATCGCGATCCGCGCCGATATGGACGCCCTGCCGATCACCGAGCAGACCGGCCGCCCTTACGCCAGCAAGACTCCCGGCAAGATGCATGCCTGTGGTCATGACGGCCACACAACTATGCTGCTTGGAGCTGCGGAATATCTCGCCCGCACGCGCCGCTTCAACGGCACGGTAAACCTGATCTTCCAGCCGGCCGAAGAGGCAGGCGCGGTGAGCGGCGCTCCCGCGATGATCAAGGATGGGCTGTTCGAACGCTTCCCCTTCGACGTCATTTTCGGGCTGCACAATCATCCCGGTGCACCGGAGGGCACTTGGCTATTGCGCTCCGGCCCGCTGATGGCCGCGGCAGATACGGTTGAGATCACCATTACCGGCAAGGGTGGCCATGCATCGCGCCCTCACTTGACCATCGATCCCATCGTTGTCGCCTGCAATCTGGTCGTCATGCTGCAATCCGTCGTCTCGCGCAGCATAGACCCGACGCAAACGGCGGTCGTGACCGTCGGCTCTATTCATTCCGGCGAGGCGGCCAACGTCATTCCCGAAAGCGCGAAGATGCTGCTGAGCGTCCGCTCCTTCGATCCGAAGGTGCGCGAGTTGCTCGAGGCTCGCATCCGCAAGCTGGCCGTCTCCGTGGCCGAAGGCTATGGCGCGAGCATTGAAATCGACTATGTCCATGGCCATCCGGTCGTCGTCAATTCCGAGAAGGAAACGGAATTCGCACGCATGGTTGCCGAAGAGCTCGTCGGCGCCGACAAGGTCACCACCTGCGGCCTGATCCCTGGCAGCGAGGATTTTTCACACTTCCTTGAACACAAGCCAGGCAGCTTCCTGCGCCTCGGCAATGGCGTCAATTCCGCAATCCTGCACAGCGCTAAATACGACTTCGCTGACGAAAGCCTCACTGCTGGCGCCGCCATGTGGGCCCGACTGACCGAGCGCTATCTCGACGCGGATTAGTGGGGCTGGGATTTCGGCCCGCGAACGCATTTAAGGCCGTTGTTGAGGCTCCGGCGGCGTTTTTTTAGCAACACCGCCGGTTTCGGCGTACATGTCCGACCCGTCTCAGAGGGACTTCACTTCGCCACCATCCATGCGTAGCGTCGTGCCCGTCATCCAGCGTGCGCCTGGCGAGACGATAAAAGCCATGAGTTCGGCGATCTCCTCCGGCTTACCATAGCGCGCAATGCCCGCCTCCTTGGGAAACCGTGCCGTCGCCTCTTCCACGCTCATGTCATGCAGCGGCGCCCAATGCTCCAAATAGCTGCGTCGGCGCCCCGTCATAACAGGTCCGGGCAGGACACTATTGACCTGCACACCGTCCTCGATACCACGGTCGGAGAAGGCCTTGGCGAGCGCCGATATCGCTGCATTGATCGTGCCGACCGCAGCATAAGATGCTTTCGGGAAGATGGCGGAGTTGCCGGACATCAGGACAACGGAGCCTTTGGTCTCCTTCAATGCCGGCCAGGCGGCGACTGTCAAGCGGCGCGCGCCATGCAGTTTCAGCGCCAAGCCATCATCCCATTGCCGGTCTGTCATCTCGAACACGTCGATTTGCGGCACGGCGCCAGCAATGTTAAGCAGCGCGTCGATCCGACCGAATGCGGCGAGCGTTTTGTCGACAACGGCCTGCGCAGACGCAGGTTCCGCGAGATCCGCGTCGAGGGCGAGCGCTGCCGCCCCCGTTGCCTCGACTGCTTTTGCCGTCTCCTCCAGATTGGCCTTGTTGCGGGCAACGAGCACAAGTTTCGAAAAATCCCTGGCAAGCCGAATGGCTGTTGCCTGGCCGATGCCCTGGCTGGCACCGGTAACAATAGCGACTGTGTCGGACATGGTTTTTCTCCTCTTTTACGGCTTCAGCCAAGGAAGTCACGGATTGCAGCGGCAATTTCTTCCGCATGGGTTTCGAGCGCAAAGTGACCGGTGTCAAAGAACTTGATCACCGCCTCGGGAATGTCTCTGCGAAAGGCTTCGGCACCCGGCGGAAGAAAGAAGGGGTCGTTCTTGCCCCAGACGGCCAGGAGGCGCGGCTTGTGGTTGCGGAAATAGTCCTGGAACGTTGGATAGAGCGCTACATTGCTCTTGTAATCGCCCATGAGATCGAGCTGCACAGTTTCCGCGCCCGGCCGTGACAGGTAGAAATTGTCAAGCGAATAGCCGTCCGGCGAAATCCTGGCGGGATCCTCAACGCCGTGGGTGTATTGCCAGATCGTCGTTTCCGGTCCCAGGAAGGCCTTCAGTGCGTTACGGTTTTCTTCCGTCGCATTCTGCCAGTAGGCTTGGATTGGGTTCCAGCCTTCGCTGAGGCCCTCCTCATAAGCATTGCCATTCTGCGAGATAATCGCCGTAATCCGTTCCGGATGTTTCACCGCCAGACGGAAGCCTGTTGGCGCGCCATAGTCGAAGACATAGACCGCATAGCGGTCGAAGCCGACGATCTCCGTGAAACGGTCGATCGTGTTTGCAATGCTATCGAAGCTGTTGGCGACAGGATCGTCGGACTGGCCAAAGCCCGGAAGGTCGGGCGCGATGATATGGTACCTGTCGGCCAGCAGCGGAATCAAATCGCGGAACATGTGGCCTGCGGTTGGAAAGCCGTGCAGCAGCAGCAGCTTTGCAGCGCCCTTCGCGCCTGCTTCGCGATAGAAGATCTTGGTGCCGTCAACGGTGACTGTGCGATATGTGATCGTGGTCATGGTTATGTTTCCTTTAGTTGAAGTGGTTCGGGCTGTGGTGGGCGGGTGTCCGCGACTCCCGTTTTGCTATTGGCCGGCTAAAAATCTCGGGTCGCAGGTAGAGCAACAGGGCAGAGCAGATCAGGGCAAAACCGAGAGGCGGCAGAGCTGGCGCCGTCAAGCCGGCGGCGATGAACGTGGCAAGACCGAGAAGGGTCCGTCGGCGGGCAAGCCTCCGGGTCTGTTCAGACACCTCGGCGACCGCGGCATGATAGAGAATTTCTCGCTCGAAAAGCAGGTAGGCTAAATTGACGAGCACGAATACCGCCGCATAGGCGGCGACCGGAACCGGTGCTAGATCCGTGCGTGCCATCCACGCCGTCGTAAAGGGCAGCAGCGACACAAGGAACAAATGCGCAAAGTTGATCCAGATCAGTTGCGGCGAGGCGTAGCGCACCAACCGTAGCAGATGATGGTGATTGACCCAGATGATAGCGATGAACAAGTAGCTCAGTCCATAGCTTAGCAGGGTCTGCCAGAGTGCGAGAATGGCTCTGATGCTGGCGTCCTCGGGCGCCTTCAGTTCCAGCGCCATCAGCGTAATTATCACCGCAATCATGCCATCCGAAAACGCACCAACTCGCTCTGTCGTAACCTTGTGCTCGTGCATTTGCCTGCTCCTTAAAGTCGATTGGCAAGTGGTTTCAGCTCTCGGTAACACTTGCTGCCGCTTCGCGGATGACTTGCAGCACAGCCTCCGGCGCCGTCACCATAGGTGTATGATCGACCGGGAAAGGCCGCTGTACCGCCTGCATGCGGTCCGCCATGAAGTGCTGGTTGGCGGCGGCGATCATTCGGTCATCTTCGGCGATCAGATACCAGGAGGGACGATCCTTCCAGAGAGGCCGCGCGACCGGCGCCGTAATGCAGGCGGGCGATATCGGCCTCTGCACAGCCGAAAGCACCGCCAGTTCCTCATCGGTCGCATTCGGCGCATAGGCTGCAGCGAAGGCTTCATGCGGATAATAGATCAATCCGTTTTCGTCGGGTGCAAGCTGAGGCGCCCGCGGGTCGGGCTCGCCGCGATAGAACACATCGGCGACCGTCTCGCCTTCATCCGGAGCGAGAGCTGCGACATAGACAAGCGCCTTTACGTTTTCGCTCTTCACGCCGGCAATAACTGCTCCGGCATAAGCGTGACCGACGAGAACAACCGGTCCCGCCACACGATGCAAGGCACGCTCAAGCGCTTCGACGTCGTCCGTATAAGATGTCAGAGGTAACGGTGCTGCGGTCACAGCAAAGCCCTCGTCCACGAGTGGCCTGATCACCTTGGCCCAGCCGGAGCCATCTGCCCAGGCTCCATGGACAAGCATGATGTTCATAATCTGCTGATGCGTTGATTGAGCTGACATCCAAGTTCTCCTTCGGTGCTTGTTGGTAACCTGCTTGATTGATACAGAGAGGTTATCATCCAAAACGTAACTTGTCAACAGACATTTTACAGGTTACATATAAGGTACGTTTTCGAGAGGCAGCCATGAATTGCAGTTGGCAGCCTGGATAGGATTTATGATGGATAACCGTTCTCCCGCCCTTTTTCTGGGTGACGCGATGGCGCTTGATTTTCTGAATTCGGTGGCAACGCCGGTCGATGTACCGGTCGATTGGATCGAGGATGGAGAAGGCCTATTGCGCTGGCTTAAGCAGGCGGGCCTCGTCTCGCCGGAAGCACTTGAGGCGATACGCGTCCAGGCGCTGCCGGGCGAGTTGGATAAGGTCGCCGATCAGGCAAGGAACTTGCGCGAGTGGTTTCGGATTTTCGTCCGCGAGCATAAGGGAAGGCCGTTGACGCCTGAAGCGCTCGCCGAGCTGGAACCGTTGAATCACCTGCTGGAGCGCGACGAAGGCTATAGCCGCGTCGTGACGCGACAGACCGAGGACGGCGAACAATTGGAACTCCGGCCTATGCGCAAATGGCGCTCGCCGGAAGCGCTGTTGCTACCGGTCGGCGAGGCCCTCGGCCGCTTCGTCTGTACCGAGGATTTTTCGAATGTTAAGGCGTGCGAAGGCCCGTCCTGCACCCTGCTGTTTGCCGATCACACCCGCGGGCACCGCAGGCGCTGGTGCAGCATGGCGCTTTGCGGCAACCGCGCCAAGCAGGCAGCGCACCGGCATCGACGCAAGCTCGCGTAACTTGCGGCTACGCTCTTGCCCAAATGAAAACGCAGCCAGCAGAGCTGCCTCGGTTCGGTTCTAGAGGCCCGCTGCGATTTGATGAGATGGCAGCACTGCGAAACTATCCGAAGGACTGCGAAGCAAGCGCGAAAACGATCGGAGAACCGGTGCCTGGGCTCCCATAGGCGGCCGCCTCGCAAGAAACCATGGTCGTTACAGTGTCAAAGATGGACATTCCGCTTTGCTGGACAAAATTGGCGAATGGACCTGTGTCAAAATGTGTATCGAGCCGAAGAAAGCTGCCGACATGCGCGGCGACATGCGGTTGAACAACGGCAACTGCGTCTTCTTCACAATAGGCAACGACCGGGCCAACCACGTGACCTCGGCCGAACCGGCGCCGCATAGAATAGGCCATCAGCCTGTTGCCGTCATAGAGGCCGTAGCAGATCGAGCTCTCAAAAAGCCGCAGAAGATGCCGGTAACGCGGCGTACCAAAAGCCGGCTCGTCAAGGGTAACGATTGCTTCTAGATCGCCGCGATCAAGTCGCCTCAGATGAAGCCCTCGCTTGGGACCGCCGACCTGGGGCACGGAGACAATCTCGCCCTGACATTGAAAGACCGTTTGCTGCGCCGTAAATCCAAGTGCTGCGCACATCCGGCGCGCCGCTCGTGTCGCATTCAGCCGGAACCTTTCTTGGCGGCATTCCGCCAGCATCCGTTTGATGAGCCACTTGGCTGTACCGTTCGTTTGCAGCCGCGGCGCTGTGATCAGCATGCCGAATGTGGCGAAACTCTTCTCATGCGGGAACCACATGGTCGAACCGGAGACCCTGCCGATCTCGTCGAGCGCCACAAAACCGCGGCCGACATCGCGCAGATGCCGCCAGTCCTGCGATCGATGCGGCCACCCCACCGACATTGAGAGAGCCTGAAGCTGTGACAGATCGACATCCGCAATGTCGGCAAAACGCATCTCGAATGCATCGACATGCAGTTTCTCGGGTACTTTTGTATCCATTCGTGATCCAGCCGCCCTCTGATATGCCGACCGCATACTCGCGCAGGCCAGCATCATGGTGAGTCGATCTTAGCGGAGACTGCGCGAAACAATTGACTGCGTATGCAGACAGCAGCGCAAGAATTGACCATATGAGCATCGATTTCGGCAGGTATTATCCTGTCGAGCACTTAACCTTCCCACTGATCGCTTCGTCATCAGCAAAGCCGCTGACGGCAACCAGACATGGGAACACCTCAATGCACGCCCCGGACATCCTGGCAAAACTCGTGAGTTTCGAGTCGGTCGTCGGAACAACAAACGCGGATATCATCGAGTGGATCAAGGCCTACCTGAAATCTTTCGGGGCCAAGGTTGATATCATTCCCGGCCCTGAAGGCGACCGGTCGAACCTTCTCGCGACGATCGGCCCCCGCGACAAACCGGGTTATGTCTTCTCCGGTCACACGGACGTCGTGCCGGCCAATGAAAAGGGCTGGACGAGCGATCCCTTCGTGCTGCGGGTAGACGGCGAAAGACTGTATGGTCGCGGGACCAGCGACATGAAGGGGTTTCTGGCGGCATCTTTGGCGGCTGTGCCGATGCTTGTTGCAAGCCCTCTTATGCGGCCGATCCATTTTGCCTTTTCCTATGACGAGGAGGCGGGCTGCCGCGGCGTGCCGCATCTTATTGCGCGTTTGCCGGAGCTTTGCGAAACACCGCTCGGTGTGATCGTCGGAGAGCCGAGCAACATGCGCGCCATCCTGGCGCACAAGGGCAAGGCAGCGGCTCGCGTCACCGTGAAAGGGCGTTCCGGTCATTCGTCGCGGCCTGACTTGGGGCTCAACGCAATCCATGCCGTCGGCGAGGTTCTGCGGTCAGCTGTCTCGACCGCCCAAGCTCTTGCGAAAGGACCGTTCGAAACAGAGTTCGAGCCCCCCTATTCGTCCGTCTCGGTCGGCACCATTCAAGGCGGGCAGGCCGTCAACATCATTCCGGACCTCTGCACTCTGGAGATCGAAGCACGGGCGATTTCCAGCGCGGACCCAGCGGCACTGCTGTCTCCGGTGCGTGATGCCGCTGCAGCGCTTGAGCACCGGGAGTTCCGTGTCGAATGGGAGACGCTGAGCTCCTACCCTGCACTCTCCCTTCCTCGGACCGCTCCCCTCGCCTGTCTGCTAGCGGAACTGACCGGCATCGAGCCACTGCCAGCCGTCAGCTATGGTGAAGGTTTTTCGATGCGGGCCGCGGTGTGACGGTGGCGGCTGGGCGTGTGTCGGCCCGCGTTGAAAAACCTTCCAAGGAGGAGGCCTGCGGGGGCTGGGTGGAGCGCCTATGGGGAAAGCGTGCGGCTGCGGTTTTCTGAGGTGGCTATCGGTGGGAGCGTCGGGTGCAAGCGGGTTGCCCCGAAGGCTTGCAATGACGCGATCGGGGTTGGGGTGCTCCTCTTTCGTAGGCCTCGCATCGGCGGTTTTGCAGTGTGCGGCGTTGCCTGGCGCAAATCGGCGCCACCCCGGAATGCATCGCAGATCCGGGCCGGCCTTGGCTGATGTGACAGGCGTTTCGTCATGCGGCGTCCTTTCGGGGTGGCGCACGGGATTTGGGTCGCTGGCCACGGCGGAATATCTCGACGATGCGCATCGGGCCGCCGCAATCTGGGCATGGCTGCCTCAGGGTGAGCGGGATGCTCTCGGCGCTTGGCGTGTCGTCCTGTGATGGCGCTTCCGTCCCGAGCAGTTTCCTTATCTTTGCGACATTGGCCTTGCGGCCTGCTCCGGCCAGCAGGCCGTAGTGGCGGATGCGGTGGAATCCGTCGGGCAGCACGTGGATTAGGAAGCGGCGGATGAACTCGTCGGTGGCCAGCCGCATGACCTTGTGACGGTCACCGGTCTTGATGCGGTAGTCCTTCCAGCGGAAGGTGACCGCCTCGGCATTCGCGCTGATCAGGCGGCTGTTCGAGATCGCCACGCGGTGCGTGTAGCGGCTGAGATAGGCCAGCACGGCCTCGGGGCCGCCGAATGGGGGCTTGGTGTAGACGACCCAGTCGGATTTGCGGAAGGGGGCAAGCCAGGCAGCGAAGGCATCCGCCTCTGCAAGCCGGGCTAGATCGCCGAAGAAGCAGAGCACCCCGGATTGACTGAGTGCCATCAGTCCTTCGAGAAACAGCCGCCGAAACAGACGAGACAGAACCTTTATGGGCAGAAGGAACCCCGGGCGACAGCCAATCCAGCGCGTGCCATCCGGCGACAGTCCACCGCCGGGCACGACGATGTGCACATGCGGGTGATGGGTCAGCGCCGACCCCCAGGTGTGCAGCACGCTGGTCATGCCGATGTTTGCGCCAAGGTGCCGGGGATCGGCGGCGATGGTGGTCAACGTCTCCGCCGATGCCCGGAATAGAAGATCATAGACCGTCTTCTTATTCCAATAGGCGATCTGCGCGATCTCGGCGGGGATGGTGAAGACAACATGGAAATACTCGACCGGCAGCAGGTCTTCGGCACGGGCGGCCATCCAGTCCCGCGCCGCGGGTCCCTGGCACTTCGGGCAGTGCCGATTCTTGCAGGAATTGTAGGCGATGTGATGGTGGCCGCATTTGGCACAGGCTGCCACATGCCCGCCGAGCGCCTCGGTTCGGCAGGCCTCGATCGCCGCCATGACCTTGAGCTGGGTCAGGCTAACATGCCCGGCATTGGCCCGCCGCCACGCCGGGCCATAGGCACGGAAGATGTCGGCGATCTCCAGTTTTGGCCGGATCACCGGACGGGCGCTACTCCAGTTCGCGTCGGAGCGTTTGGTCCTGCAGCTTCTTCAGGGTCTCGAACGGGCTGATCGTGTCGCGGATCGTCTTCGTGGCGACATGCATATAACGGGCGGTGGTCGTCAGCTTGGCGTGTCCCAGAAGGACCTGGATCACCCGCACATCCGTGTTCGCTTCCAGCAGGTGGGTGGCAAAACTGTGCCGCAGGGTGTGCAGCGTCGCTGGCTTGGCGATCCCGGCCAGTTTTTTGGCGGCGGTGAAGGCGCGGTTGAGCTGCCGCGGCGAGATCGGGTTGATCTTCGGTTTGCCAGGAAAAAGCCAGCCCTGCGGCCGTGACTCGCGCCAATAGTCGCGCAAGAGTTCCAGCAGCAGGGGCGACAGCATCACCTTGCGGTCCTTCTGTCCCTTGCCCTGTTCGACATGGATCAGCATCCGATCGCTGTCGATGTCGCTGATCTTGAGGTTGCAGACTTCGGAGGCCCGCAGTCCGGCGCCATAGGAGATGCTGAGCGCCGCTCGATACTTCAGGCCCGGCCCCTGGGCCGCCACAAGCAGGTCGGAAACCTCCTCAACGCTCAAGACAACGGGCAACTTCTGCGGTTGCCGACGGAACTGCATATGCCGCTTCATCTCTTCGCGGTCGCAGGTGATGCCGAAAAAGAACCTCAGCGCGACGATGCGGGCGTTGAAGGTCGGCGGCGTGACGCCCGCATTGGTCATGTGCAATTGGTAGGCGCGCAGGTCGTCGGGTGTCGCGGTATCCGGAGATCGCTTCAGAAACCCGGCGAAATCCTTGATCGCCCGAATATGGGCTTGCCGGACTTTGTCGCCCATCCCGCGGATGCGCATGTCTTCGATCATCCGTTCGCGCAGCGGGGTCGTCTTCTCCTCCGTCATGGGAACCTCCTGTCTGGTGATTGAGAAGACCCCAATCCTCAGCCAGGACGGCAAACCCACAAAATGCACGGCGTTCAGATCGTTGCTGCACCGTCACCACGGGCGCCAATGCCGCGCGAGCGGCTTCGTCCTTGGCACAGAAGCCGGACTCTACCAGCGTGCCGGCCTGGAAGCGGTCATCTGCGGCCCCGGCGATATCGGACGCGCGCACAAGCCGGACGAATTCATTCTCATGGACGAACTCGCAGCCTGCCAGGCCCTGGTAGAGGCTCTCGGCCGACGTTGCCTGGCGTGATGCCGCAAGACCGAAGGATGCATAGCTGATGACGTTTCTTTTCAACTCAGATCCCCGCCGCGGCCATATCTTTAAGGAAGCCTTCGCACGGGAACTGCCGGACATGCCTTTTTCCATGGATCCGTCATCGGTCGATCCAGAAGCCGTGCGCTATTTGATAACCTGGACGGTTCCGGACGAGCTGCCGCGCTACAGCAATCTCGAAGTGCTGTTTTCCATCGGCGCCGGCATCGATCAGTTCAATACAGCGCATATCCCGGATCACATAAAAATCGTGCGAATGGTCGAAGACGGCATCACCAGCATGATGCAGGAATATGTGACGCTTGGGGTCCTGGCGCTTCACCGCAATCTTCCCGCCTATCTCGGTCAACAGCGCAGCCAGATCTGGAATACCTTGCCGCAGATTCAGGCCGCCGACCGCAGCATCGGCGTACTGGGGCTCGGAAACCTGGGACAAGCCGTGCTCGACAGGCTGAAGCCGTTCGGCTTTTCGCTTTCCGGCTGGAGCCGCAATCAACGCGAACTGGACGGCGTTACCTGTTTTGCCGGCGAAACAGGACTTCAAGCCATGCTTTCCGCCACCGACATCTTGATCTGCCTGCTTCCGCTGACCGACGAGACCCGCGGCTTCCTCAATTCCAATCTCTTTGACAAATTGCCGGAGGGTGCTGGCCTCGTGCATGCCGGCCGCGGACCACAGCTCGTTTCTGAGGACTTGCTGGCCGCACTCGACAGTGGCCGGCTTGCCGGCGCCGTGATCGACGTGACCGATCCCGAACCGCTGACGGCGGGACACCCTTTCTGGAACCACGAGCGCATTTTGCTCACGCCACATGTCGCAAGTGTCACTCAGCCCCATGGCGCCGCACGCGCTGTCATCGACAACATCAAACGAATACGGGCAGGACTGGACCCGCTCGGCCTCGTCGACCGCCGCCGCGGCTACTGATCCTAACTCCGAAAGGAAACCAATGTCCCTCCTTAAGACGATTGACCCGAGTCCTTCCTTCGCACCGCGCGAAAACGTTCCAGCTCCTGAGCGGCTAGTCTCCGGCGATCCGAAGCTCAAGACCTGGGCACAGGACGTTGCCCGCAATGAGACGGTGCATACCGGCGTATGGGAAGCCACGCCCGGTGTCAGCCGTTCGATCAAGGGCAAGACCTTTGAATTCTGTCACATTCTCTCTGGCGTAATCGAAATAACCCCTGACGGCGGCGAACCCGTCGTCTACAAGGCCGGCGACAGCTTCGTCATGAAGCCAGGCTTCGTCGGAACCTGGAAGACGATCGAGACGGTCCGCAAGATCTACGTGACCGTCACGCCTTAAGTTCTGTGGTCCGATTTGACCAAAGAATGCGCTGCCATTTGGCCCCAAAACGGGTTTTTCCGCCGCGCCAGCCGACGCGATCGGATCAAGCTGCTTTGCCGGTCCCGATAGCATCTCCGTAAATTGACCGGAGGCATCATCATGGATCTGAGCTTCGATCCCGACAGTCTTTCTCTTCCTGTCGGGCATTTCATCGGCGATCATTTCGCCGCCGCGGACGGCGTCATTCCGATGCACCGCCCCTCCGATGGAAAGGCTTATGCCGGATGCCCGGTCGCGGATGCCGACCTTGTGGACCAAGCGGTACAGATGGCAAAAACCGCGCTGAAGAACAGCAATTGGGGAGGCGTTCGACCGCGCGAGCGCCTAAATGTGCTTCATCGATGGGCAGACCTTGTCGAGCAGGAAGCCGAAACGCTGGCCAAACTCGAGGCCATCGCCTCGACGCGTCCCGTAGGCCAGCTCGTTGAAGGCGATATCGCGATTTCGGCAGAGCAGATCCGCTTCTTCGCCGAATTTGCCGACAAGGAAGGCAGCGACCTCGTACCGACCGACGACGGCAATCTCGGCATGATCATGACGGAGCCCTATGGGGTTGTCGGAGCCATCACACCCTGGAATTTCCCGATCAATATGGCCGCCTGGAAGCTTGGCCCGGCGCTGGCGGCAGGAAACGCCGTCGTCCTGAAGCCCTCCGAGTTGACGCCGTTCTCGACCATCTACCTGGCCCAGCTCGCGGTGCGTGCCGGTCTTCCGGCCGGATTGATCAACGTGGTTCTCGGCGATGGCGTAACGACCGGCAACGCGATCACCGGCCATCCGGAGATCGCCAAGATAAGCTTCACCGGTTCGACTCGGGCCGGTTCGGCGATCATGGAGAATATCGCCCGCACCGGCATAAAGCCGATGACGCTCGAACTCGGCGGCAAAAGCCCTCAGATCGTCTTCGCCGATGCGGATCTCGACAAGGCGGCGGCTGCGGTCACGGCGAGCATCCTGGGTAATGCGGGCCAGGCCTGCGTGGCTGGGTCACGGCTCATCGTCGAGAGAAAGGTCGCAGCCCAGTTCATCGATGCCATCAAGAGCCGAATGGAAGGAGTCATCCCCCGTCCCACCTGGGATGCGGCGAGCCGATACTCTCCCATCATCTCGGAGAAGCAGAGGCAGCGCATCGACGCAATCGTATCGGCCACCGTCATGGCTGGTGGAAAATGCCTTGCTGGTGGCGCATGCATGGACGCGCCAGGCTATTTCTATGCTCCCACGCTGGTGGCCGGTGTCGATCCGGATTCTCCGGCCATCGTCGAGGAGATCTTCGGCCCGGTGCTGACGGTTCAGACATTCGAGGACGAAGAGGAAGCCCTGCAGCTCGCCGACCATCCGAGCTACGGACTTGCCGCGGGTCTGTTCACTCGCGATCTCTCCCGCGCCATCCGGCTTACCCGCCGCCTGCAGGCCGGCACAGTCTGGGTGAACCGCTATAGCCGCTCGCGTGACCACATTCTACCGACCGGCGGCTACAAGCAATCCGGCATCGGCAAGGATCTCGGCCGAGAGGCATTCCAGGCCAACCGCAGGAGCAAGAGCGTCTTGATCAGCCTTTGAGGACAATGAACATGAAAGCCTACAAGATCGCATTGATCCCGGGTGACGGCATCGGACGCGACATGACCGCTGCCGCCTGGTCGGTTCTGCAGAAAGCGGCGGACGCCTTCGGCTTCAAACTCGAGGGCATCGAATTCCCCTGGTCCTGCGCCTTCTACAAGGAGACCGGCGCCATGATGCCCGCCGATGGAATCGAGACCCTGCGCGGTTTCGATGCCATTCTGCTGGGAGCTGTCGGCTGGCCAGCCGAAGTCCCGGATTCGGTGTCCCTGCATGGCCTGCTGCTGCCGATCCGAAAGAACTTCGTGCAATATGCCAATATTCGCCCGCACCGCCTGTTGCCGGGCGTTCACGGGCCACTCAAGGCATCCGCTTTCGACATCCTCTGCATTCGTGAAAACACCGAGGGCGAATATTCAGGCGCCGGTGGCCGCATTCATCAGGGCACGCTTGACGAGGTCGCGGTCGAGACCTCGATTTTCACCCGCAAAGGCGTCGAACGCATCCTGCGTTTCGCCCTCGAGCAGGCGAAAGCCCGTCGAGGCAAGCTCGCATCCGTCACAAAGTCCAATGCTCAGAAGCACTCCATGGTCTTCTGGGACGAGATCACCCGACAGCTCGCGCGAGACTATCCGGATGTCGAGGTCACGAGCTATCACATCGATGCCATGGCGGCCCGCATGGTGATGGCGCCGGAAACGCTTGACGTGGTCGTCGCATCCAACCTCTTCGGCGACATCCTCACGGATCTCGGTGCGGCAATCCAGGGCGGTCTCGGTTTTGCGGCGTCGGCGAATATCAACCCTGAGCGGAACGCTCCGTCGATGTTCGAACCTGTGCACGGATCTGCGCCCGATATCGCCCATCTGGGCATCGCCAATCCGATCGCGACCGTGTGGTCCGGCGCCATGATGCTTGAACATCTGGGCGAGCGGGATGCGGCAAATGCCGTCATGGCAGCCATCGAAGCAACAACGGCGAGCGGTGTTGGCACGGTTCCAGGCAAGGACCGGACCGACGTGATCACGGCCGCACTGCTCGCTGCAATTTGACATCTCACTGGGGGCCTGAACATGCAAAATCTAAAAGTACCATCCCTCTTCCGCCAGCAGGCACTGATCGGTGGCGACTGGCAACCGGCCCACTCGGGCAAGACTGTTGCGGTCGTCGACCCGGCAACGCAGACCGTCATCGGAACCGTGCCAGACCTGAGCGGCGATGAGACACGAGCAGCGATCGAGGCCGCCGAGGCAGCCTATGCGCCCTGGAAGAAGCGCACGCACGCCGAACGCGCCGCGCTGCTGCAAGCCTGGCATGATCTGATGCTCGAGCACATCGAGGATCTGGCGCTCATCCTGACGACCGAACAGGGCAAGCCGCTCGACGAAGCCCGCGGCGAAATCCGCTACGGCGCGTCCTTCGTCAAATGGTTCGCCGAAGAAGCACGCCGCATCGGTGGCCAGACCATTCCCTCACCAACGCCGGACCGCCGCATCCTGGTGCTGAAGGAACCGGTCGGAGTGTGTGGCATCATCACCCCCTGGAATTTTCCGAACGCGATGATCACGCGCAAGCTCGCGCCGGCACTTGCGGCTGGCTGCACGGTCGTCGTGAAACCGTCCGAATTCACCCCTTACTCAGCGCTGGCGCTCGGCGTGCTCGCCGAGATGGCCGGTATTCCGGCGGGCGTCGTCAATATCGTCACCGGCATGCCGGCGGCGATCGGCGCTGAGATCCTCGCAAACCCGACGGTGCGCAAGATTTCATTTACCGGCTCCACGCCCGTCGGCTCGCTACTGATGCGCGGAGCAGCGGGCAGTATCAAGCGGCTATCCCTCGAACTCGGCGGCAATGCCCCGTTCATCGTCTTCGACGACGCGGATCTCGACCTCGCAGTGGAGGGAGCGATCATCTCCAAGTTCCGCAATGGCGGCCAGACCTGCGTCTGCGCCAACCGCATCCTGGTCCAGGCCGGCGTCTACGATGCTTTCGCCAAGAAACTCACCGCCCGCGTCGATGCCATGAAGGTCGGGCCGGGCACCGAAGCCGGCGTCGCAATCGGCCCCATGATCAATGAAGCGGCGATCGCCAAGATCAACCGCCATGTCGAAGACGCACTTTCGAAGGGCGCAACCATCGTGACGGCCAGGAGGACCCTGCCAACCGGCCCGCAGTATACGGCGCCGATCGTCCTGACTGGAGCCACCACCGCCATGCAGCTCGCTGCCGAGGAGACATTCGGACCGGTCGCGCCGCTCTTCCGTTTCGAGACGGAGGACGAGGCTATCGCCATCGCCAACGGTACGCCCTATGGACTTGCGGCCTATTTCTATACCGAGAGCCTGAAGCGCGCATGGCGGGTGGGCGAGGCGCTGGAATTCGGCATGGTGGGTCTCAACACCGGCTTGATCTCCACGGAGGTTGCGCCGTTCGGCGGCGTCAAGCAATCGGGTCTCGGGCGAGAAGGCTCACAGCTCGGAATCGAAGAATATCTGGAAGCGAAGGCCTTCCATATCGGTGGACTTACCTGAGCTACGGGATCGACAGACGGAAAAAGGGGTTGCAACCGCAACCCCTTTTCTTTTGTGACGACGCTCCTTCGGCAGCCCACCGCCGGTGGATATCACTGAAATCTGTCGAGCGTTTTGTAATACAAGCCTACCAGGGGCAGGAACCAAGGCTTGCCAAAATGCCCGGGAACGGCCGGCCAATCGAGCCCCTTGAGCGGGTTGCGGTCGGGCCTGCCTAGTATCGCATCGGCGATGGTCATACCGAGATGGGTAGAAAGCTGCGCGCCATGGCCTGAATAGCCCATGGCATACCAGATTCCGTCATGATAGCCGGCCCGCGGATAACGGTCCTTGGTGATATCGACTAGACCGCCCCAGCAATAATCGATCTCGACCTTGGCGAGCTGGGGAAATATCCGGCCGAGGCTTTCGCGCAGTATCGCGCCACTCTTGGCGTCGGAACGCTGGTCGGATGTCGCAGAAAACCGGGCCCGCCCTCCGAAGATCAGCCGGTTGTCCGGTGACAGGCGCCAGTAATTGCCGATGTTCATCGTGTTCACGCAGGTGCGGTTACCCGGCATCGTCGAGGCAACTTCCGCGTCCGTCAAGGGCCGGGTTGCGACGATGAAACTGCCGACCGCCATGATCCGCCGGCGGAAATAGCCGAAATTGGCTGTGGTATAAGCGCCCGTCGCAATCATGACCTGATCCGCGGTCGCAGTGCCCTTGGCGGTCTTGAGGACGTGCTTGCCGTTGGACTGGCTGCGCTCCGTCACAGCAGCGCCTTCCACGATGACCGCGCCGCGCCGTTTGGCTGCCTCGGCCAATCCGACGACATAGCGGCCCATATGCATCATGGCGCTCTTCTTCGAGAGCATTGCGCCATGGAAGGGCGAACCGATCTCATCCTTGAGATCGTCCGCGGAAAGCAGCGCGGTATCGGGATCGACTTCGGCATGCACCGCCTCGAAGTTTTTCGCCAGGCTTTCGAAGTGCTGCGCCTTCGAGGCAAGCTTCAGCTTTCCCGCGCGCCGGAAATTGCAGTCGATCCCTTCTTCAGCAATGATCGCTTCGAGCGTGTCGATCGAAGCGTCCAGTACCTTGTAGAGCGCGATGGCTCGCTCCTTTCCCAATTCCGCCTTTGCCGCGATGTAACTGTGCGCCAGACCATTGTTGAGATGGCCGCCATTTCGCCCGGAGGCGCCGAATCCGACGGTTTCGGCTTCCAGAACAAGGACCTTCGCACCCGCCATGGCGAGTTGCCGGGCTGCGCCAAGCCCGGTGAAACCACCGCCCACGACAACGACATCGTAATGTCCCTGGACGGGGCCGGCGGCCGCACCAGTAAAGCGGGGGGCCGTATCGTGCCAATAGGAGGAATATTTCATCGGGCTGACCTCTCTCAAAGCCCTACGACGCCAGGAAGGCCGGATATATCCGCGATCTCGACATATCCGTAATAGGGATTTGCAGGCTCATGGCCACGATTGACCCAGACCTTGTTCTTGATGCCGAGGTCATGCGCCGACATCAGGTCATAGCGGAAGGAGGATGAGCAGTGCAGGATATCCTCCGGACCGCAGCCCAGCATGTCAAACATATATTCGAACGCTCTGAAGCGGGGCTTATAGGCATTGGCCTGCTCTGCCGTATAGACGGCATGGAACGGCGCGCCAAGCTTCTCCACATTCGACATGATTTGACTATCCATGGCATTCGACAGGATGACGAGCGGAATTTCCTTCGCCACCTTGGCGAGGCCAGCCGGAACGTCGGCATGCGGACCCCAGGTTGGTACGCGCTCATAGACCATTCTGGCGTCTTCGTCCTTGAAGGCAACGCTATTGCGCTTGCATGTGCGCTGGAGCGAGTTGTGCACCACATCCGCATAGGGCTTCCAGTCGCCCATGATCTCGTCAAGCCGGTAGGCGGCAAAGTTCTTGATGAACTGCAGCATCGCCGGCTCATCGAGACGGTTGCAATAGAGGTCGCGGGCAGCTTCCGCCATCTGGAAATTGATCAGCGTGCCGTGGCAGTCGAAGGTGATGTATTTCGGCCGGAAAGGCGCCATGTCCGTTCGTCCTCTATCTAAAGGGCATCTGCATTCTTTGCTGTGGCGATCATAGGCTGAAGTCTTGCGACGGGCGTGATCGAATTGGTGTCTCCGCAAAGCATATTGTTTCGTATGGACGGCGGCGTTTGGCAGAGTGTTGCAATGAGACTGCATCGCGACGGTGCTTTTTGGGCAGTTAGAGAGCCGCCAAGAAGGCATCGACAGCATAAGATGCGGCCAATCCTATCCGCTACGGCGAAAGATATTACGGTGAACCACGCCTTCAGATGATCTGCTGCGCGAGGATCAGGGAGACTTGAGGCAAGGAAAGGATGCCTCATGCGAGCCGACGACATAAATCTGGTGAGCTTCACATCGGAGCACATAAACGGCGCACTGGCCCTCTCGCGCCAAGCCAAGTGGCCCCATCGTGCCGAGGACTGGCATATGGGCTTGCATTTGAGCCGTGGCGTCGCGGCGATCGACGAGGCCGGCCGGGTCGTGGGTACCATCCTGATGACCCCCTATGGAGAAGATTGTGCGACGATCAACATGGTGATCGTTGACGAGACGCTGCGCGGCCGTGGCCTTGGTCGTAAGCTCATGGACGAGGCGATGGCGCTTGCCGGCGATCGATCTCTCAGGCTCATTGCGACGGCAGACGGCCTTCCGCTCTATCGCAAGCTCGGCTTCGTTGCCGTGGGCGAGATATATCAGCATCAGGGGCATCTCACCGATCTTGCTCCTCTGGGAGACGTAGAGGGAGCAACCGCGGGTGACTTTTCAGCCATCAAGGCGCTCGATCGCGCAGCCTTTGGCGCCGACCGCAGCGCACTGATCGATGTACTTGCAAGCGTGGCGGAAGTTGCGGTCATTCGCCGTAACGGCCGCATCGAAGCCTATGGTGCGCTGCGCGCCTTTGGCCGCGGCGATGTGATCGGGCCGGTGGTAGCATCGAGGACCGAAGATGCAAAGTCGCTGATAACAGCGCTCGCCCTTCGCAAGTCGAGCACCTTCCTGCGCGTCGACACGAACGAAACCTCGGGGTTGACCGAATGGCTGGCGCAGATCGGCCTCAGGCATGTGGGTGGCGGCATCGCCATGCGCCAACCAATCGGCGGAATGGCGGTCAGCCAAGACGCAAGAATATTTACCTTGGCCAATCAGGCCCTCGGATAATCTGGAGATCACTATGCTCGCCAACTCGCTCGTCGAACTCGACCGCGCGCACCTTATCCATCCGGTTTCATCCTATCGCGGGCATGAAAAGCTAGGCGTGCGGGTTTTGAGATCCGCAAAGGGTGCCACTGTCACCGATGCATCAGGACACCAGCTTGTCGATGGATTTGCTGGGCTCTGGTGCGTAAATGCCGGCTATGGACACGAGAGCATCGTCGAGGCGGCCGCCCGCCAGATGCGCGAGCTTCCCTACGCAACCGGCTATTTCGATCTCGGCTGCGAAGCAGCCATTCGCCTCGCCGCCGAACTCGCCGACCGCGCGCCGGGCGATCTCAATCACGTCTATTTCACGCTCGGTGGATCGGATGCCGTCGACAGCACAGTGCGTTTCGTACGCTATTACTGGCATGCCAAGGGCAAGCCTGAGCGCGACCAATTCATTTCGATCGAGCAGGGTTATCATGGCTCTTCGACCGTGGGCGCCGGACTGACGGCGCTGCCCGGATTCCATGCCGGCTTTGGCGTGCCCTTTGATTGGCAGCATAAAATCCCCTCGCCCTATCCATATCGCAACCCGGTCGGTGCCGATGCGGATGCGATCATTGCTGCATCCATACGGGACCTGAAATCGAAGATCGAGGCTGTTGGCGCCGAGCGCGTGGCGGCATTTTATGCCGAGCCGATCCAAGGGTCCGGCGGCGTTATCGTGCCGCCAAAGGGCTGGATGAAGGCGATCCGAGATCTCTGCAGCCAATATGATATTCTCTTCATTGCCGATGAGGTCATTACCGGCTTCGGCAGGACAGGACCTCTCTTCGCCTGCTCGCATGACGACATCGTCCCGGATTTCATGACGACGGCCAAGGGCCTGACCTCGGGCTATGTGCCGATGGGCGCTGTGTTCATGTCCGATCGCGTTTACGATGTCATCGCCGATGCCGCCGGCAATGCCGCGGTCGGCCATGGCTACACCTATTCGGCCCATCCCGTCAGTGCCGCGGTCGGGCTTGAAGTACTGAAGCTCTATGAAGGCGGTCTTCTGGAAAACGGCGTCAAAGCGGGTGCCCGCTTGATGGCGGGCCTGGAAAGCCTGCGTGACCATCCGCTGGTGGGCGATGTTCGCGGTCGAGGAATGTTGGCCGCAGTGGAACTCGTGGTCAACAAAGTCAAAAAGACACCGCTGCCAAGCGCTGCCGCGCCGGCGCGCAGGATTTTCGACCGTGCCTGGGATAATGGCCTGGTCATCCGAGCATTCGCCCATGGCGTGCTCGGATACGCGCCGCCGCTCTGCTGCACGGACGATGATATCGACGCGATCTTGGAACGCACGCGGAAGACCCTCGACCAGACATTGGAGGATCCGGATGTTCGGGAAGCCATGCGTTGAAGCGGCAGATGCCATTCGCCATCGGCGAAATATCGGACAGACCCGGAAATTCGAAATTTTGTGCCGCGACACACCATAGATTCGGCGACTCCGCCGCTCAGGAACCGCCAAACTGCTTCCTAGAACGGCTGAAAGCCGGCTTTTCTCGGCCTTTGCAGGGCGGCCTCCGCCCCTTGGACCAGAATTTTATGCTGCAAGGGGTCTGTGCTTCAGCAGACCATGAAGGAGAGCATGACTTGGCCAGAGACTTTCAAGACTTCAAATACCTCACCTTCGACGTCGTCGGCACGCTCATTGACTTCGAAGGTGGCATAAAGACCTGTCTTGCCGAGATTGCGGCGGAAGCCGGCATCTCCATCGACGGCGAAAAAGCTCTGAAACTTTATCGCCAGGCGCGCTACAGCGAGGATGCCGATCTCTTTCCGGACGATCTCGAGAGGGTCTACATGGCCATCGCGCCAAAGCTCGGTCTGCCGGCAGAAGAGCGATACGCTCAGCAACTGCGCGATTCCGTAGCAAGCTGGAAAGCTTTTGACGACAGCGCAGCAGCGCTTGCGGAACTTGCGAAAACACATCGTCTTGTCGCAATGACAAATGCGCGCCGCTGGGCGCTCGACCATTTCGAAAAGAAGTTGGGCTCACCGTTCTTCGCGACCTTTACGGCCGACGATACCGGCACGGAAAAGCCAGACCCCGCCTTCTTCGAACAGGTGTTCGAATTTATTGCCGGTGAAGGGGCGAGCAAGGACGACATCCTGCATGTCGCACAGAGCCAATATCACGACATCGGTATTTCGCGGAACCTTGGCCTGACCAATTGCTGGATCGAGCGCCGTCATGCGCAGGACGGTTACGGCGGGACGATAGAGCCCGAGGCCTTCACCCAGCCAGACCACCATTTCACGTCGATGGCGGCCTTCGCCTCGGCGGTCAAGGAAAGGCTGCCCAAAAAACATTGACCCAACCTGGGAAAGCTCGCGGGCAAGACGGGCATCCCATCTAACCAACAGAAAAAGGGGAATGACATGACTGACAGAATTACAAACTGGACCTCTGCCGACGATGCAATGGTAGAGAACGCCATCAGGCGCGGGGCGACCCGGCGCGATCTTCTTAAACTGATGCTGGCGGGAGGCATCGCAGCATCGGGCGCGGGCATCATTCTCGGCCGCGCTTCGCAGGCTGTTGCAGCCACGCCGGTCTCTGGCGGTGCGTTCAAGGCGGCCGGCTGGTCGTCCTCGACCGCCGACACGCTGGATCCTGCCAAGGCATCGCTGTCTACCGACTATGTGCGTTGCTGCTCGCTCTACAATCGTCTGACCTTCCTCGACAAGGCCGGCGTGACACAAATGGAGCTCGCCGAGAGCATCGAAAGCAAGGACGCCAAGACCTGGACGGTCAAGCTGCGCAAGGGCGTGACATTCCATGACGGCAAGGAATTGACGGCCGACGACGTTATCTTTTCGTTGAAGCGCCATCTCGACCCGGGTGTCGGCTCGAAGGTCGCCAAGATCGCCGCCCAGATGACCGGCTTCAAGGCTGTCGACAAGTCAACGGTCGAAATTACCTTGGCCGACCCGAATGCCGACCTGCCGACCATCCTGGCGCTGCATCACTTCATGATCGTTGCCAATGGCACGACCGACTTCTCGAAGGGCAATGGCACCGGAGCCTTTGTTCTTGAAACCTTCGATCCGGGCAATCGCTCGGTCGTCGTGAAAAACAAGAACTACTGGAAGTCCGGCCAACCCTATCTCGACTCCTTTGAGTTTTTCGCGATCAGCGATGACAATGCGCGTGTGAATGCTCTGCTTTCGGGCGACATTCATTTTGCCGCATCGATCAATCCACGGGCTATGAAGTTGATCGATGGTCAGTCGGGCTTTACGCTGTCGAAGACGACGAGCGGCAATTACACCAACCTCAACATGCGCCTGGACATGGCTCCGGGTAACAAAAAGGACTTCGTCGACGGGATGAAGTACCTGGTCAATCGAGAGCAGATCGTCAAGTCCGCATTGCGTGGCCTTGGGGAAGTTGCCAATGACCAGCCCGTTTCTCCGGCCAACATCTATCACAACAGCGATCTGAAGCCGAAGACCTTCGATCCGGACAAGGCCAAGTTCCATTTCCAGAAGGCGGGCGTGCTCGGGCAGTCTATTCCGGTGGTAGCCTCCGACGCAGCAACCTCGTCGATCGACATGGCAATGATCATCCAGGCCGCCGGCGCCGACATCGGCATGAAGCTCGATGTCCAGCGTGTTCCATCCGATGGCTATTGGGATAATTATTGGCTGAAGGCGCCCATCCATTTCGGCAACATCAATCCACGCCCGACGCCCGACATCCTGTTCTCTCTTCTCTATGCTTCAAATGCACCGTGGAACGAGAGCCAGTACAAGTCCGAAAAATTCGACAAGATGCTCGTCGAGGCTCGCGGCTTGCTGGACCAGGCCAAGCGCAAACAAATCTACGGCGAAATGCAGGCGATGATTGCTGAAGAGGCAGGCACCATCATCCCTGCCTACATCTCGAATGTGGATGCCCTTTCGAGCAAGGTAAACGGTTTGGAAGCCAACCCGCTCGGTGGCATGATGGGTTACGCAATGGCGGAGTATCTCTGGCTCCAGGCCTGATAGCGATGGACACCTCCCCGGGGACGGCTCAAACCGCCCCGGGGGACTTCCGTCCCGCGAACGCCATTCGTAGAACGCCGCAGGAGCATTATATTTGAGATCCGAGGTTTCCTTACTTGTCCTAAACCGGCTCTTCATAGCGATCATCACTTTGCTGATCGTGTCTTTCGCCGTGTTTTTCGCAACCAGCATGCTGCCGGGAGACACCGCCTCCATCCTGCTCGGTCAGGCGGCCACACCCGAAGCGGTTGCTGGTCTGCGCAAGGCCATGCATCTCGATGAACCGGCAATCCTGCGGTTCATGGGATGGCTTTTGGGGCTGGTGAAGGGCGACCTCGGGACATCCTATGCGAACAACATGCCCGTCGCTGACTTGATCGGTCGCCGCCTAGTGGCCACGCTGGAGCTTGCCGCTATCACAACGCTCGTTTCGGTCCCGCTTGCACTGCTGCTCGGCATTACCTCGGCCATGCTTCGCGGCTCCTATTACGATCGGTTTGTCACGATCTTTTCCATCGGTGTGATATCGGTGCCTGAGTTCATGGTCGCGACGCTTGCTGTGCTGTTGTTCGCCGTCTATCTGCGCTGGCTGCCTGCGCTCTCCTCCATCAACGAAGCACATACATTCTTCGACCTTCTGAAGATCTATGCCATGCCGGTCATTACGCTCACCTTCGTCATATCGGCGCAAATGATCCGCATGACCCGGGCGGCCCTGATCGAGACGCTAAAGACACCCTATGTGGAAATGGCCCTGCTCAAGGGCGCCTCCCGCAGCCGCATGGTGTTCAGGCATGCATTGCCCAATGCCCTCGGGCCGATCGTCAATGCGATTGCGCTTTCGCTCTCCTACCTCGTCGGCGGCGTGATCATTGTCGAGACCATCTTCAACTATCCGGGCATCGCCAAGCTGATGGTCGACGCAGTCGCGACGCGCGATCTGCCGTTGATCCAAAGCTGCGCGATGATTTTTTGCCTTGGTTATCTCTTGCTGATCACCGCCGCCGACATCGTTGCTATCCTGTCGAATCCGAGGCTGCGATGACCACGAAAACCCTGCCTCGCCGCACTCCGTCCATGTTTGGCTACAACGTCAGCCCCGTTGGAATCGCGGCCTTTGCCATCATCTTCGGCTGGACGATCGTCGCGTTGTTCGCACCCTATATTATCCCCTACTCCGTCGGCGAAATCGTCGATACGGACTATTTCGGTCCGGTGAGCCGTCAATTATGGCTCGGCTCGGACTATCTCGGCCGTGACATGCTTTCGCGCGTCCTCATGGGCGCACGCTATACGGTCGGCATTTCATTGGCTGCGGTCGCACTTTGCTGCTTTTGCGGCGTGACGCTCGGCATGATCGCGGCAGTTATCGGCGGATGGTTCGACACAATCCTGAGCCGGTTTCTCGACGCCCTGAACTCCATTCCAAGCAAGCTTTTCGGCCTGGTCGTCGTTGCCGCCGTCGGCTCGTCCATCCCGGTGCTGATCATCACACTCGCTGTCATCTACACGCCCGGTGCCTACCGCTTTGCCCGCGCACTTGCCGTTAACATCAACACGATGGATTTCATCACGGTTGCGCGCACTCGCGGCGAGAGAGTCGGCTACATCATCGGCTCGGAAATTCTGCCGAACATTATTCGTCCTGTTCTGGCGGACTTCGGCCTACGCTTCGTTTTTGTCGTTCTCCTGTTGTCAGGTCTTTCCTTTCTCGGCCTCGGCCTGCAGCCGCCCTATGCCGATTGGGGAGCCTTGGTCCGCGAAAATATCGGTGGGCTGCCCTTCGCTGCACCTGCGGTGATCGTGCCCTCCTTTGCCATTGCCAGCCTCACCATCAGCGTCAACCTGCTGATCGACAACCTGCCGCGCAGGATCAGAGACAGGAGCGCATGACGATGGCCAATCTCGTTGAAATCAAAAATTTGAAGGTCGAAGCCAAGACTGACTCTGGGCGCATCGTGGAAATCATCAAGGGTGTCAGCTTCGACATCGCCAAAGGCGAAATCGTTGCCCTCATCGGCGAAAGCGGCTCGGGCAAGACGACGATAGCGCTGACCCTTATGGGGCACGCGCGAGAGGGCTGCCGCATCTCCGGCGGCAAGGTCCAAGTCGACGGACAGGACATGGCTACTCTCTCCGAAAGCGATCGCTCAAAGGTGCGAGGCACCACGGTTTCCTATATTCCGCAAAGTGCCGCGGCGGCTTTTAATCCGGCGACCAAAATCATGGAACAGGTGATCGAGGTCACCCGCATCCATCGGCTGATGCCCCCTGAAAAAGCCCGCCAGCGTGCGATCGAGCTCTTCCGGGCGCTGTCGCTGCCAAATCCGGAAACGATCGGCGAACGATATCCGCATCAGGTCTCCGGGGGCCAGTTGCAGCGACTGGCGGCTGCCATGGCTCTGATCGGCGAGCCTAAGCTGGTCATTTTTGACGAACCGACCACTGCACTCGACGTGACAACGCAGATCGACGTGCTGAAAGCGTTCAAATCCGTCATCCGTGCCGGCGGTATTGCTGGTGTTTACGTTTCGCACGATCTAGCGGTCGTAGCGCAGATCGCCGATCGCATTGCCGTACTCAAGGGCGGTGAAATCCAGGAATTGGCAGAGACTGAAGCGATCCTTACGCGGCCGAGCCATCCCTATACGCGCGAGCTGCTGGCAGCCGTCGAGCCGAAACAGGCCTTCCGCGACAGCAGCACAAGCGGGTCGATTGCACCTGTATTGAGGATCGACAGCCTGGTTGCCGGCTACGGTGATATCCAGGCCAATGGCCTGCCGGCGGTCTGCGCGGTTCAATCAGTGAGCCTTGAGGTGGAAAAGGGCAGGAATCTCGGCATCATCGGTGAGTCCGGATGCGGAAAATCGACGCTGGCGCGCGCAATCGCGGGCATACTGCCCGCCGTATCAGGCACCATCGGGTTCAATGGCAGCGACATGAATCGCGCCGCCAGACTGCGCACGCGCGATCAGTTGCGCGAGATGCAGATTGTTTTTCAGTATGCCGACACGGCGCTCAATCCGGCAAAATCGATCGCCGATATACTTGAGCGACCTTTGGCTTTCTACCATGGGATGGACCGCAAGGCTCGAGAAGCCAGGGTCGACGAATTGCTGAATATGGTCCGACTTCCCCGCCCGCTTCGTTATCGCTATCCGTCGGAATTGTCCGGCGGTCAGAAACAACGCGTGAATTTTGCTCGCGCGCTTGCAGCAGAGCCACGCCTGATCATTTGCGATGAAATCACCTCCGCCCTCGATACTGTTGTTGCGGCGGCAATCATCGACCTGCTCAAGGAACTGCAGCGTGAACTGCATTTATCCTATATTTTCATCAGCCACGACCTCTCGGTCGTCGAGGCAATCTGCGATGAGATCGTTGTGATGTACGATGGCAGAAAAGTGGAGCAAATCACGCGCGAAGCTGCAAATGCGCCCCGCCATCCCTATTCACAACTGCTGTTCGGGTCCGTTCCGAAACTCGATCCGAAATGGCTCGACAACCTTGTCCAGGATCCGGAGCTCAAGCGTGAATATGGCCACGGCTAGCCGATAGTGCGGCCTCGGAGCCGATCACATGGGAAACAGGCTGGTCAGCGGCATGTGCGCCTTGACGATCGGTGACTTGAGCACGACGAAGCTGAAATATTTGTCTATCCCGATATCCATGTCGGTCAGCCGTTCCATGATCGTCTGATATTCTCCGATGCCGGCCGTGACGAACTTCAGCATGTAATCGTAGCCGCCGGAGACCAGGTGGCATTCGATTACCTGATCCACCTTCTCCACCACCGATAGAAAGCGCGCGAAATCGATCTGCCGATGGTTCTTGAGGGTGACTTCCGTAAACACGGTCAGTGTCTGGCCCAGCTTTCCGATGTTGATCTGGGCTGAATATCCCTCGATATAGCCCTCCTGCTGCAATTTCTTGACCCGCATCAGGCAGGGGCTCGGCGACAGGTTGACCAGTTCCGCCAGCTCGACATTGGTGATGCGGCCGTTCTTCTGAAGTTCGTACAGGATCTTGATATCGATACGGTCGAGCTTCATTGCTTTAAGTCTTTCCATAGATTGCAAGGGCAGCATTTTGTGCTGCGAACTTTCCAAGATCGAGCATAACATCATGGTCTATCTTGTCTATTTCATTCTGCATGGATCGAGCCGGCATATTAGGCCGCTTCGTCCACTATGAGCAGAATCTTATGCCGCGTGCGACCGTTGTGCGGCAGCTTCATGGCCGATCATCTCGCTATGCTTTCGGCTCGATAGGAGACCCCCATTCATGCCCGCACCGCTCACCCTTGTCGAAGGCTCCGCTGATTTGCCATCCTTTGCTGATGTTGTCGTCATCGGGGCCGGAATTGTCGGCGTTTTTGCGGCCTATTATCTGGTAAAGCGGGGCCTCAAAGTTGCTCTTGTCGAGAAAGGCCGCGTCGGCGCCGAGCAGTCCAGCCGTAACTGGGGCTGGTGCAGGCAGCAGAACCGCGACGCCCGCGAATTGCCGATGGCGACGAAAAGCCTCGACCTCTGGGATCAATTCGCCGCAGAGACCGGGGAGAACACCGGTTTTCGCCGCTGTGGTCTCTTCTATCTGAGCAACAGCGAAGAAGAACTTGCCGGATGGGCCCGCTGGCGCGACTTTGCGCGCAGCGTCGGCGTGACCACGCATATGCTGGACAGCGCCCAGGCCAGCGAGCGTGGAAGGGCGACGGGCCGCGTCTGGAAAGGCGGCGTTTTTTCCCCGACCGATGGCATTGCCGATCCGGCCAGCGCCGCCCCGGCGGTCGCTCGCGCGCTGATGAAACTGGGAGGTAGCCTGCATCAGAACTGCGCTGCGCGCGGCATCGAGACAAAAGGGGGGAAACTCTCCGCGGTCGTTACAGAGAGAGGTACGATCAGAACCAGGGTTGCCATTCTATCCGGCGGCGCCTGGGCCTCTTCCTTTTGCCGGCAGCTCGGTTTCCGCTTCCCGCAGGCGTCGATCCGCTCATCGATCCTTTCCGTCGGCCCAGGCGAAGGCGGCCTCCCGGACGCTCTTCACACCGCAAATGTGTCGGTGACGCGCAGGGGCGACGGCGGCCATACGCTCGCGATCAGCGGCCGCGGTCGCGTCGATCCAACACCGCAGAACATACGTTTTGCGGCGCAGTTCCTGCCGATGTTCATTCGCCGCTGGCGCTCCCTCTCCCCCGGCGGCTTCGAAGGCTTTCGCAGCGGCCACGAGAGCCTGACACACTGGCGGCTCGACCGACCGACGCCGATGGAGCGGATGCGCATCCTCGATCCAGCGGCCGACAAGAGCACGATCAAGCTGACGCACGACCGCGCGCTCGAACTGCTGCCGGCACTCAAGGGACGACGCGTGACCGCCAGTTGGGCCGGCTATATCGATAGCACTCCGGACGGCGTACCCGCTATCGGTGAAGCCGCCTCCATTCCGGGCTTCGTTCTGGCCGCCGGTTTTAGCGGGCACGGCTTCGGCATTGGGCCTGGAGCCGGCCATCTGATCGCCGACCTCATCACCGGATTGGAGCCAATCGTCGATCCGGTACCCTATCATCCGGACAGATTTGCGGGATTTGCCTGGGGTAAGGTGGCAGACTTCTGAAATGCGTGTATTGCCGCCCGACGTAACTTTGCAGGAATTTTGACCCGAATGCAGGCACGCCAACTCGAAGTTTTCTGCATGCTGATGCGGTGTGGGACGGTGACCGGCGCAGCCGCCATGCTCAACATTTCGCAGCCGGCGCTGAGCCAGATTCTCCTTCATGCAGAAGACCAGATCGGCTTCAAGCTCTTCAACCGCGTCCGCGGCAAGCTCGTTGCCACGCGCGAGGCTGAAGAGCTCTATCCCGAATGCGAGCGGATTTTCGCGGAACTCAGCGCGCTTCGCAGGCGCACGACAGACATGCGCTACGGCCGCACTGGTCTCATCCGAGTCGCAGCTTCCGCACCTCCCGCCATGTCGATCGTTCCCAAGGCGCTGCTTTCGTTCAGATCCGCTCATCCTGACATCGTGGTACGCTCGTTGATCGCGCCGCTGGTCAATGTTGTGGACATGATCCGCGACGGCGACGCGATGCTCGGCATTGTGATGAACAACATGGCGCGGCCGGGCATCGAGGTCGAGACCCTCGGTCATGCCGAACTCGTCTGCATCATCCCGGAAGGCCACCGTCTGGCGGAGCATGACGAAATTTCATTTGCCGATCTCCAGAGCGAAACTCTGATATCCTACCGGGCTGGCACGCTTCCGGGCCGACTTCTTTTGAGCGCCGCCGCCGCGGAAAAGCAGATGTTCAACCCGGCGATAGAGATCGACATCTCCATCACTGCTCTTCCTTTCGTCCGGGATGGATTCGGTGTCGCGGTGGTGGACGGTCTCTTGCCTTGGGAACAGTTCCCGGGGCTCGTTCGCCGTCCGCTGCGGCATAGGACCATGGTTCCGATCGCCCTGCTGACCAATCGCGATCGGCCTCTGACCGGAAGCCATCTTGCCATGCGCGACAATATCCGCGAGGCCTGCGCAGCCGTCCTCAGAAATGCCGACGACCTTGGTCATTAAGCTGCGCGAGGTGAAGACGACAGGCTGAGCCGCGACCTCTACGGTTCTCGCGCCCAGACCCCGATCGGCAGGGGACGAACGGGCGACTGTTCGCGCAGGCGTCCGGCTTCACATGCCGCGATGCCGACCCTTTCGGCGATCAACTCGGCGCCGGCAAGCTGGCAGAAGCGCCCCTGGCAGCGGCCCATGCCGACGCGGGCCAGAGATTTGACCCGATTGGCTTCCGCGCCACCGTAGTCGACGCTCTCACGCAGTTGTCGCGCTGTCACCCCCTCGCATCTGCAGACCACTGTTTCGTCCGGAATCCGGTGAACCATTTCGGCCGGCCACGGAAAGGCGCGCGCCATCGCACGAGCAAACCGTTCCAACCGATCAAGCCGACGCAGATCGGCCGCGACGTCCGGCGCAGGCAATCCCATATCTGCAAGACAGGCGCAGGCAGCCAGCCGGCCGGCCACTTCCGCGCCATCGGCTCCGAGGATTCGCAATCCGTCGCCGGCAAGGTAAAGGCCCACTGTGGCCCGACCCATCCTGTCCGTGTGCGGTAACCATTGTGCCCAGCCGTTGTCATATTCGAAGCTGCAGCCCGCCAGGCCCGCGAGCTGCGTCTCCGCCCGAAGATGCCAGCCAATGCCGACCATATCGCATCCGGTGAAATGCTCACCGCCACGGGCATCACGCCAGCGCACGCCGACCGGTCCGCGTTCATCGGAATCGATTCCAACCAATCTAACGCCGGCATGATACAGCCGGCCGAGCTTCGCGCGCATCATGAGCCCCAGCAGAACGAGGCCCGGCCGTGCCGCCGCCATACCCGGCAAACCGGCCAATTGGCTCCGGATCGTCGACGTGTCGAGGACCGCTGCCAGCTTGGCCCCGGCCTTCAGCAACTGGGCTGCTACGAGGGTGAGTAGCGGTCCGGAGCCGGCAAGGACGATCTCGCGCCCGAGTGCCACGCCTTGCGCCTTCAGCGCGATCTGCGTTGCCCCGAGACTATAGACGCCGGGTGCCTGCCAACCCGGCACCGGTGCCAAACGGTCCGTTGCGCCGGTCGCGAGGATGAGCCGGTCATAGCGGAATTCCCGTCGGCCGGCCGCCGTCAGTGTCTGCAACATACTGCCTGCCCGAGCTAGAACCGCGCTTTGGGGATGATAGTCGACAAGTCCGGCGGCAACCATCCTGTCGAACAGAGCATGCAGAGTGACGGCCTTGCGGGTTTCGGAGCCATAGAGTTCTTTCGGCGGCCGACTGAACCCCTCCGGCGGCCTGCGGTATATCTGGCCCCCTGCCCTCATGCCTTCGTCAATGACAACCGGCCGGACCCCGGCAGACACCAGAAGCTCGGCAGCCCGAATGCCGGCAGGCCCTGCTCCGACGATGACGACCTTCTGTGCCTCCCCGCTCATGAAGGCCATCCCGGCGGGACGTCGCTAAGGAGCTTCATGCCGCCGGCAATGAGTGTCGTGCAGGCTCTTATCCGCCCGCCATCCTCCTGCCAGACCCAGCAGTCCTGACAAGCCCCCATGAGGCAGAAGCCCGCCCTTTTTTCCGGTCCGAACTCGGACTGCCTCAGCGCTGGGGCGTGAAGGAGCATGGCCGTCAGCACCGTGTCGCCGGCTAACGCTTCGCATTCTTCACCGTCCAGCAGGAAATGAACCGGAGGCCTGCCTTGCTCGGCAAGACGTACGATCCGTCCCATGTCCCGCGCCGGCCGCCTGTCAGGCTTCATTCGGCCGCCTCTTTGGTTTCGATTGCGGGCTGCGGCATTTCCTTGAAGCGCGCACTCACATCCGCAAGAGCGGCCGCGACGCCGCCCGGTCCGACGCGTCCCTTCATGCGGCGGAAGATTTCCGTTTTTGTGAAGAAACGCCAGTGGATGGGAAGGCCGGCGAGAATCTCCGTCAGGAGATTATAGGCTGCGGGCGTCCATTGCGCCTCGTAGCCTTCTCGCTCCGGGCCGTAATGGAAGTGGGGGGTCGGCTTGCCGCGCGAAGCCCTCAGGTCAGCCGTGGCCACCTCGTCGACCGAGCCATCGTAAATGATAACGCCGTAATCGCGCTCGGCAGTCTCCGGTGAAACGTAGCCCCGCGCTACGTCCTGCGCCACCCGCCACGTTTCACGTTCCAGCGGACTGCCGCGTCCGCCGCCGCCGGCAGAACGGATTTCGAGAACATCACCCGGCTGCAGAACGGCAGTATCGATGTTGCCAAGCCGGCGGTAATCTTCTCGTCCGGGATTGACGGTCATGTCCGAGAGGCCGGCCGCCCGACCGCCCAGCAATCCCCAGGGACGGAAGAAGCTGCGGTCACGGTTGCGAGCAGTGATGCGACTGCCTGGCGCGAACACGCGAAACGCCATCTCGGTCGCAAGGCCGCCCCGCCATCGGCCGGCGCCCCCGCTGTCCTTTGCCAATCCATACTTGATGAACTCGATCGGCACCTCGGTCTCGGTGATCTCGATCGGCGTGTTCTTCAGGTAAGCGGCATCCGCGCCCGAGCCATTCGTTCCGTCACGATGCGGCATGCCGCCGCCGCCGCCGACCACTGGATTGACCGCGGCGATCACGGTGCGACCTGTCCGCTCATCGGTCGTCATGACGTTGACGATGCAATTGTTGCCTGCCGGAGCCGCAGGCAGCTTCTCAGGCACGGCCTGGCAAAAAGCGCCGAAAATGACCGAGCGCAGACGAGCGCAGGTCAGAGAACGCATGCCGACGGCGGCCGGGGCGATCGGATTGAGCACGCTGCCTTTCGGAGCGATGCAGGTGAAGGGCCGCGTCAGGCCGGTGTTCAGCAGAATCTTTGGGTTCAGCGTGTAGAGTACGTAATAGACGCCGACCAGCAGCATCGTGTGGCGCGGATCGCCGCCCGACGGCACGTTGAGCGACGAGCCAAGTTGCGGGTCGGAACCCGTGAAGTCGAGCAGTGCCTCGTCTCCCTTGATCGTCAAGGTCAGCTTCAGGCGACACGGATTGGCCTCCACGGAATCCTCGTCGGCATAATCGACAAATTCCCAGGTTCCATCCGGCATGGAACGAAGAAGGTCCCGCGCCTGCGCCTCGGCATGGTCGAGCAGAACCTCCGCGCCTTCGAGAAACGCCTCCTTGCCGAATTTCTCAACCATCGCAAGGATCTTCCGCTCGCCTGTCTTGAGCGCACCGACGAGAGCCTTGATGTCGCCGATATTGAGGTCCGGCTTGCGGACGTTGATCGTCATGATCTTGAGAATGTCTTCATCAAAGACACCTTCGTTGACCAGCTTCATCGGCGGAAAGCGGATGCCTTCCTGATGGATTTCAGTGAGTGCCCGCGACAGCGAGGCCGGCACGGCCCCGCCCATATCCGTGTTGTGGATATGGCCTCCGGTCCAGGCGATGATTTCGCCGCCGTAGAAAACCGGCTTCCACAAATGGGTGTCGGGCGCATGGGTGGCGACGAAGCAGGAATAGGGATCGTTGGTAAAGGCGACATCGCCCGGCTTGTAGTCATCGATCATCTCGATCGCCCGGGTATAGGTGAGACCGGGATACCAAGTCGCGCCGAGGCCCATCGGCACACCGAACGTCTCGCCCTTGCGGTTGATCAGCATGACGGTGAAGTCCTCGGTCTCCTTCACGAAGGCGGAGTGGGCCGTCCTCTGGAGAGTGTAGGCCATGTTCTCAGCGGCGGCTCGCGTGTGGTTGGCGAACACTTGAAGGTTCAATGGGTCGAACATGCGCTGTTACTCCGAGAAGGTGAGGTGCAGGTTCAGGTGGCGATCGACCTCCACCTGTGCGCCGGCTGGAATTGCGAAGGTCGTGTCGTCCTGCGCGACCACTGCGGGGCCCGCAAACCGTCCGCCGGGGCGAAGCATGTCGCGCCGGTAAAGCCCGATCCATTCGAAGTCTTTGCCGGTGAAGACAGGTATTTCGCGCTCAGGGGCGATCGCCGTCTGCAAGTCCGGCGCTGCCGTCGGAAACTCCAGGGTCGGTCCCGCTCCAATGGCCGACAGGCGCAAGTTGACAATTTCGATCTCGCCGTCGGGATCGTGGAAATCGTAGATCCTCTGGTGAAAGACATGAAAGGCGTGCTCCATGGCGCCCAGATCGCCATTGGCAATCCAAGCCACTTCAATCGGCACCTCTATCTCGAAGCTCTGCCCAACGTAGCGCATGTCGGCTGAAGCATTCAGGGCAGCCGGTCCGCTATTCCCCTGCTTCTTCAGCCAGCCGCGTCCTTCATCTGACAACGCTTCTAAGGCAGCGCGCAATAGCAGCACCGCTTGGTCCGACAAGTGGGTGAAGATGGTGCGGATAAAATCGCCGCGCAGGTCCGCGACCAGACCGCCAAGAGCCGAAACAACGCCCGGGCGCGGCGGGCCGATGACCTTCGCCATCCGGAATTCGCGGGCGAGGAACGCGCCAAGCATCGGTCCACCGCCGCCGAACGGCATCAGCGTGAACTCCCGCAGATCGACGCCGGCGCGCGAAGCCAATTTCTCGACCTCCACGAACATTTCCGAGATGGCGATGTCCAGGATCGCCTGCGCCGCCTCTTCGACAGTCCGGCCAATCAGCTCTGCAAGTCGTGTCACCGCCGCCCTGGCCAGCCCGACGTCGATCTGCAACTGGCCATAGGCCATCTGGCTATGTCCCAACCATCCGCAGACCGCCATGGCGTCGGTCACCGTCGCCTGCATGCCTCCCCGACCGTAGCACGCCGGGCCGGGCGTGGAGCCAGCCGATTCCGGTCCGACGCGCAGAACGCCTTGGGCGTCCACACTCGCAATCGAGCCTCCGCCGATGCCAATCGAGCTGACCGATACCGACGGGATGTGTAGCGGAAACTCGCCGATGAGTTCGCCGGAGCCAAACTGCGGCTCGCCGTCGATGATAAGAGCGAAATCCGCCGAAGTGCCGCCGATATCGAGGGTCAGAATGTGCTTCTCGCCCGCACGCCGGGCAAGCCAGGCAGCGCCGATCACGCCCGACGCCGTGCCCGAAAGCAGCATCTGCACGCAAGACCGCTTGCCTTCCGCGGCATTCATGACGCCGCCGTTCGACTTGGTCAGCAATGCTGGGGCGGCGACGCCGCGCGACGCGAGCTTCTCCTCGAGCGCAGTCAGATAGCCGGAAACGCGCGGATGGACATAGCCGTTCAAGATGGCAGTTGTTGTGCGCTCGTACTCGCGGATAACGGGCCATACTTCCGACGAGGTGAAGACGAAGAGATCCGGGGCGACCTCTCCAATCTTGGCCTTGACCGCGGCCTCCTGGGCGTCGCTTCGCCATGAATGCAGGAAGGACACGATGATGCCGGACGCACCCTTTGCCTTGGCGGCGACCGCGGCCTTGGCAACACTCTCCATGTCCGGCGCCTGTGCTTCACTTCCGTCGGCTCTCAAGCGCACCGCAATTCCGAAGATCATGTCTCTGGAAATGAGCTGGTCAGGGCGGGCGCAGAAAAGCGAATAGACATCGGGCATTCTCAATCGCGCCAATTCGATGACGTCTTCGAAGCCGGCGTTGGTCAGCAGCGCAAGCGATACGCCGCGCCGCTGGATGACGGTATTGATGCCGACTGTCGTCCCATGAACGAAGCGGCTTATGCCGGCAGGGTCGAGCCCTTCCCGCTCGCCGAGGAGTGACAGGCCTGTCATCAACTCGGCGCCTGGATCATCTGGAGTCGTCAGAACTTTTAACGAGGCGACGCGGCCGGACCGGGTCTCTAAAGCACAGAAATCGATGAACGTTCCGCCGATATCGACACCTATCTTCCAATCCTGCTGGTCAAGGTTGCTTGTCGCGGACGCTGTCATGCTGGCCATTCCGGTTCCTTTCTCACTGATGCGGAGAAAGTTGGCACGAATGAAGCAGCAAGGTCCAAGATTGAAAAAGTCAGAAGCCATAAGGCGGACTTATGTCCCGCAGAGCGGCGTGGCCATAGGCTGGACTTATGGAGGAGGTAAAACCTCGTCTTTGACTCATTCCGGTCAAATCGATCAGGCTGCCTCCTTTCTGAGTGGATGGCGGGGAACCTGATGGATGCGATCGTTCTAGGCGGCGGCTTGATGGGAGCAGCCTCTACATATTTTTTGGCCCGGCGCGGGGTCCGCGTGACGCTCGTCGAACGCAACCGGGTCGGAAGCGGAGCGACTGTCGCCTCCTTTGGGAACATCCGCCGGAGCGGCCGCTATATCCCCCAGCTCGCACTTGCGCGCCGATCGCTGGCGCTGTGGGGCGAGGCTTCGAAGATGCTGGACCGTGACGTGGAGTTCCGCGCCACCGGCCACCTGAGATTGATTTTCAGCCAGGCGGGGCTCGACGAAATGCGCTCCTTTGCGAAGGCCGCCAGGCCTTGGGGTGTCGACTTGGAAGAGCTTGAGCCAAAGGAAATCCGCAGTCGCTTTCCGGGCCTCGGCCCCGAAGCCATCGCGGCATCCTTTTCCCCGGAGGACGGAAGCGGCAATCCCCGCCTGATAGCCCCTGCTTTCGCAGACGCCGCCCGGCGTCTCGGGGCGAAGATCGTCGAAGAGGCTGATGTCCCGGCCATCACCAGAACTGCTTTCGGCTTCAAGATCGAAACGTCCAAGGGCGACTACGCGGCAGAGGCACTGCTTAACACGGCAGGAGCCTGGGGTGCCCGCATCGCCGCACAGTTTGGCGAGAATGTCCCGATTGTTGCCAAAGGACCGCAAATGGGCGTAACGGAACCCCTTCCCCACCGCATTCTGCCGGTCGTCGGCGTCTGGGCGCATGACCATGGTGGCGGCTATCTGCGCCAGGTCGAACGCGGCAACATCATCTTCGGCGGTGGGGCGGAACGGACCGACGTGTCGCTGGATACGGGATATGCGAAGGCAGATCCGGCGCGCTTGCCCAGACAACTCCGGGCCTTGCTGCCGCTGCTGCCGATACTTGCCGACGTCGCGGTGATCCGCACCTGGTCCGGTTGTGAGGGCTATGTCGGGGACGGTCTTCCGGTGATCGGGCCGTCTGCTACGACGCCAGGTCTATTCCATGCTTTCGGCTTCTGCGGCCATGGCTTCCAATTAGGCCCGGGCGTCGGAGACGTCATGGCGGAGGTCATGAGCACAGGCAGGACAGACGTGTTTCTTGACGACTTCAGGATTAACCGATTTTGAGATTTTCTTGCACAACAGATTCCCGGTCGCGCACCTCAAGCAGAAGGAAAGCCCCACCGTTTCTCAACGAAATGCAAAAGAAGTTACGATGTAGTGAGCAAGAGCTTCAACCCTCCCGACGTTTCTCCACCCCATTTGCCACTATATCGGCGGCCGCAGAGCAACTGCGATTCTTCGCCGAGTTCGCGAAAAAGAGGGAGGAACCGCCGGTTCGCCGATGACGCCAGCTTCGGCATGATCCTAACCGAACCCTTGGGGTCGTCGACGCTTCCCGCTATTGCATAGTGGGCAACTGCTTCAGGGGATTGGCAAGCGATACGCCAAGCGGCTCGAAATGGCGCTCATTGGCGGTCAAAACGGTGAGACCATGCGCGGCTGCGGTGGCTGCGATGGCAATATCCTCGAAACCGGGATCGTGGCCACGCGCCCGGTCAAGGATCAGGCCAGCGTGTCTTGCCTCCTCAACGCCGAATGGCAGGATGCGACCGGCATAAAAATGTTCCACGGCGTCAAGCCAGCGGCGCAAGTTCTGCGCCTTGGTGGTCGCCTCGATCCTGACGGCACGGGCAATGCCAGCCTCTATTTCGGCGATGGTGATCGTCGAAAGATAGAGCCGATCGCCATGCGCCCGCATCCAAGCCGCGAACGCCTCGGCGCCAACATGGCGCTTGGTCGGCGCATCGGCCGACACGATGTTGGTGTCCAGAAGATACAAGATCAGAGACCGCTTTCACGCAATGCACGGGCGGGCTTGCGTGAGCGTTGAGGAATATCCCCCGTCTCGCCGGGAAAGGCCAACAGCAGATCGGCAAAGTCCGGCACTCTAGAAACCCGCTCCCACTCCTCGAAGGAAACCAGCACGGCTTCCTTGCGGCCATGCCGCGTGATGACAGTCGGCTCGCCGGCCACGGCCCGATCGACCACGGCGGAAAGCGTCGCCTTCGCGTCCTTGAGCTGAATTTCTTTCATGGCACTTCTCCATATGACTACCGATAGTCATATATGAAACAGCCGGCTTGTATCAAGCTGGTGGCCTGGAATTTTAGCTGCACAGCTGCGAGGCGCAAAGGGCCGATCGGCAATCTCCGTCGATGAGTTTGCCCTCGGATTTGACAAGCACCGCTTGCACTAGCGCGCACTTTTCAACGTCGCTTCCAGAAGCAGGCGGGCGCCGTTAATGATATCTGTCGGCTCGACATATTCGGCCTCGTTGTGGCTAATACCGTCACGGCAGGGGACGAAAATCATGGCGGCGGGCGCAACCCGGGCGACGAACAAGGCATCGTGGAATGCGCCGGAGATCATCCGCTTGTAAGACAATCCGAGGGCCTGCGCCGCAGCTTCGATCCGATCCGTCATAATCTTTGAAAACGAGCCGGGCGGCATATCGAAGGATGTCGTGATCTCGACGCTGCATCGTTGTGACAGTGCCGCCTCCTCGCAAGCAGCGCGAACCTTCGCGTCGATGGACGTTACGCTCGCAGCGTCCGGATGCCTGATATCGACGGTAAAGGTCACCTTGTCCGGAATGGCATTGATCGAACCCGGATGGGCGGAGAACCGCCCGACTGTCAGCCTCGCATCCTCATCCTGCGGCATGATCGACGCCTGCAGCCGGCTCAACGCCAGAGTCGCCGCCACCATGGGATCACGCCGGTAGCCAAGCGACGTGGTGCCGGCATGGCCGGCATTTCCGAGGAACGTGACCGTCAGCCATCGTGTGCCCTGAACCGCTGTGACGACTCCGGCGGCAAGCCCTTCGCGCTCAAGCGAGGGTCCCTGCTCGATATGCAGTTCCAGATAGGCCGAGATCGGTGTACCGAGCGGGCGCATTTCTGCCAGGGGTAAGGCTGCGAGCGTTGCTCCAAGCTCCTCCGTAAAGTATGCTCCGTCGCTTGCAGTCAAAGACTGAAAATCGTGCGGATGCGCGGCGCCAACAAAGGCCATCGATCCCATAACGCCGGGCGCGAAGCGGCTTCCTTCTTCATTCGTCCAGGCAACGACTTCGATCGCAGCTTCCGTGTCATAACCCGCGTCTTCCAGGGCCTCCAGCACTTCGAACGCGGCGAGCGTGCCAAGCGCGCCGTCGAAGCGACCACCGGTCGGCTGGCTGTCGAGATGGCTGCCGACCAGCATCGGCGGCTGCGCCGGATTGCGGCCCTCCCGACGGAGAAACAGATTGGCGATCGGATCCTGAAAGACCTTGAAGCCGCGTGCCGTGGCAAGATCTGCGAGAAGATGCCGTGCTGCGCAGTCTTCCTTGCTCAAGGCCTGCCGGTTGACCCCACCGACACTTGTCCCGCCGATTTCGGCAAAATCGCTCAAGCGGCGAAGCAAGCGCTCGCCATTGATCTCTGGCGTCAGCCTCATCGGCGCAAGCCGGCGATAAAGCTCTCGACTCTCTTTGGATCGACGGCATTCCACCAGACGCCGTCATGCTTGAGCGAGCTTGCAACGATGACCCCGTCGACAATATCGAGAATGTCATTGGCATTCTCCGGTGTGACACCGCTTCCGACGAGCGTCGGCAAGCCTGCCGCTTCCTTGATCATCCCGATATAACTGAGATCAGCGGCATGACCTGTGCGCTGGCCGGTCGCAATAACAGCATCGGCATCGAAGAAGACCAAATCCTTCACCTGCTCCTCGACCGGTCTGTCGGCGACGATCGCATGCGCTCCGTGTTTGACATGGGCGTCGGCGAAAATCCGGATACCGTTCGCCCGCAATTTGGCGCGAAAGCGCATCGCGCGTGCCGCTTCACCTTCGACGAAGCCCTCGTTGGCGACATAGGCATTAGCCCATTGATTGACGCGCACGAAGCCTGCGCCGGAAGCACTCGCGATCGACAGAGCCGGAATGGCGGCATTGGCCAGAACGTTGATGCCAATCGGGCGGCCAAGCTCGCGGCGAATGCGATCAGACACGACCGACATATAGGCTGCGGTCTCAGGCCCGATATCATCCGGCTTCGAGAAAGGGATATCGCCGTGGTTTTCGACAATGACGCTGTCGCAGCCGCCATGCAGATAGGCCCTGGCGTCATCAAGACCACGTTGGTAGATCGCTTCGACCGCCTCGCCGTTATAGCGCGGCGCACCGGGAAGCGGTGCCAGATGGACGACGCCGATCACGACCTTCGTCCTGCCGAAGAGTGAAAGAAGCGCATCGTTGGACGCTTGGCCGACAGGTTTTTGAGAGGGTGTCATAGGCTTTCCGCCTCCACTGTGTTCATGATTTTCGTGAGCTCCGCCCGGCTCGGGCAGGCTTCCAAGGTTCCGGGGCGGCCGACCGCTAGAGCCGCAGCAGCGACCGCCGCCCGCGCCGATTGCGCAAGCGTCCACCCCTTCGTTAAATATCCGGCGAGACACCCGCAAAAAACGTCGCCGGCACCGCTGGTATCGACCACCACCACTTTGACCGCAGGTATCTGATCGACGGCACCGTCTTCCAGCAGCAGACATCCCGCAGCACCAAGCGTGACGATCGCAGCCTTTGCACCTCGGCGAACAAGATCTCGTGCGGCACGTTCAGGATCGGGATCGCCGGTGATCTCGAATGCCTCGCCTTGATTGACGATCACGATGTCAACCGCTGCGAGATCCACCGCCTCACCCGACAGAGGGCTCGGATTGAGAATGGTGGTCGCACCTGCGGCCTTCGCAGCGCGAAGGCACGCATCTGTGACGGTTGATCTGAGGTTGCCTTGCATGACCAGGATGTCGCCGTGAGCGAGTACAGTCAAAAGACCAGTCTCTCGCAAAGGATCGAAATCGGCGGCGCAATCGATGCCGCTGATGATCAGGTTTTCCCCGTCCCGATTGACGACGATCGTCGACCGATCGCTCGGCAAAGGTTTTTCCGACAGGTGGCGCAGGTCGAACTCGCCCTTCAACTGCTCGCGGATGAAGGCGGCGGCAAGATCAGTTCCGACGGCCGCAAAAAACCGGACGTCGGCGCCGGTCCTTGCTGCGGCAACGGCCTGGTTGGCGCCCTTGCCGCCGACACCGTCTGCATGACCTCTCGCATTGAGAGTCTCGCCCGGCTGCGGAAAGCGATCAACCCGAAACGTGGTATCGATACAGACGTTGCCGACGACACGGACTGGCATGGCTCAATCCTTGGAGGTGGCGAAGGCAAGCATTTGTTCAAACAGCGTCTTGTAGCCGCTCCAGGCAATGAAGCCGGGTGGCAGCCAATGCGGCCCGACATCCGATGTCCAGGCAACGGTGCGGCCCTTGCCGTACCGCCCTGTGACAAGCAACGGCAGGGAGCCGTAATCGGAGGAAACTGTTGCCAGGACCTCCGCGTCGTCTTTGACGACGACTTCGTTGAAACCGAGAAGAACCGGCCAGTCCTTGCCGAGCCCGGCCAGGATCGGATGGCTCTCGTCGCCAGTGACAATGGGTGCGAACCCTTCCGGCACCTCGACCCGATCGTCGACGGAAAGGCATTCCACGGGCAGGACTTCTTCGACCGGCGTCTTGCGGTAGCGCGCACCGCCATTGATGCCCTGGAAGCTGTAGTAGCCGCCGAACATCAGCAGGCCGCCGCCGTTCCGGACATAGTCGCGTAGCAGGCGTAGGCGGTTCGGCGTCGTCTTTGAATGGATCCAGGTATCGGGGTGCAGGAGAAGCGTGTTCGCGCCGATGTCCGAGAGCACAACCGCATCATAAGCGGACAGAGCCTCGATAGTCTGCGGGAAATCGCGCTGCGCCTCGTGCGCCGGCATGAAGGTGACGTCGAAGTCGCTGTTCTTCAGCGCGGCCAGCAGTTCGTCGGCACCGGTGTGATAGGTCACAGTCGGAAACTGATCGAAACCCTTGATGTGGGTTGCCGTCGATACCCAGGATTCTCCAGCGAGAAGGATCTTCTTCTTGGACATGTATGCTCCTTGCGATACGGATTTCTTAGCCGGTCAGGCGGCGGAAAAAACGGATTTCGGATTGTCGGTCAGCATTTGATCGATCGCTGCCTGCTCCACGCCATGGCGCCTCAGCCGCGGCACGAAATGCTTGAGGATGTAGCCGTAGCCAAAACCGCCATAGCGCGTCAGCATGATTTTCAGGAAGACGTCCTGCGACAACAGTAGCCGGTCGACAAAACCCATATCGATGAGCGACCTGATGGCACGCGCATTTTCCTCATCGGATGGGGATTGCGCATCCTGATCGGCATAGTAATAGTCCATGCCGATCATGTCGTACTCGAGAAACGCACCGCGCTCAGCCAGGCTTTTCTGATAGGCGAGGTCGTTATGGCTTGGGTTCATATGGCACAGAATAGTGTGCCGAAGATCGGCCCCCTCCTCTTCCACGACGTCGAGCACCTTATGAGCGAGCCGCTCCCAGCCGGGAAGATGGATCGAAAGCGGCAGGCCGGTGATGCGAGAAGCACGCGCCGAGGCGCGAAGCGATTTCAACTCCTCGGACGTGAAATCCTTGCTGACACCGACTTCGCCGATGATGCCGGCCATGATCTCAGGTTGAACGGCGCTTCCGCCGACATCATTGACGATGAACTCGGTGACGGCATCGAGGTCCATGTCCTTCAACCAGTCGGGGTGGGTATGCTGCAGATAAAACCCCGTCCCCATGATGATCTTCATGCCGGACATGCGCGAGATGCGCGACAGTTTCTTCGGATCACGCCCGATGCCGATATTGGTCGCCTCGATGACCGTATGGCCGCCGAGCGCCTGGAATTTCTTCAGTTCGGTAAGCGCCAGATCGCTATCGTCCAGCGAGACATTATCGCGGTTCATGTAGGGATTCATCCGCAATTCGCCGACGATCTCGATATTGACCTTCTGTTCGGCAATCAGCCTCTCCTCGGGATGACAGGGACATTTCCAAGTCCGCGCCCCGTCGAGCAGGATATGCTCGTGCATGAGCGTGATGCCGAGCTCGTCGACTGGGACGGGGCCTAGAACCGTCATGGTAGTGCCGGATGCGACACCGATTGCTGCCCGTTCACTGGGCTGTGTTTCAAACAGATCGTCCATGGCTCATCGGCTCCTGACGGCACCCTTGAAGATCCGGAAATTCAGCCAGATCGCGATGAGAATGATGGCGCCGGTGACGATCGGTGTGAGGAATGGTGACATATGCGCAAGGATCAGGCCGTTGGCGATCACCGCGACGGTCAGCGCGCCAAGAATAGTGCCCAAGATCGTGCCACGGCCTCCGAACAGGCTGGTGCCGCCGAGAACCACCGCGGCGATCACGTCGAGTTCGAAACCCTGCCCGGCATTGGAGGATCCGGAGCCGAGCCGGGCGGCGAGAATGATACCCGCGATGGCGGCGGCCGTACCGGACAGCACATAGACGCAGAGGGTGACGAAGCGGGTATTGACGCCTGCGCGGCGCACCGCTTCGGCATTGGCACCAATACCGGTCACATAGCGACCGAAAGGCGTTTGATTGAAGGTGATATAAGCAAGAACCAGGGCAAGCAGCGCAATCAGTGCCGGCACGGGTACGCCGAGAAACCAGGCCCTGCCAATTGCCGTGAAAGGACTTTCCGCTTCTACGGGAATGGAATAACCGGCGGTGATCAGCAAGGCCAGACCACGTACGACCGAAAGTCCGGCAAGCGTGACAATAAAAGCAGGGATGCGCTCATAAGCAATGAAGAAACCCTGCAAAGCCCCGACGGCACCCCCGAGGATCAGCATAAGCACGACCACAAGCGGCCAGGCAATTCCCGCCTGCAGCGATGCAGCCGAAAGGGTGGCGGTCAAAGCAAGCACGGATCCCACGGAAAGGTCTATCCCCCCTGTGGTGATGACGAAGGTCATCGACGCGGCGACGATGAGCAAGGGGGCGGACTGGCGAATGATATTCAAGAGGTTGGGGGCCGTCAGGAAGGCGCTGGTGAACACGGAAAAGAAGACACAGACGACAAAGAAAAACAACGCAATCGACACGATGCTGCCATTGCTCATAACTTTGTCGCGCCATCTGCTCTTATGAACGCGCGCACGCGACGTTGCTGCGGCTGGCACATGGGCTGTGGAAGACGATGTTGTCATGCCTGCGCTCCCTGGTCTTTGCGATGACCGGCCGACCGGGCCTCGAATTTGCGTCCGACGATAAGATTGACGACTTCCTCGATGCTCGTATCTTCGATCCTGCGCTCGGCGACGTTGCGTCCTTCATACATGACCTGAATGCGATCGCAGACGAGGAAAAGATCCTGGAGCCGATGGGTAATGAGAATGACGCTGACGCCGCGGGCACTGACGGCCTTGATGAGCTCGAGCACGGCCTCGACTTCGGCAACCGCCAGAGCTGCTGTCGGCTCATCCATGATCAGGACCGAAGGGTTGAACGAGGCTGCTCTCCCAATTGCAATCGACTGACGCTGCCCGCCGGACAGATTTTCCACCTTCAACCGCGTATCGGCAATGACGATGCCGAGCCGCTCGAGCATATCGCGCGCTTCGTCATGCATCTTCTTGTTGTCGAGAAACGGAAATCCGAGCAGGCGGCGCCGGGGCTCCCTGCCGAGAAAAATGTTGCCAGCCACATCGACACTGTCGCAGAGGGACAGGTCCTGGTAGACCATTTCGATGCGCGCTGCGCGTGAATCGGCCGGAGATGCGAAAACGACGGTCTCTCCATCTATTTCGATGGATCCGGAATCGGGGATGACCGCACCAGATAGGACCTTGCTCAAGGTCGATTTGCCGGCGCCGTTGTCACCAACGAGGCCGAGAACTTCGCCAGGCTTCAAGGTCAGCGAGACATCGTCGAGCGTTTGGATCGTCTGATAACGTTTGGAGATACCGGTCATTCTGACGCGGTAGGTTTCATCGTTCATGGCGTTTCCACCTGACAAGAGTTTCTGCTGCGCGGATGTCACGCAAACCGCGGCAATTCGTGGCGGCGGTTTGCGTATTCGAGCCGCCGCCTACTTGAACATGTCCCGGAACTTGTCGACGTTGTCCTTGGTGACAATGGTGACCGGAACATTGATGATCTTGTCGATCGTTCCACCCTTTTTGACCTTGTCAAGCGCTTCAACAGCAGCCTTGCCCTCGCCAGCCGGATCCTGCTGGATGACAGCAGTGACCCAGCCCTGGTCGATACCCTCGATCGCCTGCTTGGTCAGATCCCAACCGAACACCTTGACGTCACCAGTGCGGCCCTGGCTTGTGACGGCCGAAACCGCGCCCAGAAGCGCTGGCTCGCCGGTCGCATAAAGCGTCGTCATATCGGGATTGGCCGTCATCAGGTTTTCGGCGGCGCTAAGGGCGACATCCTGAACGTTCTGGCCGTCGACCGTATCCAGAAACGTCACCTTCTCGCCGCTGTCCGCAACCGCCTTCTTGAAGCCGTCGAGACGCTGATTCTGGATGTAGGAATTCAGCGCTCCGACGACGCCGATCTTGGCCGAACCGCCCATCTTGCTCTTGACGTAATCGGCGTAAAACTTGCCGATATCACCACCGGCCTTCGTGTTGTCGACGCCGACGAAGGCAATATTGTCGCCATCTGGGATCTGTGCATCGATGGCAATGACCGGAATGCCGGCCTTCTTGGCCGCCGTGATTGCGGGCTTTACGCCGTTGACGTCGATCGCGACCAGGATGATGCCGTCGACTTTCTGGGTGATGTAGTTTTCGATGGCGTCGTTCTGTGCGCTCGGCACGTTGTTTGCGTTGAAGATGACGAGATCAGCGCCGGCGGCCTTGGCCGCAGCCTTTGCCCCGTCGTTGATCTGATTGAAGAAGAGAGCCTGCTGGTTGATTGTTACCAGCGCGAAGGTTTCGGCAAAAGCGGACGCGGAGCCGAAAGCAAGTGTCAAAACTGCGGCCGCAGCGCAGCTCGCTGCATATTTGGAAAAGCGCATGTGTGTTCCCCTTGCGGAAAGGCCCGTGACCGGGCTCATTGGCATTGTCAGCAAGGGCATAATTCAAGAGACTTGAATGATTGTCAAGCGACTTGAATTGATATCTCGGCGGGAGGTTCCCGCATCCGGTCGGACAATCAGAATGTCGCCGGCGTATTGACCCAGAATATGCTGGCGCGCGTTGTTCCGACGTTTCTGTACCAATGCGGCAACTCGGACTTGAAGACGAAGGAATCGCCGACCGAAAGCTTGAAAGTCTTTTCGCCGACCATCAGCTCGATTGAACCTGCAAGCATATAACCAACTTCCTCGCCGGCGTGCTGTATCGGCCCAGCACTTTCCCCGCCGGGTTCGATGTGGTGGATGTTGCACTGAAGCAAATGGCCGGGCGAATAGGGGATAATACGCTCCAGCGAGATGCCCTCACCGCGTCGGAGCGGATCGAGCCCGATCAGCGGGCGCGTTCCCGCGCGAAAGACGATCCCTTCCTCTCCATCCGTCTCCTCAAACATCCAGCCGATATTCGTACCGAGCACCTCTACCAGCCGATGCAGCATCGGCAGGGAGGGCGACGCCTTGCCGTTTTCAATTTTCGAAAGCAGGCTTTCCGAACAATCAACTGCCGTCGCCAATGCCTTCAGCGTCATTCCGAGTGTCTGCCTGGCAAGCCGCAGCCGTATTCCCAAGCGACCTTGATTGGCCTCCGACGGGCGATCCTCGGTGCCTAACTGGGTTGGCTGAATGTCGATTTTCATTGAGTTCTTCATATATCCGGAATGGGTGTGCTGACATTGCAGAATAGCGGAAATTACCTGGGACTGTCCAGAATCGGAAGCTGGGTCGGTGGCACACGCATTTGGCTTGACCATGTAACGGCTATCCGTCGTTACCGACAGATCCGCGCCAAGCATCAAAAAAGCCGGAAACTGCGTCGATATATCCCGAAAAATATGTTGAATAAAGACAGGCCCGATAATTGCAATGCGCCGCTTTTTTAGCGAAAGTTGACATGGCATTCGGTGGGAGGAGCCCTATGCACGAACATTCCGCCCATGCGGACCAGGTTTACGAGTCAGCACAGTCCGCCGCAGCGAGCTCCCCGGTCGTTGCATCCTGGCGGCGCTGCATGACGATGCATCGCCTGGTGCCGGAGGACAAGCGGCTGCCTTTCCGCCTGACCGAACAGGAATTTAAAGCCGCCCGCGAGCGATCGGGAAGGCTGGTCACGGAAGCGGCCGAGGAACTGGACCGCCTGTTCTTGACGGTCGGCAGGGCCGGCTGCTGCCTGTTGCTGACTGACCGAGAGGGCATTGCCCTTGAGCGGCGTGGCACGTCCGGCGACGACAAGGATTTCCGCGATCTCGGCCTGTGGACAAGCTCTGTCTGGACCGAGGCGAGCATCGGAACGAATGGGATAGGAACCGCCCTTGCCGATGAGCGGGCCGTGGCGATCATCCGCGACCAGCATTTCTTCTCCTCCAACATTGACCTGAGCTGCACAACAGCGCCGATCCGCGACCATCGCGGCCAACTCGCCGGCGCGCTTGATATTTCCACTCGCCGAGAGGATATGACCGAGGTGACGCTGGCGATCCTTTCGCAAACCGTCCGGGAAGCGGCGATGCGGATCGAACTCAATCTCTTTCGCAGTGCCTTTGCTGGCGCCCGTTTTGTCATGGTGCCGACCGACAGCGGCTCGACTGCCGCGTTTCTGGCTGTCGATCGGAACGACATCGTACTCGGCGCTACGAGGGCGGCGCGTCATGCCTTGAAGCTGGATGATCGGCGCATCGCGGCCGGCATTCCCGCTTCGGACGCGTTGCGCGAAAATCAGCAGGCGGCCGACAGGGAATTGCTGGAGGTTGAGCGGGCCGCTTTGCTGCGGGCGCTGTTGCGCGCCGGCGGCAATGTCACACTGGCCGCAGCGACGCTCGGCATGAACCGGGCGACGCTCCACCGCAAAATGAAAAAGTTCGATCTCCATTAGCATGTTCGCAGTGTCGCAGGATTGCGACACTGTGCGCTGCGGTATGGGGCGGCCACCCTGTCGCGGCGCCATGAATATGAGCAGATTTCTCCCATCGGGTTCTGCCAGAACCTGCCATCAAGGGAGGATCACATGCTGCATCAGAAAATCGTCGAGTCTCCATTCAAGCTGAAGTACGGCAACTATATCGGCGGCCAATGGCGCGAGCCGATCGGCGGCAAGTATTTCGATAACCTCACGCCGATCACTGGCGGCAAGATTTGCGAAATCCCGCGCTCCGACGAAAAGGATATCAACGCCGCCCTCGATGCCGCCCATGCAGCTAAGGACAACTGGGGCCGAACTTCCACCACCGAGCGCTCCAATATCCTGATGAAGATCGCCCAGCGCATGGAAGACAAGCTGGAGGTGTTGGCGCAGGCGGAAAGCTGGGACAATGGCAAGCCGATCCGCGAAACCATGGCGGCCGACATTCCGCTGGCGATCGACCATTTCCGTTATTTCGCCGCCTGCATCCGTGCCCAAGAAGGTTCGATTGGCGAAATCGACCATGACACAGTCGCATACCATTTCCATGAGCCGCTCGGCGTCGTCGGCCAAATCATTCCGTGGAATTTCCCGATCCTGATGGCCGCCTGGAAGCTGGCCCCAGCGCTCGCCGCCGGCAACTGCGTCGTCATCAAACCTGCAGAACAGACGCCCGCCTCGCTGCTCGTCTGGGCCGAGCTGGTGGGCGATCTCCTGCCGCCTGGCGTGCTCAACATCGTCAACGGCTTTGGTCTGGAAGCCGGCAAGCCGCTGGCATCCAGCAACCGCATCGCCAAGATCGCCTTTACCGGCGAGACGACGACCGGCCGGCTGATCATGCAATATGCCAGCCAGAACTTGATCCCCGTGACGCTGGAACTCGGTGGCAAGTCGCCCAACATCTTCTTCGCCGACGTCATGGCGGAAGACGACGACTTCCTCGACAAGTCGCTGGAAGGCTTCGCCATGTTTGCTCTGAACCAGGGCGAGGTTTGCACTTGCCCGAGCCGCGCCCTCATCCAGGAATCGATCTACGACCGGTTCATGGAAAAGGCCGTCAAGCGCGTCGAATCGATCCGCCAAGGCAATCCGCTCGACACGGAAACGATGATCGGCGCCCAGGCATCAAGCGAGCAGATGGAGAAGATCCTCTCCTATCTCGATATCGGCCGCCAGGAAGGCGCGGAAGTGTTGACCGGCGGTTCACGCAACGATCTCGGCGGCGAATTGTCGAGCGGCTATTACATCAAGCCGACGATCTTCCGTGGCCACAACAAGATGCGCGTCTTCCAGGAGGAAATCTTCGGGCCGGTCGTTTCGGTTACGACCTTCAAGGACGAGAAGGAAGCACTCGAAATCGCCAATGACACGCTCTACGGCCTCGGCGCCGGCGTATGGACGCGGGACGGCAACCGGGCCTATCGCTTCGGGCGGGAGATCCAGGCCGGCCGCGTCTGGACGAACTGCTACCATGCCTATCCGGCACATGCAGCCTTCGGCGGCTACAAGCAGTCCGGGCTTGGCCGAGAGACCCACAAGATGATGCTCGATCACTACCAGCAGACCAAGAACATGCTGGTCAGCTACAGCCCGAAGGCTCTCGGCTTCTTCTGATCTCCTCCCAGGAGAGCTGCTCAGGGTCTCCGGCTCCGCGGCCGGGGGCCTTTGAGTTCCAAAACGAGAAAAGGAGGACGAGATCAATGGATGAAACCCATGACGAGCCGCGCGTGCTTGCGACCGATCAGGCGCTCGAGCTGATCCGTGAGATCCAGCAAGACCATCCGGATATCCTTTTCCATCAATCCGGCGGATGCTGCGACGGCTCTTCGCCGATGTGCTATCCGGCAAATGAATTCATGATCGGCAACCATGATGTGAAGCTCGGCGAAATCGGCGGTGTGCCGGTCTATATCAGCGGCAGCCAGTTCGAAGCCTGGAAACATACCCAGCTCATCATCGACGTTGTGCCGGGGCGTGGCGGCATGTTTTCGCTCGACAACGGACGCGAAAGGCGTTTCCTGACGCGCTCCTGCCTGTTCGGCGGCGGCGAGGCCTGCATGATACCCTCGGTCAGACAATAGCTGGGCGATGCCGCATATTCGACGATAACGAAATATCCGGCTGAATATAACGCGTTGTATACGGCCGAATATCATGCTAGCGGTCAGCCTCTTCTTAGAGGACCCCATGCCATGCTCACTCGCCTCACGTCCATTGCAAAAATCGCCATTACTATCAGCGGCTTACTCCTCGCCACCCCCGCCCTCGCCGACCGTGTCGTGACGGATCAGATCGGCCGCCAGGTGGATATTCCCGACACGGTGAACCGGGTCGTTATCCTGCAGCACCAGACGCTCAATATCGCGGTGCAGCTCGACGCGATGGACAAGGTGGTCGGGGTCCTCGACGAGTGGAAGAAGCAGCTTGGCACCAACTATGTGCGGCTTGCTCCGCAGCTTCCGAACCTCCCTATGCCGGGCGGTCTCACGAAGGTCAACATCGAGGAACTCCTGAAGCTGAAGCCGGACGTGGTTTTCGTCACCAACTATGCGCCGGCCGACATGGTCAAGCAGATCCAGGATGCGGGCCTCGCAGTCGTCGCCATCTCGCTACTGGACGTGCCGCCGGAAGAAGCGGTGAAGCTCAACCCGACCGTCAAGGATGAACCGGCGGCGATCGATGCCGGTTTTGCGACCGGCGTTCGGCTGATTGCCGACGTGCTGGGTAAGAAAGATAAGGGCGAGGAGATGATCGCGGTCACCAAGAAAACCCGCAAGCTCGTCGCCGACCGTCTTGCCGATATTCCGGAAGACAAGCTTGTGGCCACCTATATGGCGAACCCTGATCTCACCACCTACGGCCGGGGCAAGTATACCGGTCTGATGATGGAACGCGCCGGCGCCCGCAACGTCGCCAACTCGATCACCGGCTTCAAGCAGGTGACGATGGAAGACGTACTGAAATGGAATCCGGCTGTCATTTTCGTGCAGGAGCGCTACCCCGCCGTCGTCGACGAAATCAAGAAAACCGCTTCCTGGCAGACGATAGACGCGGTGAAGAATGGCCGAATCTACCTGATGCCGGAATATGCCAAGGCCTGGGGCTATCCGATGCCGGAGGCCATGGCCCTCGGCGAGCTCTGGATGGCGAAGCAACTTTATCCGGAGCGTTTCCAGGATATCGACATGCAACAGGAAGCGGACGCCTATTACAAGGAATTCTACCGCATCGACTATCGCGCCGCACAATGAGTGGCGACGCCTTTCCTCGACGTCCACCGCAGGTGGTCATCGCAAGTTTGGCGATCCTGCTGGCGCTGGTGGCGGTCGCATCCTTGGGGATCGGCCGCTACGACATCCCATTCGCGCGGGTGGTGCAAATCCTCTGGGCGCCGGTTTCTCCGCCTGATGTGCCGGTGACGCCGACTGAGGCGAATGTCGTCTTTACCGTGCGCATGCCGCGCATCCTGCTTGCGCTGTTGGCGGGCGCGGGCCTGGCGTTGTCGGGAGCGACGATGCAGGGCGTGTTTCGCAATCCGCTGGTCGGGCCGCAGGTGATGGGCGTGTCTTCGGGCGCGGCGTTCGGCGGCACGCTCGCCATCCTCCTGAGCTTCCCGCGCTACGGCCTGCTAGGGTCCGCCTTTGTCTTCGGGCTCTCGGCCCTCGTTCTCGTTTATGCGCTGAACGGCATCGTGGCTCGCCGCAACATATTGGCGCTGGTGCTCGCCGGCGTCGTCGTCACCGGCTTCTTCGGAGCGTTAGTCAGCCTGGTGCAGTATCTCGCCGATACCGAGGACAAGCTGCCCGCCATGGTCTTCTGGTTGCTCGGCAGTTTCGCCACCGGCAACTGGGAAAAGCTCCTGCTGATCGCCGGGCCGGTGCTGATCGGCAGCCTGCTGCTGCTCGGCCTGCGCTGGCGCATCAATCTCCTATCTATCGGCGATGAGGACGCTCGCGCGCTCGGCGTCAAAGTCGAGCCGCTGCGCTGGTTCATCCTCGTCCTCGTTTCCTGCATCGTCGCCGCCCAGGTGGCCGTCAGCGGCATTATCGGCTGGGTCGGTCTGGTCGTGCCGCATATGGCGCGGATGCTGGTCGGCCCCGACCACCGGGTGATGATGCCGGCCTCGCTGATCATCGGCGCGCTCTATCTGCTCGTCATCGATACCGTGGCGCGCACCGCGACCAGCACGGAAATCCCGCTCGGAATCCTCACCGCGCTGGTTGGCACGCCGGTTTTTGCCTTCGTCTTGAAGCGGACCCAGCGAGGCAGCCGTGGTTTGTGATCCAGTCCAGCTCAGCATCGCGGCCGCCAGCCAGTCCTATGACGGCGAGCGCTGGCAGTTCCGCGATCTCGATTTCGACCTGAGAGCGGGGGAGATCACCGCCATTCTCGGTCCGAACGGCCGTGGCAAATCTACCCTGCTGCGGGTTCTGGCGGGGCTTCTGAAGCCGACGACCGGCAAGACAGCGCTCAATCAGCGCACTGGTTTCGTGCCGCAGGAGTTTTCCGGTTCCTTTCCCTATTCGGTGCTGGACGTGGTGCTGATGGGCCGTGCCCGGCACATAGCGCTCTTCCAGACGCCACGGAAAATCGACATCGAAAAGGCGATGGAAGCTCTTGAGGTCACCGGCATGGCGCACTGCGCGCCGCGCGTTATAGATGCGCTCTCCGGCGGCGAGCGGCAGCTCGTGCTGATCGCTCGGGCGCTGGCCGGCGAAAATGCCGTGCTGCTGCTCGACGAACCCGCTTCGGCGCTCGATTTGAAGAACCAGGATGTCGTGCTCTCGCTGCTTGGCGCGCTCGCGGATCAGAAAAAGCTGGCGATTGCCTTCACCACCCATCAGCCGAACCATGCAGTGGCTGTCGCGGACAAAGTCCTGCTCATGCTGCCGCAGGCGAAGACGATTTTTGGCGCGACCGGGAAGGTGATGACCGAAGCCAATCTCGAAGCGCTCTACGGCATCCCGGTCCGCTCAGCACGGCTCGGCAGCGGCGAGCGCGAGGAAACCGTCTTCGCGCCGCTTTTCCGGCAGAGGCATCGAAGAGGAGATTTGTCATGACAGAGGCCGTTCAGGTTCTCTCCGCCGGCAGCATGCGGCATGCCTTTCCGGCCATCATCGAGGCTTACACGGAAGCGACCGGCATTGCCGTTTCGCTTTCACTCGGGCCGGCCGGCCTGCTGCGGGAGCGGATCGAGGTCGGCGAACGCTTTGACCTTTTCGCCTCTGCCAACATGGAACATCCGCGACGGCTTGCGGCGACCGGCGTGACGGAAGAGGCGATCTGTTTTACCCGCAACCGGCTCTGCGTGATCACCCGCGCCGATCTCGGCATGACGACGGAGAACTTCCTTGATGTCCTGTCCGATTCGTCGGTGAAGATCGGCACCTCCACGCCTGGTGACGATCCCTCCGGCGATTATGCTTTCGAGGTGTTCGACCGCATCGAGACAAGACATCCGGGCATGGGCACGACGCTGAAAGCCCGCGCGCGGCAACTGGTCGGCGGCCGCAATTCGCCGCCCACTCCACCCGGCAAGGGCGGCGGCTACCTGATCACCGACGGTGAGGCGGACCTGATGATGAGTTATTATTCCAACGCACGCCTGCTTGAACCAGATCCTGCTTTCAGGGTCGTTGACATCCCGGCTGAATTCTCGCCCAAAGTCGAATATGGCCTCGGTCCGCGCAAGGGAGCGCCGAATGAGGCACGGCGGCTGCAGGATTTCGTGTTGTCGAAGGGCGGACAGGAGATATTGAGGAGAGCCGGCTTTTTACCAGTAAGCTCGCTTTCTCCCGCAGCGCGACGGGATCACCGGCAGGTCAATCGCTGAAATCGGCTCCTTTTGAAGCGAAGCGGGAATCGTTGCATACGATGAGATGGGCTCGAAAGTTCCCAAACCTCCGTGCGATTAACCCCGCAACCAAGTTTCCCCAACAAACACATCGGCTATCGCGGTCGGCGCAGATGTTTCTCACTGCTCCCTGATGCGCTGACAAAAGGGCGGCCGCCGAGGCCACCGATCCGGCCAATAGCACGCGGCGCTAGAGCTAGGCCTCACCATTCGTCGAGCACACTTCAACGTCGGCAAACATGCTCGAAGGCAATTGTATTCCGTCATAGCACTTAATGTGTACTCAGATTATACAATTTCATTGACTCGATGATCCCACTGTGCGACCTTTCTTCCATCGGCGGCGACCGATGGCTTCAATCCCTGCGGAAAACTTAGGAGGAGGATCGCGATGAAGGGTGGAAAGAACAGCCTTTATGATGATCTCAAGCGCCAAATTCTGACGATGGAGCTGGACCCGGATCAAGACCTTGACGAGGTTAGCCTCAGCGAGCAGTACGGCCTTTCGCGAACGCCAGTCCGGGAAATCTTCCGGCGCCTCGAAGGCGAGGGATATGTTGACATACGTGCCAACAGAGGGGCGCGCGTCAGCCCGATGAATCATCAGACATTGCGGCATTTCTTCCTTGTCGCGCCGATGATCTACGCCGCGATCGGCCGCCTTGCGGTACAGAATTTCAGGCCAAAGCAACTCACCGATCTGAGGGACACGCAGGAGCGGTTTCGCACGGCAAGCACGTTCGGCGACACGCTTTCAATGGTGCTGGAAAACAACCGTTTCCACGAGATCATCGGGGAGATGTCGTTCAATGCCTACCTGCAGCCAAGCCTCGGTCGCCTGCTGATCGACCACGCTCGGATCGGCCATACCTTCTTTCGGCCAAGAAACGAGGACATGCGCCAGCGCCTGCAGCTCGCCATCGACCATCATGACGGCTTCATCGCCGCGATCGCCGCTCACGATGAGGACACGGTCGTCGACCTTGTTTTCGAACATTGGGAACTGTCGCGCGAGAACATGGAGATGTTCATCGCGCCGCAAGGAATGAAAGCGGATGCGCTCGTTGAAGTGCCGGTTGCCTCATTGGAGAAATCATCGTGAAGTTTGAAGGCATTTATACGCCTGCGGTGACGCCGCTCGGGCCTGATGGGCAGATCGATAAGAAGGGCTTTGCGGCCGTTCTGGAATCGCTGATTGCGGCCGGCGTGCATGGCATCATCATCGGCGGATCGACCGGCGAGTATTATGCCCAATCCATGCAGGAGCGCTTCGAGCTCGCCGCCTATGCCAAAGAGGTGATCGGTAACCGGCTGCCGCTGATCGTTGGCACCGGCGCGACCCGGACAGAGGACTCGGTTGCCTATGCCGCCTCGGCGAAGGAGATCGGCGCCGATGCAATCCTGGTGACATCGCCGCCCTATGCGCTGCCGACCGCGAAGGAGAACGCGATCCATGCGCTGACCGTCGACCGCGCGGCCAACCTGCCGATCATGCTCTACAACTATCCCGCCCGCATGGGTGTGATGATGGGGGACGAATATTTCTCCCGCGTCGGCAAGTCCAGGAACGTCAGGGCGATCAAGGAAAGCTCCGGCGAGATGGCCAATGTCCATCTCCTGGCCCGCAAGTTCCCGCACATTGCGCTCTCCTGCGGCTGGGACGATCAGGCGTTGGAATTCTTCGCCTGGGGCGCCAAGAGCTGGGTCTGCGCCGGCTCGAACTTCCTGCCGCGCGAACATGTCGCCCTCTATGAGGCCTGCGTCCTCGAAAAGAACTTCGACAAGGGCCGCGCCATCATGACGGCGATGCTGCCGCTGATGGATTTCCTCGAATGCGGCAAGTTCGTGCAGTCGATCAAGCATGGCTGCGAGATCATCGGCCTGAAGGCCGGGCCGGTGCGCGCACCGCTGCGCGGATTGATCTCCGACGAAAAGCGAACCCTTGAGACCGTCGTTGCTAACCTGAAGCGCACGGTTGCCCAGATCACCTCGGGAGCCAACTATGCATGACCCCTTGACCGCAGCCGAATACAAGGCGATCGCCGCCGGCCTTCAGTTCCCGACGAATGCTTTCATCGACGGCGCCTTCCGCCCGGCCAATTCCGGCAAGACGTTCAAGACGACCAATCCGGCAACCGGCGAGATGCTGGCCGAGATCGCCGCCTGTGATGCCAGCGACGTCGATTATGCCGTCGCCAAGGCCAGGCAGGCCTTCGACGATGGCCGCTGGCGTCAGCGGACGCCCGGCGAGCGGAAAGACACGCTGCTGAAGTTCGCGAAACTGCTGGAACAGAACCGCCACGAACTTGCCGTCATGGAAAGCATCGACAGCGGCAAGCCGGTCCGCGAGTGTCAGACCGTGGATGTCCCCGACACCATCCACACGATCCGCTGGCATGCCGAGCTGATCGACAAGCTCTATGACAACACGAATTCCGTTGGTCCCAATGCATTGGCGATGGTCGTTCGGGAACCCATCGGCGTCGTCGCATGCGTGCTGCCGTGGAACTTCCCGCTGCTGATGCTTGCCTGGAAGATCGCGCCAGCACTGGCGTCCGGATGTTCGGTGCTCGTCAAGCCCGCCCAGGAAACGACGCTGACGACGCTGCGTGTCGCAGAACTGGCCGTCGAGGCCGGCATCCCGGCCGGTGTCTTCAATGTCGTCACCGGCAGCGGCAGGGATGTCGGCGAACCGCTCGGCCTGCATATGGACGTCGACATGGTGGCGTTCACCGGCTCGACCCCGACCGGCCGTCGCTTCCTGCACTATTCTGCTGATTCCAACCTCAAGAAGGTGGTGCTCGAATGCGGCGGCAAGAACCCGGCCGTCGTGCTGGACGATGCCGAAGACCTCGATCTCGTCGCCGAACAGGTGGTCAACGGCGCCTTCTGGAATATGGGGGAGAATTGTTCGGCCTCCTCGCGCCTCATCGTTCACGCCAGCATCAAGGACGAACTGCTGAAGCGGATCGGCGCCTATCTGCGCGAATGGAAGACCGGCGATCCGCTTGATCCGGAAAACCGCATCGGTGCGCTGGTCAGCAAAAGTCATTTCGAAAAGGTGTCGTCATTCCTCGACGACGTGAAGAGCGAGAAGCTCTCGCTGGCCTTTGGCGGCGAAACCATGAGCGGCGTCTTTATCGAACCGACGGTCGTCGACGGCGTCACGCCTTCGAGCCGCCTGTTCAAGGAGGAGATCTTCGGGCCGATCCTGTCGGTCACGACGTTCAATTCCCTCAGTGAGGCCATCACGCTGGCCAACGACACCAATTACGGCCTGACGGCATCGGTCTATACCGGCAGCCTGCGCAATGCGATCCGGGTGTCACGGGACATCCGGGCGGGCCTGGTCACGGTCAACTGCTTCGGCGAAGGCGACGCGACGACACCGTTCGGCGGCTACAAGGAATCCGGCTTCGGCGGCCGCGACAAGTCGGTCTTTGCCCATGACAACTACTGCGAACTGAAGACGATCTGGATCGACGTCTCGGAGCGCTCGGTGGACGAGACGATCCGATGAGCACCATATCCGTCAAACGTTTGCCGGCGGAAAATGGAAGGTCGGGCTGGGAGGCGATCAGCAAGCGATCGTTCCCGGCCCGGACTCTCGAAGGCAACGTGACTGCGGACTGGCTCATCATCGGCGCGGGATTTGCCGGCCTTTCCGCAGCCCGCCGGCTGCTCCAGCTTCGCCCGGACGACAAAATCGTCGTGCTCGAAGCAAGTGAGGTGGGTAAAGGCACATCGGGCCGGAATTCCGGCTTCATGATTGATGTCCCCCACAACCTGTCCTCCAGTGAATACTCGAGCGGCGGATTGGATGCCACTCGATTGGAGATGGCGCAGAATCGGAATGCGATCGCTTTCGCGAAGGATGCTGCGGCAGAATATTGCCTGTCGTCCGAAACCGTCGACCCGACGGGCAAGATCAACGCTGCGGCAACCGCGCGTGGAATGAAACTGAACATCAGCTTCGGTCAATCCTTGAGAAACGCTGGCGAACAGCACACGTTTCTGGACGCATCCGAAATGCGCAAGCTTACCGGTTCTGATTATTACCTAGGCGGCCTTTACACGCCGGGTGCAGTGCTGATCCAACCGGCCGCCTATATTCGCGAGCTTGCCGCGGGGTTGTCGCGCAAGGTCGACATCTTCGAGGGGGCGCCCGTCACCGCTTTGACGCGAGACAAAGGAACGTGGACGGCCGTTTCTGCCCGCGGCAAAGTCACGGCTCCGAAGGTTATCTTAGGCGTCAACGGTCACATCGACGATTTTGGTCACTTCAGCGGCCGGCTGATGCATATCTTTGCTTACGCCTCGATGACCGCCCCGTTCTCTGCCGAAGACTTCGGCCGTCAGGTTTCAGGGCGCGACCAGTGGGCGCTGCTTCCTGCCGATGCCATGGGTGCAACGGTGCGCAAGATCACCTCGGCCGGCCAGTCACGCATCGTCATCCGCACGAAATACACCTGCGAGACAACAATCACGGTGTCGAGCCGTAGAATGACCGGGATGGCCGAGGAACACAGACGGTCGCTCGATGCACGGTTCCCGGGTCTCAAAGCTATACCCTTCCAGTACAGCTGGGCAGGACGCCTCTGCCTCAGCCGGAACCACGTACCCGCATTCGGCGAGATCGAAGAAGGACTCTACTCAGCCTGTTGCGAGAACGGTCTTGGCACAGTCAAGAGCACGTTCGCTGGCATAATGGCCGCGGAACTAGCCACTGGCACGAGATCCACTGATCTCGAGAAATATATGGATCATGCAGAACCAAGCCGGCTACCGCCGGAGCCCTTTGCCCGGCTTGGCATCAATTCGGTGATCCGTTGGCAGGAATTGCGCGCTGGACGTGAGGGATAGTCCCCCCGCCCGCGCAATGTGAGGACCGAGCCGACTGCAGGTCTTCAACGAAATGGGAACGAAAACTAGGAGCAAACAAAATGAAGGCCTTGTGGAAAGCGCTATGCGCTGCAGCCATGCTCGGAATGGCGACGCTGTCTGCACATGCTGAAGAAAAGACAATCACGATTGGCACCATGTCTTGGGAGGATCTCACTCCGATTACGGGGATCACCAAAAAGGTACTCGAGGATTCCGGCTACACGGTAAAGGTTTTGCCTTTCTCGGAATGGGGTATTGCCTATGCCGCCCTTACCAAAGGGGACATTCAGATCCTTGCTTCCCAAACTGATTACGTAGCTCAAGACTATTGGGACAAAAACAAGAACCGCCTGGAAAAGATCTCACCGGTGTCGCACGGTCTTTATCAGGCCATCGCCGTCCCGAATTACGTGACGATCGATTCCGTCGATCAGCTGAACGACAACGCCGACAAGTTTGGCGGCAAGATCGTCGGCATTGAACCTGGTTCGGGTCTGATGCGGGATGCGGCCAATGCGGTGAAGCAGTATAATCTCAAGCTGCAACTCGTTGAGGGCAGCACAGCAGCGATGACTGCGGCCCTGAAGTCGGCCATTGATCGCAAAGAGTGGGTCGCCGTGACGATCTGGGAACCGTCCTGGATGATGCAGAAGTATCCGGTGAAATTCCTGAAGGATCCGAAGGGTGTGTTCCCGCCACCGCAGAGCTACTACTGGGTCGGCAAGAAGGGTTTTTCGGCTGAGAATCCGCATGCGCGCGAGGTCATCGCCAGCGTCTATGTACCGCTCGCCGATATCACCGCGATCAACGGCGCCGTCAGCGATGGCAAGACGATGGACCAGTCCGTTAAGGACTGGACGGACGCTCATGCCGATCTCTTGAAGCGTTGGGAAAACATCAAGAGCCAATGATCTCTCTTTTGCGGGCCGACCTTTAGTCGGCCCGCCTTTCAGCAACCCAAGAACAAAAAGGGGCTTTCTGAAAGCTGGCCCACGGGGAATGCCATGACCGCTACGATCAATGATCCGAACAATGTTCTCATCGACTGCCAAGGAGTTTGGAAAATTTTCGGCGCCCGCACAGCCTATGCTGTGAAGGCCGTGTTGGAGAAGGGCTTGTCAAAGAAGCAGGTGCTGCAGGACTTCGACTGTGTCGTCGGCGTATCCAACGCGAGCCTCCAAGTCAATCGTGGTGAGATTTTCTGCATCATGGGCCTCTCAGGCAGCGGCAAGTCGACCCTGGTCAGGCTTCTCAACCGCCTCATCGAGCCGAGCCTGGGAAGGATCGCAATCAAAGGCAAGGAAATTAGCAAGTTGAATGCAGCGGAGTTGCGGGACATGCGCGCGCGAAACATCGGCATGGTGTTTCAGAGTGTTGCTCTCCTCCCCTACCGCACAGTACTGGAAAATGCCGCCTTTGGCCTGGAGGTGCGTGGCGTCGCTAGGGACGAGCGAAACAAGATCGCTCGTGCAGCACTTGAAAAGGTCGGCCTCACCGACTGGGCATCGCGTTATCCCTCAGAGCTTTCGGGTGGCATGCAACAACGCGTTGGGCTCGCTCGTGCATTGGCCGCAGATCCCGAGATCATTCTCATGGACGAACCGTTCAGCGCCCTCGACCCGCTTATCCGGCGTCAGCTACAGGACGAGTTCCGGCAATTGACGAAGTCCCTCGGCAAATCAGCGGTTTTCATCACGCACGACTTGGAAGAAGCTATTCGCATCGGCGACCGCATTGCCATCATGAAGGATGGTGTCATCGTCCAGGTCGGAACCGCGGAAGAGATCGTAACGAAACCGGCCGACGACTATGTCGCCGACTTCGTCGCGGGAATATCCAGGATTCATCTGGTCAAGGCGCATTCGGTGATGCATTCGCTCGCTGAGTACAAGAGCCTGCAGCCGCAACATGATGTGGACGGCCTCTTAAAAACGTCCCCTGAGGCGGATATCGGCGAACTGATCGACCTCACGATGAAGTCAGATCGCGATGCGCTGGCTGTCGTCGAAAACGGGTCCATCGTCGGCGTCGTTACCACCCGCGGCCTGCTTCGAGGCGTCGCGGGGTCCCCTGCGCAACAGCCAGTGATAGCCTGAGAGGGCAGACGAACATGGACATCTCGGTCATTGCGGATACTTTCGATGCCTGGACGGACGCTGCGCTCGGGTGGATCGGCGACAACGGCGAGTGGCTATTCGATCCTTTGAGGGCGGCGCTCGAAGGAACTTACAATGGCATGCTCTGGCTTCTCCAACTTGCTCCGGTCTACGTGGTCGCTGTCATCCTGGCGCTTTTCGGATGGCGGCTGGTCAACGCCCTGTCCGGCATATTGATCGGGCTGGCGCTCGTCTTCTGCTCGTTCATGGGATTGTGGGACGAAACGATGAGCACCCTTGCGCTCGTTGTCACCGCCACGATCCTCGCACTGGCCATTGGAATCCCGATCGGGATCCTCGCAGGGTTCGTGCAATGGTTCGACCGCTTCCTGGAGCCAATCCTCGACCTTATCCAGACGCTACCACCCTACATCTATCTCCTGCCGGCAATCGCGCTTCTCGGCTTCGGTCCGGCAACAGCACTGGTCGCGACCTTCATCGTGGCAATGCCGCCTGCCGTCCGCCTCACAGCACTCGGGATCCGCATGACACCGCATGCCTTCATCGAGCTCGGACAGGCGAGCGGACTGACGCCATGGCAGATGTTCACGAAGATCAGACTGCCCTTCGCCATCCCAAGCGTCATGGCCGGCATCAATCAGAGCCTGATGATGGCGTTTGGTATGGTCGTCATCGCAGGCATCGTCGGCTCCGGCGGCCTCGGCCAAACCATTTATAGCGCGGTGCGCACATTGGATATCGCCACATCAATCAACGCAGCGATCGCGATCGTCATCTTGACCATGATGCTCGATCGGCTAACGCAGAGCGCGGCCCGCCGGGCCAAGGTAGGTGCGAGATGAACTTGTATCTCATCCGATTTTCGCCAGGTGAATATCTTGCCCCGGGGGTCGATTGGCTCAATACCAACTTCCACCCGTTCTTCGAGGGCGTCACGAAACTGATCGAGACGGTACTGGGTGCCATCGAGACGGCCCTTCTCTACCTGCCTCCCTACGCGATGATACTCGTCGCGGTCCTTCTTGCCGGCTTTGCCATTAACATTAGGGCGGCGATCATATCGCTGGTTGCGCTTGCATTCTGCTTCGGTGCTGGTCTTTGGACCGCGTCCATGCAGACGCTGGCATTGGTGGCCGTGGCCGTCGCTTTTTCCGTCGCGGTCGCCTTTCCACTTGGTATCCTGGCCTCGCGTCATAGACGCTTCGAGGCCGGCATAAGGCCGTTGCTCGACATCATGCAGACGGTACCGCCGTGGGTCTATCTCATTCCGGCCGTCATGCTCTTCAGTCTCGGTCGCGTACCGGCAATCATCGCCACGATCATCTACGGCGTGCCGCCGATGCTGCGCCTGACGACGCTGGCGTTCAATCAAGTCCCGAAAGATCTGCTCGAGCTCGGCCAGGCCACGGGGGCGCCACCGCGTGCGATCCTGTTCAAGATCGAGATCCCGTCTGCCATGCCTACACTGCTTGTCGGCCTCAACCAGTGCATCCTTCTATCATTGGCAATGGTCGTTCTTGCCGGACTCGTCGGAGCCGGGGGCCTTGGCGCCGAAGTAACGCGAGGCCTTACGCGAATGGAAATGGGGCTCGGGCTACGGGCGGGGCTGGCCATTGTCGCCATCGCCATCCTGCTCGACAGACTGTCGAAGGGCGCCTTGCAGGGTCGCAACAACCTGCACCCGGCTTGACAGGAAAGATGAACAAATGCGTCACAGCTTCTTCTGCATCGACTCCCACACCTGCGGCAATCCGGTACGGCTAGTGGCGGGCGGTGGCCCCTTGCTGCCTCACCTTCCGATCGCCGACCGCCGGGATATCTTTGTCCGCGACCATGATTGGATCAGGCAAGCCCTGATGTTCGAACCACGCGGCCACGACATCATGTCGGGTGCGATCATCTATCCCTCGTATCGCGATGACTGCGACTTTGCAGTTATCTTCATCGAAGTCAGCGGCTGCCTGCCAATGTGCGGAGCCGGGACGATCGGCCTCGTGACTGCGGCGATCGAAGAAGGTCTGGTCACTCCGCGAATGCCTGGACATTTGTCGATAGAGACACCTGCTGGAAAGGTCGATATCCAATATGAGGTGCAAGGCGAGTTTGTGGATTCGGTCCGCATGTTCAACGTCCCAAGCTACCTGCACGCGGCAGACATCGAGGTGGAAGTCACGGGTCTCGGCAAGCTGACCGTCGATATTTCCTATGGAGGAAACTACTACGCCGTCGTCGAGCCTCAGGAGAGCTGGCCGGGATTGAACGGCATGTCGGCAAGCGTCATTGTTGATCTCAGCCGGAGACTGCGGGATGCGCTCGCGCCGATCTGCGATCCGGTTCATCCTGAAGACGAAAGGATACGTGGCGTTCACCACGTGCTGTGGTGTGACAGGCCGACGAATGACAAGGCCGATGGCCGCGGAGCGGTCTTCTACGGCGACAAGGCAATAGACCGATCACCCGGAGGGACCGGGACCTCGGCCCGTATGGCACAGCTGCATGGCAAGGGTCGCCTGAGGACCGGCGAGATGTTTCGCCAGGAAAGCCTTATCGGCACCGTATTCGAGGGGCGTATCGAAGCCGAAGCCGAGATCGGTCCGTTTAAGGGTATAAGGCCAAGTGTCGGCGGCTGGGCACGGATCATCGGCCACAACACGATTTTCGTCGACGACCGCGATCCCCTGGCCCATGGTTTCCAGATTCCGTAGGAAGGCTGCTCAATGGCTGACATTGGACGCGTTGGGATTATAGGTGGATCAGGGTGGTTGGGACGTGCAATCGCAAAGGCGCTGATCGGTTCCGGTACCGTCCCGGCTGAACGGCTGACCTGCTCGTTTCGCAGCGGGCGGCCCGATACCGGACTTGGCGTCTCTTGGACGCAGGACAACCAGCAACTGGTCGAAAACTCAGATGTTGTCATCCTGTCAGTCAGACCGAACGACTGGAGCGGCATCGAAATCACCGCCTCGGGCAAGCTTGTGATCTCGGTCATGGCCGGAATAACCGTGGACAGCATCAAACGGAAAACGGGCTGCGTGCGCATCGCACGTGCCTTGCCAAACGCTGCCGCCGAAGTCGGGCACTCATGCACGCCGTTTTTCGTGGCATCATCGGACCCGAACGACCGGGCTATTGTCGAGGTGCTTTTCCGTAGCTGCGGCACGATCGACGCCGTCTTTCGCGAAGAGTACATTGACTATCTCACGGCAATGACGGGCTCAGGTGAAGCATTTCCCGCGCTGCTTGCCGAGGCAATGATGAATGACGCCATCGCCCGTGGTTTGCCCATGGAGATCGCCCGTCGGGCAGTGCAACAGCTCATCATCGGTGCCGGACGGCTTCAGGAATATCATCGTGCGTCTCCTGCTGACACAGTAAAGTCGTTTCTAGATTACGATGGCACCACGTCAGCCGGCATTGTGGCGATGCGCAAGAATGGATTTGAAAGCGTGATCCGCTCTGGGCTGGACGCCGCCTTTCGGAAGGCTCAAGCGCTGGCGATCAATCAGGTTGGTGGACGCGGTCGATGAAAACCACAAAAAGCGAAGCAAATCATGGTCCTTTGAAAGTCGGATTTATCCTCGCCCGCTCTTTCACACTTTCCGCATTTGCTTTGTTTGTTGATACGCTGAGATTGGCAAGCGACGAGACCGACAAATCCGGGAGAGTGTTGGCCGATTGGCAGGTGTTGGGCAGCACTCGACATCTTATCGCATCAAGCTGCGGCGTCCAGATCGCGCCGACGTCTGATTTCGTCGATCCCAACGAATTCCACTATATCGTTGTGGTCGGCGGACTCTTAAACTCCGATGCGGCGATCGACAATCAGACGTCCGATTATCTGAAAAAAGCAGCCGCCCAAAAGGTTCCATTGATTGGTGTTTGCACCGGCACATTCATTCTGGCGCAACTGGGATTGATGAAAAGCCACCAGACCTGTGTCAGCTGGCTCCACTATCAGACCTACCGAGATCGGTTTCCTGACAACCCCGTTCGCTCCGATCGCCTGTTCAATCTCGATCGAAACCGCGGATCATGCGCAGGCGGAAGCAGCGCAGCCGATATGGCAGCCTTCCTCGTCAGGCGGCATATTAGCCGAGACGCCGAACGGAACGCGCTCGAGGTTCTGCAGATCGTGCGGGCGCGATCTGGATTGGACATACAGCCGCGCAAGCCGCTCGCCATCGAATGCCAAGATCCACGGTTGAAGGCCGTCCTCATCACGATGGAAAGCCACATCGAAGACGTTATCCCGACCGAAGAACTCGCTGCTTTCGTCGGGCTGTCCCGGCGACAGCTTGAGCGCCTTTTCATGGAGGAGATGAAAGCATCTCCCGGAACGATCTATACGCGGGTCCGCATGGAACGAGCAAAGCAGCTCGTCCTCCAGACACAGGCACCGCTCATTGAAATCGCGCTCGAGGTCGGGTTCGACAGCGCATCACATTTCGCGAGGCTTTTCCGAAGACTGTTTGGACAATCGCCAACGGAATTGCGACGTGCACAGGCTTGAAGATTTGTGTCAGCGTACCCGTAGCTCGGCGCGCCCAAGTACCAATCGGCAGGTGGTGAGCGTGCCAGACAAAGAGCCATGCATGGTCCTGAAGCAAAACTCTACCCACTCCCAACTCCTATAGAGCGGGCTCCAAAGTTTCCAATTAGGCACGTCGCTGCGGCGAGCCGTTGTGAGAATCCGATTACACCTTTGCAAGCGAGAGAGCGGCTCCCGTCTCCACATCGAACAAATGCATTTGGTTCATATTGAACGACAGCGGCATCGACGTCTGCGGTTTAGGTCCGCTCTCGGGATCGATGCAGGCGCATAGATTGGCGTCGCCGATGGAAAAATAGACCATGGTTTCCGGACCGAGTGGCTCGACCAAATCGATCTTCGCCTCAACATCTGCGAAACCCGGGCGCTGTTGACGATCGCTGATCGATTCCGGTCGTATGCCGAAAATGACAGATTTGCCGGCATGGCGCGCATACTCGTTGACGCGCGCGTCTGGAACAGCAAGCGAGGTGCCGTCATCGAGAATAACGGCGAGTCCCTTGCCGCTCGAAGCCAATTGCGCCGAAAGGAAATTCATCGCAGGCGAACCGATAAAGCCGGCGACAAACTGGCTGACGGGTCGATGATAGAGCTCCTGCGGCGGTCCAGCCTGCTCGATCACGCCACCATTCATCACGACGACACGATCGGCCATTGTCATGGCTTCCACCTGATCATGCGTGACATAGACCGTTGTCGTCGGCAGTAGTTGATGCAGACGCTTGATTTCCGTGCGCATCTGAACGCGCAGTTTCGCATCGAGGTTGGAGAGCGGCTCGTCGAAGAGAAAGACCTTGGGATTGCGCACGATGGCACGACCCATGGCCACGCGCTGGCGCTGTCCGCCGGAGAGTTGACCCGGCCGGCGGTCCAAGAGCTCGCGAATATGCAGTGTTTCGGCCGCCCGTGCGATGCGAGCGTCGATTTCGCCTTTGGCCAGCATCTGCTGCTCAAGGCAGAAAGAGATATTTTCCCTGACCGTCATATGCGGGTAGAGCGCATAGTTCTGGAACACCATGGCGATATCACGTTTGCCGGGACCAAGCCGGTTCACGACTCGATCGCCAATGACGATCTCCCCGGCGGTAATATGCTCCAGACCCGCGATCATGCGCAGGGTCGTCGACTTGCCGCATCCGGACGGACCAACGAAGACAACGAATTCGTTGTCTTCGATTTCCAGATTGATGCCGCGTACGGCTTCATAGATGCCGTATGATTTGACGACGTTCTTCAGCTCCAATCGTGCCATGACCTGCTCCTATGCTTCCTGCAGCCAGATCGCCATCGCACCGGCATCGCGATTGGCCCAGAGATGGTAGGGAATTGCCCGGAAGGGTCTCGCCTTCAGTGCCGGGGGCGAGGTCCTATAAAGAGCGTTCGCCCAATCCGCGGTACCGGCCTCAAACGCCGTACCTTCCAGCACAGCGGCGCCGCCGAGTAGCGCGGAATCATAGCGGACAGCCAGCTCGGTAGACGCCGGCAGGCGAAGGCGTTGCGGCTCGCAGCCAATATCGGTTTCCTCGACACAATAGACGACCGGCCCGCGTTGGAGCGCGACGCGGCCGCCGTCCTCCGAAACCGCGGGGTGGGCGTAGAGACGATCAACCGGCATCGGCAAAGCAATGCGCACCTCATCGTCGTTGCGCCACTCCCGATCGAGCGCCGCATAGCCCTTGACGGTGCAGGCGTCCAAGGCGATCACCTCGCCATTGACCGACACCGAAGCTTCGCGGCACCAAGCGGGAATTCTCAAGCGCAAAATGAAACGGCTTGGCTGATCGATCGAAACCTGAAGTCTGATGTCGCCATCCCAAGGGTAATTTGTCTCCTGACGGAGCCGCAGCAAACGGTCGCCGAGCGGAAGTTCTGCGACGTTCGCACCATAGAGATGCACTGCAAGCTCACCCGGCTTCGCCGAATAGAAATATTGCCCGAGCGATGTGACGAAGCGGGCAATATTCGTCGGGCAGCATGGGCAATAATGCCATTTCCAACGACGATGCTGGCCATGGCTCTCGAGTACATTTTCGTAGAAATAGTGCTCTCCGTCACGCGCGATACCCGACAGCGCACCGTTGAAGAGAACCGTTTCGAGCTTGTCGGTGAATTTGCCGTCAAGATCGGTTTGAGCCATGCGATGGCTCCAGAAGCCGAGAGCGACCGCAGCACATGTCTCGGCGTAGGCCGTCTCGTTCGGCAGATCGAACTCCCGAGTGAACCCCTCATTGGAAGCCGATGGGCCAAGACCACCCGTCACATAGAGCTGCCTGCTCGTCAGATTATCGAAAAGCTTGTCGCAGGCAGCCTTCAAGCTTGTATCGTTGTTTTCATATGCAAGATCCGCCATTGCTGAAAAAAGATACATGGCGCGTACGGCGTGACCGACAACCTGCTCCTGCTCGCGCACCGGCATATGCGCCTGGCTGTACGCATAGGTCTTATAAACGTAATCCTCGGGGCGCTCGCCACGCTTGATCGCCTCCTCGTCATAGTAGGACGGCATTTGCCCTCGTTCATCCACGAAATAAGTGGCAAGCGCTAGATGCCGAGGATCCCTGGTGATCCGATAGAGCTTTACGAGCGCCAGCTCGATCTCTTCATGCGCGTCATAGCCTCGCAATTTGCCGGGCTCGCGTCCGAACGTATCAATGATATGGTCGACCGCGCGGATCATCACGTCGAGGAAGCGGCGCTTGCCCGTCGCTTCGAAATAGGCGACGGCTCCTTCCAGGAGATGTCCCATCGAGTACATTTCATGCAGGTCGCGAAGGTTCGTCCAGCGCTTGCCCGGCTCGCGGCGAATGAACCAGCTGTTCAGATAGCCGTCCGCCATCTGGCCGTGTTCAAGCTTCTCGACAATGGCATCGATCTTTGACTCGATATCGGGATTTGGATGCGCCTTGAGAGTATAGCTGGCAGCTTCGATCCATTTTCCAAAATCGGAATCGAAGAAATGCTGCATCGAGAGCCCGCTCGGCTGGATGGGCCGGGCAAGCGGCCCGGCCGGCTTGTCGAAGTCGAGAACCTCCAGAAAGCCCTCCTCTTCGAGCCGCTTATGCTGGGTCGGAATGGTGACGTCGCGCACTGTTTGCGTCCAGCTTTTCCAAAAGCCGCCATCGAAAGTGACGCGGGAATGGTCGACAGGGACATAGCGCAGCGTTTCCGGCGCCGGATTGGATTGATTGCGGGTGGACGAAGACATGGAAACTCCTAGAGCGGCAATGCCGCAGTCATTTCACGGCGCCGGCCGTCAGGCCGCGCACGTAGTAGCGTTGCAAAAGTAGAAAAAGGACGATGCAGGGAACCATTGTCACAGCAATGCCGGCTTGCAGGGCACCCCAGTCGATGATGCCGTAGATGCCGGAGGAGACGTTGACCAGCATGATCGGCAAGGTGAACTTGTTCTGATCCGAGAGAAAGATCAGCGCAGCCAGGAATTCGTTCCAGGAATTCAGGAAGGCGAACATGGCGACGGTCGCCACGCCGGGAAGCGCAATTGGCAGCATGATCCGCCGCAGAATGGTCGCCTGCGATGCGCCGTCGATGCGTGCTGCCTCGATCAGCGCCTTGGGCACCGCATCAAAGGCATTGCGCATCATGAATACCGAGAAGGGAAGCTGGAACGTGACATAGATCAGCACCAGTCCGAAGAGATTATTCTGCAGCCGAACCGCCTTCAAAATAAGGAAGAGCGGTGTCAGGATCGACTGGAACGGGATCATCATCGTCGCCATGATGAGCACGAAGAGCAGCCCCTGCCCCGGGAAACGGAATTTCGAGAAGCCATATCCTGCCGGAACCGATACCAGGACTGTCAGCAACACGGTGCCTGCTGCGATGACTACGGAATTGCCGGCATAGACGTACCACCCGGCACCAACATGCTCGAGGCGGCGATAGTTCTCCAGCGAAAAAGCCTTTGAGAACAAGGCGGCCGGGTTGGCGAGGGCCTCGGCTGCCGGCTTGAATGAGTTGGCGAAGGACCAGACGATCGGCATCACGAAGAATAGCGCGAAGACAACCGCCACCAGGATAAAGGTAAGGTAGCTCAATTGCTCGCTCGCCGGTTTCGGCTGCGGCTTGTAGTTCAGACGCTCCATCAGCCTTCCTCCGGGCGCTGTCGCAGAAAGACAAACTGAACAGCACTGATAGCGACAAGAACGATCAGCAGCGCAAACGAGATCGCCGAACCATAGCCGAGGCGATAGGACGAGAAGGATGCGAGATAGATCGAAAACACCGCGGAGATCGTGCTGTTGGATGGTCCGCCCTGCGTGATGATGAAAAACTGATCGAAAGCCAGCATCGACGACGTCACATTGAGCACCAGCGCCAGCACGACTGAATTGCGCATCAATGGCAAGGTGATGCGGCGAAACCGGCTCCAGACATTGGCCCCGTCGATTTTTGCCGCTTCGATGACATCGGTCGAAATACTCTGCAGACCGGTCAGCAGAATGATCATCGTAAAGCCGGATGTCTTCCAGACCACCATCAGAATGATAACGGCAAGCGCCGGCCAGAAGCTTTCAAGCGGTCGTGGAGCGCTATCGATCAGACCGGTGGCCCGCAGAACCTGCGCAAAGACGCCACTATCCGGATTGAGCAACCACATCCACAAAGTCGAGGCAGCACCGAAGCCGATGACGACGGGCATGAAATAGACCGTGCGGAAGACGCCGGCGATGCGCAATGGCCGGTCGACCAGCAGAGCCAGCGGAAAGGCAACGAGGAAAAGCGCGACAGTGACCAGGACGGTATAAAGCAGGGTGAAGCCAAGGGAATGCCACAGCTGCGCATCGCCAAGAAGCTCGGCATAGTTGGCAAGTCCGATGAATTTTGCCCGCCCGAGAAGCGGCCAGTTATAGAAGCTCATCCATACCGTCATGATGAGCGGTAGAAGGAAGAGCAAAACGATGAACAGGAAACTCGGCAAGATGAAAGCAAGGCCAAGCCAGCCTTTTGGCTCAGGCTCGCCATGCACGACTGCCGTCTTCCTGCCGCGACGCAGCGATGAGCTCACGGCACCGCTCCTTTTTCTTGATCGGTCAACAGGGAATGAGGGCGAAGCGCCATGCAACGCTTCGCCGCTGGTCAGCCGAGAGGCTCAGTTCGGGTTGGTCCGCTGGAGGATGCGCGTAAAGTCCGCCTGGGTTTTGGCGATCGTGCCGTCGACATCCTCACCGAAAATGGTGCCCTGAATCAGGTTCAGGAACGGACCGGTGCGGCTGACGAAAAGCTCATCTGACGAGAATGTATAGGGGGTACGTGCCTTGCTCAGCACGTCATAGGCGACAAGATTGCGCTTGTCGAACTTGGCGTAAGCTTCTTTGGCAAGATCGGTACGCGAGGGCATTCCCGATTCCTGCGTGATGTAGACCTGCTGCTCGGGCTGCATGTAGAAATCGACGAAGTCGAGCGCGACTTTTTTCTTCTCGTCGCTGATGCCTTTCATCAGCGCAAGCGTATCCCCGCCAGCAAAGCTCGATTCCCCGTCTTTCGGCCCGGGAATGGGCGCAACGTTGAACTTGACGTCCGGATATTTGCTCGTCAGCAGATTGACGATGTAGGAGCCAGTCATCAGGATGCCGACCTTGCCGGAAGCAAAGGCTTCCACGGCATTGTTGCCGTTACCCGATCGGGAGGTCGGGTGGATTGCGCCGGCTTTCGCCATGTCGCGATAGGCGGCGATGGTCTCCCGCAGGGCCGGCGTGTCGATCGTTGCCGTACGACCATCTTCGCTCAGGACATCGGCTTTGGCAGCCCAAAGATGCGGCAGAAAATCGTAAATCAGCCAGCTGCCGGAATTTGCGACGAAATAGAAGCCGTAGGTGTCGTGGCCGAGAGCGGTAATCTTCTTCGCATCCGCTGCGATCTCTTGGAGCGAAGCAGGTGCCTTGTTCGGATCAAGGCCGGCCTTCGAGAACAGATCGGTGTTATAAGCGATGATCGAAGCATCCGGCAGGGCGGGCACGCCATAGATCTTGCCGCCATAGGTCGCAAGGCGGATATGCGAAGGGCTAAGAGCCGATGCATAGGGCAGTCCCTTGACGAAATCCGTGATGTCCTCGAGACCGTCTGCCGCTGCAAAGGTTGGCAGATAGATAAGATCGAGCACGGCGCCATCCGGCGCAGCACCGCCCGCGATAGCAGCGCCAAGCTTCGGCACCATCTGCTCGGCGGTAATCTGCGTTACCTTGACCTTGTCGGAATGGGTTGCGTTGTACTTGTCGGCCAGCCCCTGGAGCACAGCGCCAGAGGAAGTGCGCACCCACAAGGTGATGTCGGTCGCATTGGCAAATGTTGCACTGGCCATCAATGCGATGGCAGAAATCGTCAACTTTAGCTTGAACATGGAAGTTCCCCTTTTCCTTTTCGCCAACAGCCTCCAGATGGCGTGATCGAAACGTTAATCGACATTTTTTTCAATGTCGACAGCCTGTATGCAGGTTTTCGGAGGAAATCTGATAAAACCTTTTAACATCAGGATTATTTCTGCTAAAAGGTTTTATCCATGGATCTTAAGTGAAGTGATTTGGGTTGAGAAAGACATGCGTCGACAGACTATTCGAGATGTTGCAAAAGCTGCGGGCGTCAGCATTTCGACCGCCTCGAACGCCTTGAACGGAACCGGGCGCACAAATGCAGAAACGATAGAACGCGTTAAACGTGTAGCCGAAGAGATCGGCTTCAGGCCGAATGCGCTTGCTCGTGGCCTGTTGACCAAACGCAGCCATGCAATTGGCATGCTGACGAACGATACCTACGGCAGGTTGACGCTCCCGATGGCCGCAGGCGTTTCGGAGGTGCTTGTCGATCACGGCTTGTCGGTCTTTCTGTGCGCTACCAACAATGACCCACGCCTGGCCCGTCTGCATTTGGAAACGCTGTTGGATCGGCAAGTGGATGGCATCATCTTTACAGCAACGCGCCTTGATCTGAAGCCGCCGCCAGAGCTTGCAAAGCTGTCGATACCTGTTGTCTACGCCTTCGCCGAGGGGCCGGCGGACCGCATCAGCTTCTTTCCAGACGACGCCCAGGGCGCTCGCCTTGCCGTCGAGCATCTACAGGCCTTGGGCCGTTCGCACATACTGCACATAACGGGTCCGGAGGATTACCTCGCCGTGCGCGTTCGCGCAAAAGCCTATCGTGAATGCGTGAACTCCAATGCCGAAGTTCTGTACGGCGACTGGTCGGAAGAATGGGGTCACGAGGCCATCGAACAGATATTCTCACGCCATGGCAAAAGACCCGATGCCATATTCTGCGGAAACGACGAAATCGCTCGCGGCGTGATCGACGCACTGCGCGACAAGGATCTTGCCGTCCCCCGAGATATCGCAGTCGTCGGCTTCGATAATTGGGAGGTGATCTCCCGACAGACCAGACCGCCTCTGACCACGGTGGATATGGAATTGAAAGAGATCGGTCACCGTGCGGGCCTTGCTATCCTCGGCCTGACGCAAGGTGAAACCGTTCCCACGGGAATTACGCGATTGCCATGCCGACTGGTTGTACGCCAATCCTGCGGTGGCCCGCCTACCTGACCTTCCATTGGGCAAGGCGTCGGCCGACGGCGATTGGACGGAACTTATAGTCGGACTGTTGATTGCCGCACAGCATGTGCGCCGAAGTGCAAAGGATCTCCGCGCGAAGCGATAGGGGCCGAACGTCTTCAAGGGCTACTGGCGGATGGCTGAAAAAGCCAAAGCCGAGTTGTTTCCATATCCCTGTCTATTTTAGCTACTCGACATATAGACGGACCTCAGGCACGATGAATTACCTGTCTGGTTGTAGCATCCGCATCCGCAATACAGTCACCTGAAATCGCATTGATAGCTCTTCTGCCATTATCTCACGATGAAGCGGAGTTCATGACGATGACTGCATCTACGTCTTCGCAAGGCGGCACTGTTGCCGACCAGCTTCTCGACTATCTGGTTCTCGAACGCGCGACCCTGATGTTCGGCGTTCCGGGCGCCGGCATCGCGCATTTGCTGGATAGGGTCAAGCAGCGCCCCGAATTCACCTACGTCGTGTGCCGGCAGGAGTCTGCCGCTGCCTATATGGCCGACGGCTACTTTCGTGCGACCGGCAAGCCCGGCGTGGTGCTGGTCACCAGCGGCCCCGGCGCCACCAATGCGCTGACCGGCACGATGAACGCGTATTTCGGCGGTTCTGCCGTCATCACACTCACCGGCGAGGTGCCGCAAAATTTTCTTGGCCGCGGCTACCTTCAGGAGGGCACCGATTGCGGGCTCAATATTCGTGATATCTACGCCGCGGGTACGCGTTACAGCGCTGATATCGCAGCGGCGGCCGGCGCACCAATCGTTATCGAACAGGCGCTGCGCGACATGCTTTCTATTCCGCGGCGCGCTGTACGTCTCGGAATTTCCGACAACGTCGCTTCGGCAAATATCGATGACGAGGACCCCTATCAAATAGTTGCGCCGCGACCGCCCGCTCACCCCTCGAACTATCGCACACTGCCGAGGGGCGCGCCGGCGGAAAGCGTCCGACGGGTACTGGAGGTGCTGTCGACGGCGAAACGGCCTCTGATCCTGCTCGGCAACGGCTGCCGTGAGGCGGTGCGGGATTCCCAAACCGCCGATGCGCTTCGGTGTCTGGCGGAGTGGTGGCAAGTTCCGGTCATGACGACATCGGACGGAAAGGGCATTTTTCCCGAGACGCATGATCTGTCGTTTCGCGCCTATGGATTTGCCGGATGCCAATGGCCACAGTATTGGATGATCGGCCAGGGCGCTGCTGCCGCTCATGATGCGCTGCTCGTCGTAGGCTCGTCGCTCGGCGAGCTTGCGACTTATCGCTGGAACCCGATGCTGGTGCCGAAAGGTCCGTTCATCCAGATCGATATCGACCAGTCGATGATCGGACGCGGCTTCCCCGTCACCGACGGGATCGTCGCGGAGGCTGGTGCCTTCATCCGAGCCCTCTGGGATCAGGCGCCGGCGTGGCCGGCGGACCCCGCGGTCGTTGCGGCGCGAGCGGCCGAGATCGCCGAAATCAAGAAGGACCATTCGCCATTTTCGTCGCCAGAGAGCTACAACTCGGAGAACGCGCCGCTGCAGCCCGCCGCCCTTTGCCGGACGCTCAACGAATTGCTGCCGGATGATGCCTTCATCTTCATCGATTGCGGTAATTGCGTCGGCTGGGGACTGCACTCCCTTATCGTCGACCGCGGTCAGGAATTCCACAGCGCGCTGGCGATGGGGCCGATGGGCTTTGGCGTCTGCGGTGTGATTGGTGCCAGGATGGGACGGCCCGATCGCCTTGCCGTCGCGCTGGTTGGGGACGGAGCGTTCCTGATGCAGCTCGGCGAGGTCTCCACCGCCGCCGCGCACAAGGTGGGCGCCATCTGGGTCGTTTTGAAGGACGACGATCTGAAAATGGTGGCACAGGGAATGGAGATGATGTTCTCGAAGGACGGCAGCTTCAACGAGGCCTACAGCCTTGGAGCGACCGACCTCATAAAGGTGGCGGAGGGGCTCGGCGCCGATGCGATCGATGTGGGTAAGCCCGCCGACCTTCGGGATGCATGGCAGAAGATCGTGGATGGCGCCCAAAGCGGACGGCCGCAGGTGATCTTAGCGCATATCGACCCGAAGGCTGCGCCTCCATATTGGAGCCCGCCTTATTGGCAACAGAAGGTCGACTGAGGGAGGGGGAACTCATGGACACATTGCCGGACGTCGACGTTGCCATCGTGGGCGGTGGGATGAGCGGCATCTACACGGGCTGGCGGCTGCTGACATCGCGGCTGACCGGCTCCAAGCTTGCAGGTTGGGAAGCTGCTCGCGGAAAACTCAAGGTCACTCTCTTTGAAGGAAGCGAGCGCATTGGCGGGCGGCTGCTTTCGGCTCGTTCGCCGCATATGCCGGACACGACCGCGGAGGTCGGCGGCATGCGCTATGTCGCCCCGGCGCAGACCCTCGTCACAAGCCTTGTCGAGTGCGTGTTGAAACTGCCATGGCATGAGCAGGTTGTCGATCTTCCTGGTAATATTGCCTTCCTGCGCGGGAAGCTTCTGCGCACCAGCGACCTCGGCAATGCGGCAGCCCTGCCCTACTGGCTCGATCCGGCGGAAGCGGCATGGCTGGCCGCGGGAAAGGGGGGAAGTCCCGCAGGGCTGATCGGGCGCGTTCTGACGCGCCTGATGCCTGACCTCATGGCGCATCTCAATGCCGGAACACTGCGCCAATATCTTGAGACCGTTACGGTCGATGGATTGCCGTTGTGGCAGCATGGCCTGTGGAACCTGCTTGCCAAGGGCATGAGTGCGGACGGATATGCGGCCGCCCGCGCGACTGTCGGATACGACTGCCTCGGTGGAAATACCAACGCGCTCGACTTGACCGCCGAGTATTTCGATTTCACCCCCAATGTCAGCTACCGCATGGTCAACGGCGGCTACGAGACGGTGCCATGGGAGCTTCAGAGCCGCTTCCAGGCCGCCGGTGGCGAGATCCAATTTCAACAATGGCTTGCCGGTTTCGCCGGCACCACGCTCGACGACGGCTCTCAGGGCATCACGCTACGATTTCAGGATGGTACGACAAAGACGGCGCGCGCCATCGTGCTCGCCATGCCGCGCCGCTCCATCGAACTGCTGGATCCGGAAGGCGAGGTCCTAGGCCCGGCGAATACCCAATTCCGGCAGGACCTCGCATCCGTTGCTCCGATCCCGCTGTTCAAGTGCTTCCTGCTCTATCCAAACTGCTGGTGGCAGGATTCGGGGGTCAGTTCCGGCCGTTCTCTTACCGACATGCCCATCCGGCAGTGCTACTACTGGCCCGCCGGACAGCAGGGGACGACCATTCCGAAGCGCGACGCACCCGGCCTCGTCATGGTGTACGATGATCTCCTGAACGTCGGTTTCTGGGAAGGGCTGGACAAGCGGGCGGAAGTCCACAAGGCCGGCCTGCCGCTGAGCTTGAGAAGTCCAGGCCACCATTGGCCGATGTTCGAGCCAAAGGCGGTTGAAATGACGGCGGAATCGGCCGATCCCTTCGCCAAACGGCTCATGGAGAATTGGACACAGCATCCGGCCACCAAGCAGATGGTGAACGAGCTCCATCGCGAGCTCATGCAGATGCACGGCAAGGACAGCGCGCCGGAACCCATTGATGCCGCCTATATGGACTGGTCGCGCGATCCCTTCGGCGGTGGAGTCCATCTTTGGAACGTCAACGTCCGTTCGGATGTCATGCTCACACGCATGACTCAGCCGGTCGACGATTTCCCCTGCTACATCTGCGGGGAGGCATATTCAACCAATCAAACATGGGCAGAAGGGGCCCTGCAGACGGCCGAGATCGTCCTGCAGCAGCGGCTCGGTGTGCCGAAAGGCGAGTGGCAGGATGGTTGAGAACAATATCGGCGTCATCGGGCTCGGCTATCAGGTACCAGCCCTGGTCCGGCTTAACGATGATCCCATCTTCGATGCGCTGAAAAAGAACAGCTCGCAAAAAGAGATCTTGGCGCTGTTCCAAGGATTCGAACGACGGCATGTATTGGGACCCGACGAGTCGCTGGTCTCAATCATGGTGGCCGCGGCCGAGAAGGCGATGATCGATGCGGGCGTGACGGCGGCCGATATCGATCTGCTGATGGGCTGCGCGTCGCTCAGCCACTATATCGTGCCGAGTGATCTGGGAGCGTTGCATGGGCGCCTTGGTCTCCCGGAGCGGGCCATGCCGCTGCCCCTCGGAAACGACTTTTCCAACTTCACGGAGTCGCTTGTCATTGCCGATGCGCTGATCAGGGTCGGGCGGGTCCGGCGGGTTCTCGTGGTCGCCGGCGGCGACTGGACGCGCGCCGTCAACTATAACCAGGGCGCGTCGGTCAGCGCGGCAGACGGCGCAGGGGCGGCAGTGCTCGGCGTTGCATCAGCCGGTGTGCGCTGGATCGTTCAGGATCAGCAGGCTCTTGTCAGATCTGATCTTTATGGTGCGATGTACGTCAGCGGTGATCCCCTCAAGGCGGAGGGGCAGCCGGAGAACCAGGAATATAGCGGCCCCTATTTCCACATGACCCAGGAAGGCTACAACGACTTCAAATCTTTCGGCGGCAAGACCGCTGCGATTTCGGCACAGGAGCTGTTGCAGCGCCAGGGGCTTTCCGGCAGTGACATCACCCTCATCGGCCATCAGGCGTCGACACTCCTGCTGGACGCCTGGGCCGACGCGCTAAAAACCAAGCCGGCGCTCAGCACCATCAAGGATTTCGGGAACATGACCGTGGCCAGCATTGCCGTGACGCTGGCTGCTCGCGAAGAGGACATTGACACGCCCTATGTCATGCTCCTGGCGCTCGGCCTCGACTTGCATGCGCACGCTGTGCTGTTGCGGCGGGTGATGTGAACCACACACTATTTCAAGGCTGCGCCGAACTCGTCTGCGAGGCGTGCACGCTTGCCTTCGGCGCCCCATGCCTGGTATGCCGCCAACGCCTCGGGGAGCGCGCGGGGGATTTCGCCGGCTGTAAGCTGCACCCTGGCCAGGCATTCCAGAGCGAAGGCGCGGTCTTCCAAGTGGCCCGTATTTTCCGCGCGTTCCGCCGCCGCGCTCAGAAGCCGCTGGGCCGCCGCGATTTGGCCGGAACCCGCCTCGAGAAGTCCCTCGAGAATATCCGCCCTGGGGCCGAGCCAGGCCTCGTTCAAGGCTTCCCAATTGCGCATCTGGTCCGCGCAGTCCCACCCCTCGGCGCGCAATGCCTGAGCGTCCTCCGGAGAGCCGAAGGCGGCAAGCGCCAGCGCCGCAGCTCCGTGATAATGCACAAGCACGACTTCCGAAGGTTGTCCGGCGAAGAACGGCAACAGGGCGCGCGCCTTTTCTGCCCATGAAAGAGCACTTCGCCAGTCTCCGCCAAGCGCAGCCAAGCGCAGTTTCGCCGTATAATAGCCGGCAACCTGATTGCTGAACCGCGATTGGAGCATGGTTGCGAACTCAGTTTCCTCGTCCGCGGTCGCATCGGAAAGCTGGTCGAACGCGCGGGTCTTGCCGGCAAGCACACGGGCGGATTGCAGTTCCAGCAGGAGCGTGAAGGCGGAATTGCGCACCCGACCGCCGTTCCGCGCGAGAAGCGTGATACCGGTCGATATGACCTCGTCGATCGGACGGCCGGCCGCGGCGAGCAGGACGACGACGGTCGTGAGATTGAAACATCCATAGACGATTTCGCCGCTCGCCAGGCCAGCTTCGGCGCCCGCCTCTGCTCGTGCAATTCCTTCCTCCAGGTTTCCGACCCAATGATTGTGGAACCACACGTTGATGAAGGCGCAGCGGGCAAAGCTCGCGCCTTTGACGCGGGGCTGCAGTTGCAGGCTCAGATCGCTCCAGGCTGCACCCGTCCGTCGGTCGCCGGTCATCGCCGCATGGACAACCGAATACATCGCGTAGACATCCGGCGTGAAACCGGCCTGGCCGTGAGCGAGAGTCAGGCGCAGGCATCGCGTGCCGAGAAGCGCGAACAGTTCGGGCTGCTGACTTTGGTAAGCGTAGGGCGCGATACTCAGCAATAGCGGAACAAGGCTTGCGACATGCTCGTCCTGCAGTTGCGGCAGGTCGATGAGATCCGCCGGTTGCCTGTCGCCGAGCAGCGCGACGATCTGCTCCATCTCCTGGCCGATCGCCCTTTGGAGCCCCGCTCCGTCGTCTGGCACTTCGGAGCCGAGAAGGGCCGCACCATGCAGGCCGATCGAAAGGGATTGCCGCACGAATCCCAGACCGAAAACACGCTCGGCTTCAAGCCTGAGATAGTGAGTCGCCCGTACCGGTTCGCCTGCTGCCTCCAAGTGATGCGCGAGCAACGCGTAGATGCGTGATATGTCGAGGGCGCCGTTTTGCTCGTACCAGTCGGCGATTGCCCGGTGCAATTGCTTGCGCTGCCCGTAGAGCATCAGCTCATAGGCAACATCGCGCATGATACCATGGCAAAAGCTGTAGCCGTCCAACTCGTCGATGTGGTCTGGCTCCAGCATGCCCGCGCGGTGGTGCATCGCCAGGTGGCGGCCGACGACTGCCTGTTCGGCGTTGGCGGCGGGGTGGACAGCGGCCACAAGGGCGGTCGGAAAACGCAAACCCGCGGCGCTTGCGACCTTGAGCGTCACCTGGCTTTCAAGATCGAGACGGTCGATGCGGCGCGCCACCGCGGCGTGAATCGAATCCGGCAGAGGCAGGCGATCGTCGGCCAAATGTTGCGCGATACGACAGGTGCCATCCACCACTTCGATCAAGCCTTCGTCATGGAGCGCGCGGGCCAGTTCGAGACAAAAGAAGGGATGCCCCCGGGCGCGAGCACGCAGCAGGTTCGCCAGATCCGGCGAAATGCGTTCCGCGCCGAGCCGGGTCAGCGCCAGCCTATCCTGTTCTTCGTCCGAGAGCCCGTCCAGCTTCAGTCGCAGCGCGCCGCCGTCGGACAGCGTTTCGATCCGCGCGTCCTCCTCCATCGGCTGCATGGCCATCACCAGACAGAGACCGCGCACCGCACGAACGGCCTTCGTCGCCAGCGTCCAACTCTCGTCATCCAGCCACTGGGCGTCGTCGATCGTCACGAGCAACGAGCCGCCGGAAGCGGCGCGCCGGAGAAGCGAAACCAGCAAATCGAGCCGGGCCTCCACGCGCTGGGGGGCGCTCATCGCTTCCAATTCAGCCGATTCGGGAAAGTCGAGTTGCAAGACGGGGTTCAGGAGCGCTGCGCGCGGCGCCAGCTCCGGGCTGAGCGCGCTCAAAGCGGCCGCGCGCCGCTGTGACTCCGGCTGTTTGGCATCGAGACCGAGCAGTTGGGTAAGCACGCCTCGCCAGCCTCGATAAGGAACGCGATGCTCGATCCGGTCCGCGACACCGCCCAAAGTCGTGGATCGCTCGGTCGCCAGACGATGATGCAACTCCGCCAGCAGGCGTGATTTACCCATCCCAGATTCCGCCTCGACAAGGACGAATCGAGAAATGCCGGATTGGGCCGCATCTTCCAGGGCGCTCAGAATGCGCTTGAGTTCTCGCTCGCGCCCATACATCAGTTCGTCGAACTCGGCGCGATCCTGCCGCCTGGGTGTCCAGACGGGGACATTGAGGTCCATTCCACGCACCTGGCTGTGACCGATCGGGACGAAGGATATGACATCCTGTGCCCCGCGGACCGTGGCTTCATCGCACTGGATCGTGCCTTGCTGCAAACCCTGGAGCCGGGCGGCAAGATTGACCGCTTCGCCATAGGTGGTCCAAGCGCGGAAGACATCGTTTCCAATCAATCCGCAGAACGCTGTCCCCGTCGCGACGCCGATACTGCTGGGCTGGCCTATGCCGCGCAGCGCATCACGCATGTCGACGGCACATCGCACCGCCCGCACCGGATCATCCGCGTGCGCAACAGGCGGAATCCCGAAAACGACGACGAGGTTTGCGCCGCGCTCGTCCACCCGAAGTTGCTGTATGAACCCGTCTTGCTCAAGGACCTCTGGCTCGATTGCGGCAACGATCGACTCCAGCCGGGATAAAATGTCCGACGAAGCGTGATCCAACCGAGGGAGGGCCACGAACACGACGGATATGCGCCTGAGCTCGGCGGTCCAACCGAGAAGCCTGCCATCGAGGCGGCGTGCGACGGGGAGAGGCACAAGACTGGCAAGTCGTTCGCGCGCTTCCGCAGTCAGCGGCGGAATGGCCAATGGCGTCGGGTCGGGCGCACCGCGCAATGACGTCAGGATCGTCGCCTCGCGGCCAGCCGATTGCACGGTTGCCGCGTCACCGAGGATCGAACGCGCAGCCGCGGAAACCAGCAACTGTCCCTTGGCCCGTGTAGTGCTAGCCTCTTGCAGATCAGCGAGCCCGTTTCCCACGGTCACGTGGAGTCGCAGGCTCCCGGTTCCGATCTCGGCAGTATGGCATTGCCCGAAGGCGAGCACGGCATGGAGTTCGATCGGCTCGCCCGAAGGCAAGCTACCGCGCGACGCGGCAAGAATTTGATGGCCGCACGCGGCTGCGCGCAGAAGAGCCTCATAAGGGGTCGAGCCAGCGCACGGCCAGCCGGCAAGCAGGCCATCGCCCGCAAACATCAGCGGCTCTCCGCCATGGGCGACGATCATGTCGATGAGCCCAGCGAAATGCAGTTCCAGCAGGTTTGCCAGATCTTCGATGCCGGCGGGTCCCGGTGCAAGAAATTGCGTTGTAATCCGGGTGAAGCCGACGACGTCGAGCCACAACAGGGCCATACGGCGATCCGGCGGTATGGAGGGCTCTTTGCCGAAGAGCCTCAGCGGCGGTGGCGCGAAACTCTCGATCAGCCGAGCCTCAAGCAAACTCCTATCCGACATAGGGGCCCCCACCCTTTCCCAGAAAGTTCAGAATAACGCATATTTGCGAACCGATCCACGCCCGTGAGCTCGTCGCGGGCAACGGTCCGCCTGGCTGCGCCGGCGGTGGCAACTGCGTTTTCATGGCGTCCGGCGACGGCTGCAATGCAAACGCGGTTGGACAGGGCTTGGACGACCCGCCCGTGGCCCGGAAATGCTCGCCCTCAGGAAGGGAGTGCCGTGGATCCTACCGATGGAGGCGATGTTTCTAGTCAGACGCGACGGCATAGTGGCGAGCAGCGACGTCATCATCGAGTGCGGCCGATGTACAGACGCGATAGGGTTGCGGCTGCGGAGTCGAACCGCCTGCTCCGGCGCGGTCGCCGACGAGCGCCCGGCGCTCCTAACCGCATCTCTCCAAGTGTCGAGGTATGTCTCAGAAATCTATCGCAAATGCGACGGTTTTTCAGTTGCCCAAAAGAACTAAACGACCTGCAACTTTCGTCCACTCTGTTTGCGGTCTACGACGACGGCAGTCGTAGTGGCGTAACATGCGCTTCAACGCCGACGTGTTTCATAGGAAATCCCTCGTCCTTGCGTCGGGTCACCAGGCAACCGCTTTGCCCATGCGGTCGAGATAGTCGAGACCTGGCTTGCCTTTCTTTGTAAGCAGCGTGGCCACGATATCCGGAATGGTTTCCTCAATACTGAAGGGAGCATTGGGTCCGCCGAGCCTTGTCCTGATCCAGCCGGGGGCCATCAGTAGCAACGCACGGGAGTCTCCTGCGTGACGGGCCGCGTAGCTTCGCATGCACTGGTTCAGGGCCGCCTTGCTGGCGCGGTAGATTTCGTAACCGCCTTTGTCGTTATTGGCGACACTGCCTTGGCCCGAAGACATGATGCCGATGAGGCCGTCGGCGGGCACAAGGTCCTGACAGGCCTCGATGATCCGCATCGGCCCCATCGCGTTCGTGACCATCACGCGCGCAAACTCCGCCGTCGAGATATCAGCAATTGTCTCGTTCCGGTCCCTGTTCGCCGTGCCGGCATTGACAAACAGCATGTCAAAGACCCGGTTCGCCAGTCGCGTCCGCATTGCATCGATTTGGATGGTTTCGCTGACGTCTACAGTCTCGATCTCGAGCTTTCCGTCGCTCCTCTCGGCAAGGTCATGAAGCGGTGTCCAAGTTGTCTTGTCGCGCACCGTGCCCACGACGGACCAGTTCCGTTTGAGGAATTCTGCCGCGATAGCGTGGCCGAGGCCCCGGGACGCGCCGACGATCAGGATGCTTGGCGATGGCTTGCCACGCTCGGCGATAGACATGATCCTTATCCCTTCCATTTTGTCGCCATCGTCGATACCGGGCAGGCCACGATTTCACCAGACGCACAGGAAGCAAACAACGATTGCGTTGAACGCCTTGCTGACATCTGGACCGTTGCCTATGGTGCCAGGATGTCGAACATCGATCTCAATCTTCTTGTTGCGCTCGACGCACTTCTGATCGAGCGGAGTGTGACCGCCGCTGCGCGTCGTCTCGGCTTGAGTCCATCGGCCATGAGCCGGACGCTGGCCCGGCTCCGACAGACGACACGCGATCCGCTGCTGGTACAGGCCGGTCGCCACCTTGTTGCGACACCCTATGCCGAGGAACTGGCTGCGCGCGTCCATGTGCTGACGAGGGAGACGCGGGCCGTTCTTCAGCCTGCCGCCGCAGCGCTGGATGTCGCCAGGCTCGAACGCTCATTCGTCATCAGGGCCAGCGAGGGCTTTCTGGACCTGTTCGGCGCGTCGCTTCTCTCCAACATCGCTCACGAAGCACCCGACGTCCGGCTGGTGTTCGTACCAAAACCCGACAAGGATGCGGAGTCTCTGCGCGACGGCGCCATCGATCTGGAAGTCGGCGTGCTGGGCACCAGGGCACCGGAGATACGGACCCATCTGCTGTTCCGGGACAGGTTCGTGGGCGCTTGCAGGATAGGCCACCCACTGCTGGCAGGGACGGTGACGCCGGAACGCTATGCCGCCTGCCGCCACGTCGTCGTGTCCCGCAGGGGCATCATTTCCGGCCCCGTCGATGATGCGCTCGCCACTCTGGGACTGAAGAGAACCGTGGCTGCCGTCGTGCCCGCCCATCCCGAGGCGCTGTGGATAGCGCGAGACTCCGACCTTGTCGCGCTGGTCCCGCGACTGTGTCTCGGCAATGACGCAATTGTCGACCGCGTCGCCATTCTTGGACTTGAAGTCTTCGATTTGCCCGTGGCAACACCGGGGATCGCCATATCCGCCATCTGGCATCCTCGGCTTGATGGCGATCCAGCGCATCGGTGGCTACGCCGTATCCTGTTTGATGTTTGCAAGGCGGCCCGCGTCCCAGACACAGCATGATCCGAGCGGTATGTTCACCCATCGGCGCGCCCCGCGCGGCCAAGGTTCGTTCCGTCAGACGCGGCGAAGACGCCTCCTTGTTTTCTGGCTGTGGGGAGCGCGCCTCAGGTTTGACGTGGAGGCTCGGTGGCCCCGCTGGTCCCGTCTCATGAAAAGCGAATGGAGCGTCCCGCCGTGAAACAGGCCCTGAAGAGGAAGACCTGAATTAGCGGTCTTCCCGTTGCTCTTCCGCCGCCAGATGCTGGAAGAGGTCAAGCGCGAGCGGTGTCAGCTCTTTCTCGCTGCGGACACAGATCGAGAGCCGCCGTGTCGCCCAATCATCCTGAAGTGGAAGGATGCCAATCTGCGTTATCCTTTTATATCGTCGCGCCGCCGTCTCCGGCACGAGACCGATACCCACGCCTTCACCGGCCATACGGCAAATGCCATCGAAGCTACGAAGCGCTATGCGCGTTTTGAGCCTGGTTCCCAGTTTGGCCGCCTGCGCATCGATATGGTCCTGCAAGGCGCCTCCAACCAGAGAAATAAAATGGTATTCAAGCGCATCGACAAAGCGAATACGCGGTCTTTTCGAAAGAGGGTGATCGCGCGCAGCAACGACGACGAGGCGGTCGATAGCGAACGGTCGCAAGATGAGGCCACCCGTTTCGACGGCACTTGACAGTATGCCTATCTCAGCAAACCCGGCGGAAATGCTCCTAGCGATCTCGGTGCTTTGGCGTTCCCGCAATTCGACATCGACTTGGGGACGAGCAGCCAACCAGGGGGCAAGCCGGGTGGGTAAAATCTCTGCGGTCGCGGCTGTGTTAGCAAGGACGCGCACATTAGCGCGCAACCCTTTCGCGTACTGTCCAATCTCATCACGCATCTGCGACATCTGATGCATGATAGCCCGCGCGTGATGAGCAAGGGCTTCACCCGCTTCCGTCGGCACTACGCCACGTCGACCTCGCTCCAGCAGCACAACCTCACCGTCTATCTCCATGTCCCGGAGACGTTCGCTTGCAGCCGGAAGGGACAGGCCGGCATCCGACGCGCCGTGGGTGATGCTTCCAGCATTCACCACGGCTAAAAAGAGGCGAAGATCGGTCAGGTCGAAGCGCACCGGATGAAGGTAGCGAATAATTAGCCTTCGGTCTAGCCGAAGCCAGCCGTCGGCAGATCCGCATTGTCAGTGCGGCGGCAGCTGATATCCAAGATGCATGTCAGACCTATCTGTTCCAATGATCGCCGCCACCGTCGCGACCTTTTTCGTAGCCGGCATCGTCAAGGGCGTTACCGGCATGGGCCTTCCCACGGTGGCCATGGGTGTGCTCGGCTCCCTCATTTCGCCGCTCGCCGCGGCGACCTTGCTGATCGTTCCGTCATTCGTCACCAATGTGTGGCAGCTCTTCGCCGGGCCTAGTTTTAGTTCAATTCTGCGAAGGCTCTGGCCGATGATGCTCGCCATTATCGCCGGAACGGTGCTCGGTTCATCATTCATCGCGAGCAGCGACACCATTCTTACAACGGCCACACTGGGAGGTGCGCTTGCGTTCTATTCGCTGTACACCTTGTTCGCGCGTCAACTAAACGTTCCGATGAAAATTGAACGCTGGTTGTCGCCATCAATCGGCGCGGCAACAGGCCTGATTACAGGCGTGACCGGTGTTTTTACCCTTCCAGCGGTACCCTATCTTCAGGCGCTTGGCCTCTCAAAGGACGATCTCGTTCAGGCGCTTGGGTTGTCGTTCACAATTTCAACCATCGCGCTGGCCGCAGGTATCGGTGCGCAGGGTGCACTTCAGCTTGATCAGATGACGCTCTCCGTACTCGCCGTCATCCCCGCTCTGGCTGGGATGTGGGCGGGTCGGTTCATTCGCGATCGGATAAGTCCATTGACCTTCCGCCGCGGATTTCTTGCTCTTTTGTTCCTGCTCGGAGCCGAGATGGCCGTCAGACCGCTCTTCTAGCGGAATTTTGCCAAATGCGTCTGAAAGCTGCCACCGGGAGCCGGTGGCAGCGCGTTCTCATCTGCTGATATAGGCAGCCAGTTCCTCCGGTGTTCCCCTGGGGAAGGCTTGCTTTAGATAATCGAGGAACGCCGACACGCGGGCGCTCAGCAATCTCCGGGATGGGTAGAGCGTCCAAAGGACAATCTCCGGTCCTTCGACATCTCCCCAATGCACCAAGGTACCGGCGGCTAGGTCGTGGCTCACCAGCGACACTGGGAGACGTCCCACGCCAAACCCCGCTCGTACCGCGTCCCGGACCATGATGAGCGATGATAGAGCGAGGACTGGTTCGATCATGATTGTTGATCGGCCAAGCGGCGTCATGATGTCCCAAGCCTGACGATCGCCTACCCCGCGAACAACGCCAGGGGCATTGAGGTCTGGGGCCGGACGGGCAAGGCCAGGGCTCGCCACAACGACCAGGCGGTCGCGCAGAAAGGCGCGCCCGACTAAGGTCTCATCCGGATCCGGATTAACCCGGATCACCAAGTCGTAGCCTTCCTCGATCATATCGACAGCCCGATCCTCCGTCGTAACCTCGAGCCTCACCTCCGGGCACTGCAGAACAAAACCAGCAGCGATCTTTCCCATCGCGGTCTGAGAGAAAAGCAAGGGCACACTGATGCGCAATTTTCCTCTGGGTCTTTGTCCTCCCGAGGCAATCGCCGATGCCGTTTCATCAAGCTCGGCGAGCAATGCGCCCGTCCGCTCGTAGAGCGCTCGCCCCTCCTCAGTGAGCTTCAAGTTGCGCGTGCCCCTTTCGAACAGGCGCAGGTCGAGGCTGCTCTCCAACTCCGCAACGCGACGCGACAGGGTCGCTTTGGGCCGCCCGGTGGCCCGTGCGGCTTTGCCGAAGCCGCCATGGCGGGCAACAAGATTGAAATCGGCGAGAGCAAGAAGATCCATGCGTGTTTCACCCACGAGACGGAGTGTCCAATTTTGTTGTCTATCGGACCATCAGTGAACCACGCATATTCGACCTGTCAAGCAAACCAACACGGAGAAATCCCATGACCATCCTCGTTACAGGCGCCACCGGCCGCGTTGGCCGCCATGTCGTTGAACAACTCGTCAAGCGCGACGCCAATGTGCGCATCCTTACCCGCGACCCCTCAAAGGCCAACTTCCCGGCCGCAGTTGAAGTTGTTCAAGGAGAACTGCTCGATATCGACGCGCTGCGCAAAGCCTTCACCGGCGTCAGCACGTTGTTCCTCCTCAATGCGGTTACGGGAGACGAGTTCACCCAGGCGATCGTTACCCTGAACATCGCCCGCGAGTCCGGCGTCGACCGGGTAGTCTATCTGTCGGTCATTCACGCCGACCGCTTTGTCAACGTGCCGCACTTTGCCGTGAAGTCAGGGGCCGAGCGCATGATCGAACAGATGGGCTTCAGCGCCACGATCCTGCGTCCGTCCTACTTCATCGACAACGAACTCATGATCAAGGACGTGATCTTCAACTACAATCTCTATCCGATGCCGATCGGAGGTAAGGGTGTTGCCATGGTCGATGCCCGCGACATTGCCGAAGTCGCAGCCATCGAACTGATCCGTCGTGACCAGGCCCCAGGCAAGCTGCCAATCGAAACCATCAATCTGGTCGGTCCCGACACGCTAACCGGAACGGCTGTGGCAGCGATCTGGTCAGATGTCCTGGGGCGCCCGGTTGCCTATGGCGGCGATGATCCGACCGGCTTCGAGCAGAATCTGGCGACCTTCATGCCGAAGTGGATGGCGTATGAGATGCGCCTGATGGCGGAGCGCTATGTCAGCGATGGCATGATCCCCGAGGCTGGTGATGTCGAGCGTCTGACGAAGATCCTAGGCCGTCCACTGCGTTCCTATCGCGATTTTGCCGCCGAGACTGTCGCTAACGCCTGATGCTCGGGCTATCTTGTAAAATGCGAACAGCAGGGCGACCTCTTGAGAAGGCGCCCTGCATGGCGATGATTTCGTCAGGTTCGGCTGTCCGCGGTAAGTTAGGCTCAGAAAGCGAGACGAACGCATCACGCTTGTTGTTCAGGCAATCCAGGCTTCAGAAGGCAACTTGCGTGCTCCGGGTTGCCGACACCGATGCAGGAAGACGAGCTGAACCAAGGGGACTAACTCAGCTATAGTCCGCGACGGCCAAGAGCTTCGACCTTCGTAAGCCAACGCTTTCGCGCCGCCTCGTCCACCTGCTCGACCATTCCGAAAAAGGTCTGCCGCACGGGCCGAACTCCGGCAAAATTCAGGATGCTGCGTCTCAGGCCGTTGACCCCATGACCCCCGAACCAAAATCGATAGACGGGTGTTGGCATTCCCATCGTGACAATCAGCCGGGCCGAGCAGCCGGCAAGCAGCCTCTTCGCAAAACCGCGGTCGCGATATTGAAAAGCGACGCCTGGCCGAAATACCTGCTCCAGGAAGGCCTTCAGCATTGCCGGCATGGTGCCGAGCCAAAGCGGAAAGATGACAACGATATGTTCGGCCCATTGGATAGCTTCGGCCGCAGCGGCAAGTGCTTCGGGAACCATACCGTTTTCAAACTCTTCGCGCGAGCGAAGCAACGGGAAATCCAGCTTGGCGATATCCAGCCTGCGCAGCGTAAAGCCTGCATTTGTCGCACCTGTCGCGTATGCATCCGCAAGCGCGCCACACAGATGGCGATCATGACCGTCCGGATGCGCTTCTATGATCAGTATGTGCCGCGGCAAAGTTCAAGCTCCTGTTGGAATTGAGAGGTGTGCTCGAGACTGGGTGCCTCGTATCGCGTCGAAGCCCAGTCGATGAGAGCACGCGCTTTCAACCGACGACGGCATTATGACATGCCATCCGGAAAGAGCCTTGACCTATCGCAATTTCTTCCTGTGGAACGAGGAATGTTTTCGCTCATGCCGGAAGAACCAGCTCTTTGCCATCTCCAGCGCGACCGCGAAAGCGACGGTTATGGAGAGCAGAGCGCCCAGCACGCTGAAAGGCAGAGGCACGAAACCGAAGGTCTCCGCGAAGGGCAGATATGGCAGGCTGATGCCGACGAGACCGATGGGGGCTGTCGTTGCGACAAGCAGGCCGCTCGGCCTGCTCTTCCAACTCGAAAAGACCGTGCGGACGATCAGCATCGTTGCGATCTGAGATGTCAGCGATTCAACGAACCATCCCGTCCGGAACGCATCGACGCCCACTCCGGCGAAGAGAAGGAAACCGAAGGTCACGAAATCGAAGAGGGAGCTGATCGGCCCGAAACACAGCATGAAGCGTTGAATGCCGGCGATGTTCCAGCGCTTCGGCCGCTGCACCTCGGCAGGATCGACCCTGTCGGTGGCGATCGTCATCGACGGGATGTCCGCCAGAAGATTGTTGAGCAGGATCTGTTTGGCAAGCAGTGGCAGGAAGGGCAGCAGGAGCGAGGCTATCGCCATGCTGATCATGTTGCCGAAATTGGCGCTGGTGGCGATCGATATATATTTCAGCGTATTTGCAAACGTCCGTCGTCCGTCGTCGACGCCACGCATCAGGACATCGAGGTCGCGGCGCAGCAGGATGACGTCGGCCGCTTCCCGCGCAACATCGACGGCGCTATCGACCGAGATGCCCACATCGGCTTCATGCAGAGCGGGAGCATCATTGATACCGTCGCCCATATAGCCGACGACATGGTTAGCCCTGCGCAAGGCCTTGATAATCCGCTCTTTTTGATTGGGATCGATTTCAGCGAACAGGTCCGTCTTCGTGGCTTTGGCGAAAAGCGCATCATTGCTCATGGACGCGATGTCGCGGCCACTCAGCACGCGCGCGTCTTTCAGACCGACCAACTTCGCCAGATGCGCGACGACATAGCGATTGTCCCCCGAGATGATCTTGATGCCGATCCCGCGCTTGCGTAGCCCCCCAAGAACCTCCTTCACGCCAGCCTTGGGAGGATCAAGAAACAGGAGGAAGCCTTCCAGGCAAAGGGCGGTTTCGTCGCTTTTGTCGAGTGGCGTCTTTTGCTGATCAAATGAGCCTGTCGCCACCGCTATGACGCGAATTCCGTCCTCGCTCCATCGCTGGTAGCGTCCGTCGATTTCGGCGCGCAACTGGGCATCGATCGGTTTGGCGACGCTGCCTGCTTTCGCCGTCGTGCAAATGTCCAAAAGAGTAGTGACCGCGCCCTTGCAGATCAGTTGGGCGCCATCCTGCTGAGCGACGACGACCGAAAGCCGCTTTCGGGCGAAATCATAAGGAATCTCACCCAGCTTCCGATAAGCTGAAAGCACGGTTTCTTTTTTTTCGGCCAGAATGGCATCGTCGAGCGGATTCTTGAGACCCGCCTGCAGGCCGGCGTTGAGGATGGCCAGCAATCTTACCTGGTCGGAAGGCTGACCCTGCACGTCAACACATTTGTCGAGGCGGATCGTCCCCTCCGTCAGCGTTCCGGTCTTGTCCGTGCAGAGCATATCCATGCTGCCCAGATTTTCCATGGCCTCCAGACGGCGGATAATGACACCCTGCCGCGCCATGACACGGGCGCCGCGCGCCAGCGTCACACTGATGATGGCGGGCAACAGCTCGGGCGTCAGCCCGACAGCGAGTGCAAGCGAAAACAGCAGTGAGTCGATAAGCGGACGGTGGAGCAGTAGGTTAGCGATGAAAACGACGAATACGATGACCAGCATAATTCTGGTCATCAGATAGCCGAAGCGGCGAATACCGCGCGCAAAGTCCGTTTCGGGAATTTCGCGGGTGATGGCGCCCGCGATAGCGGCGAACTCCGTGTTGTTGCCTGTCTTGACCGCAAGCGCGGTTGCGATGCCGCTTCGCACCGAAGTTCCGGTGAAGACACAGTTCAAGCGACCGTCGATCGGCGTGTCGGGCTTGGATATGCCCGGCGCTTTGGCGACGGGAAACGTCTCGCCGGTCAGCGCCGCCTCCGTCACATTGAGGTCCTGGGTGGATAGAAGAACCGCATCGGCGGGCACCAGACTCCCCGCAGACAGTTTGATGATGTCACCGGGCACGATCCGATCAGCCGGGATTGTCTGTTCCTTCCCGTCGCGGATGACGGCAGCGGTTAGCGAAATGCCGCGTCGAAGCGATTCGATGGCACGCGAGGCAGAGAATTCCTGCGAGAATCCCAGCAGGCAGCTTGCGCCGACGATACAGCCGATGATCACGGCGTCATGTATTTCGCCAACGCCTGCAGCGACGATAGCCGCGAAAATGAGAATTAAGACCAGCGGGCTGAGAAACTGCTTCAGCAGGAGGCGCAACACATTCGCTCGACCGCCGACCCTGAGTGTGTTCGAACCGTAGATTTGCAACCGGCCCGTCGCTTCCGCCGTGGACAGGCCAGACGACTGCGATTTATATTCGGTAAACAGCACCGCGATGGATTTTGCCCAGTAAGGAGTGGGGAAATCTGCGACACGATGCTCTAGCGCGACATTCTTGGCTGGATTGTCCATGGTCCTGCTCCCTGGGAGGATGAGGAACAATTGCACGCGCAGCGCAGCGGGCATTGATGAGGGTCAATTTCTGGCTCCCGGCATGCCCGCGGTGGCGTTACCGCGGACGGCACCGCACCCAACCCGAATGTGATCTGGGCTCAGGACTTTGGTAACAGGACCGTTCCAGTCAGGCAAAGAGTGACGACCGCATCGGATAGTTGCCGACGATTGATTTATGCCGAGAAATCCAGGAGCAGACGAGACGAATGCTGTGCGGGTGTTTCGAACATCCGGTACTCTGTCACATCCATGTCATGAAACGCGTCGACACCTCGTGCCAGGTCAGGAGCGGGTACCCATGGATTATTTCAGACGTTTCAACTTTCTGTTCGCAACGCCGGCTTTCGACAGCGACGACCTGGAGGGCGCCCGCTACAACCAGATCGTCGAGGAGATCGAGCGCTCGGGCTTTGAGGTAGTGCGGGCGCGCAATCTCGAAGATGCAGAGATAGCCGTGCAGACAGACGCCGCCATCGGCTGCATGCTCGTCGACTGGGGCAAAAAGGGGCTCGAGGGCAAAACGGCTTCCCTCATCAATCTGATGCGTCGGCGCGGTCTCGAATTCCCGATCATCCTGCTGATCCGCCGTAAGCGCTTCGAGGATGTGCCGGTGGAGGTGCTCGATTTCATCGACGGCTATGTCTTCCTGTCGGAAGAAACGCCCGCCTTCATCGCCAAGAGCCTCATCAGCCGGCTCAAGCAATATGCCGAGACGTTGAAGACGCCGTTCTTCGGTGCGCTGGTCGATTATGCCGAAGAAGGCAACCACCTTTGGACCTGCCCTGGGCACAATGGCGGCATCTTCTACAGCCGCAGCCCTATCGGTCGAGTATTCATGGAGCATCTCGGCGAAGCGGTGTTTCGCGACGATCTCGACAATTCCGTGCTCGACCTCGGCGACCTTCTGACCCACGAAGGACCGGCGCTGGCCGCACAGAAGGAAGCCGCCAAAATTTTCGGCGCCGAGAAGACCTATTTCGTGCTGAACGGCACCTCCACCTCCAATAAGGTCGCCCTCTCCGCCCTCGTCACCGATGGCGATCTCGTGCTGTTCGACCGTAACAATCATAAGGCCGCTCATCACGGCGCGTTGATGATTTCCGGCGGCATTCCGGTTTACCTGCCGACTATACGCAACCTCCATGGCTTGATCGGTCCCATCGATTTTGCGGCTATGGACGAAGAGGCGCTCAGAGAGCGCATCCGCACCCATCCGCTGGTGAAAGACCCCGAGGCCTACAAAAAGCCTCGTCCATTCCGCGTCGCGGTGGTGGAGCAGTGCACCTACGACGGCACCATTCACAATGCCGAGATGATCCTCAAGCGTATCGGACATTTGTGCGATTACATCCTCTTCGACGAGGCCTGGGCCGGCTTCATGAAGTTTCATCCGCTCTATGCCGGACGTTTTGCCATGGGTCTTGCCGATCTCGGCCCGGATGCGCCAGGCATCGTCGCCACTCAATCCACCCATAAGCAGCTTGCAAGCTTCTCGCAGGCCTCGCAGATCCACATGAAGGACCGGCATATCACCGGCCAGAAGCGCCGTGTGGAGCACCGGCGGTTCAACGAAAGCTTCATGCAGCACGCGTCGACCTCACCCTTCTACCCGCTGTTTGCCTCGCTTGACGTGGGCGCGCAGATGATGAAGGGCCGCTCGGGCGAAGTGCTGTGGGACGATACGATCCGTCTCGGTATCGAGCTGCGTAAGAAGATCCGTGCGGTGCGCCGCGAATTCGAGGAAAAGGAGCATCGCCCCGAGCGCCGCTGGTTCTTCGAGCCCTTCGTGCCAGACCGGGTGGCAATCCCGGATGTGTCGAGCCCCGGCGCGGTGCATGAGGTGCTTTGGGAAAGTGTCTCTACCGACCAGCTCGCCACCAATCCCGCCTTCTGGCACCTGACGCCGGACGCTACATGGCATGGCTTTTCAGGGATGGAGCAGGGCTTCGCCATGACCGATCCGAACAAGCTCACCCTGCTCACCCCCGGCTTCGACCGGAAAAGCGGAAAATACACCGAGCACGGCATACCGGCGCCCATAGTCGCGCAATATCTGCGGGAAAACCGCATAGTCGCGGAGAAGAACGACCTCAATTCGCTGCTCTTCTTGCTCACGCCTGGTGTAGAGGCCAGCAAAGCCGGTACCCTGATCAGCGGCCTCGTCGCCTTCAAAAAACTCCATGACGACAATGCTCTGCTGGAGGAGGCGATCCCGGAATTCTATCGACGCCGTCCGGGCCGCTATGGCGGAGTACGCCTGCGCGATCTGTGCGCGGAAATGCACAACTTCTTCCGCCAGGCCGATGTCAGCGCGCTTCAGACAAAACAGTTTTCTGCTGACCACTTACCCCCGATGGCCATGTCGCCCCATGATGCCGCGCGCTGCCTGGTTCGCAACGATGTCGACTATCTGCCGATCGACGCCATTGCCGGCCGCATCGCAACCACGCCGTTTGTAGTTTATCCTCCCGGTATTGCGACTATCGTGCCAGGCGAGCGCCTGAGCGAAAGGGCTAAGCCCATGATCGACTATCTCAAGATGTTTGAAACCTGCTTCAACACCTTCCCCGGCTTTGAGGTGGAGATTCAGGGGATCTATCGCGAGATCGATGCATCCGGCCGCATCCGGCTTTATACCTACGTCGTTGCGGAATAGGCTGAGAAGTTCAGGTTCGATCATGGAGCAGAACAAAACGATCTTCATTCGTCCGTCTCGCGAGACGGACGTCGATGCTATGCTTGCCATCTATCGCCGCCACATTCGCCGCGGCGTCGAGGACGGGGTGGACGATAACGACACGCCGCAACCGGATGATCTGCGGGAACGGCGCAAAAATTTGAAGAGCCGCCGGTTTCCGCATGTGGTCGCGATCGAAGGCGAAAAAGTGGTGGGCTATGCCTATGTGGTTCTGTTCCGCAAACGCCCGGCCTATCGCTACACCGTCAAGCATTCGATCTATGTGCATCATGACCATGTCGGCCAGGGTGTCGGGAGCCTCCTCATGCGGGCGTTGATCGACACCTGTGCCGCCGCCGGCTTTCGGCAGATGATCGGCTATATCGACGCCGATAACGCTGCTTCGCTCGCCCTGCATGAACGGTTCGGTTTTGCCCGTGTCGGCCTGTTGCCGGGAGTTGCCTATCGTTACGGCCGTTGGGCCGACACCGTCATGGTGCAGCGTTCACTTGCCGCCGGCTCGACCACCCCACCGCCGCCACTGCCCCTCTCCACCCGCTGAGACCAACGGGATTGAATCTCTGGTACCAACGCACTCCCATTGCATCGGGGCGCTCCCAATCGAGATTGAGGCGGCGAATTCGTTATCGACCTCCAACCTCGTCGTGACGGCTGGCGTCCTTCCCTTTGACAAATCCCGATTTGACTTCTGGCCTGCCGCAACGGCATCCGGACGTCGAGCGATCATCGGCGTAGCCTTCGATCAGGATCGGCGCGCTGCAAATTCCGGCGCCATCTGGACATCGCCGCTCTCCTGTTCTGCGCCATGATTGACCGTCACGCCGACTAGGTCGTGGATGCATAGTGGCACGAGATGAGACCAACAGCATTTCTCCGTTGCCGATGCCTTTGGCATTTCGCTCACTGCAGCAACGACAAAATTGGAAATGTAGTGTTAACGATTGCTCAAGCACAGTGATAATGCACTAGAACTTTTTCGCCCACTTTGATTCCGACACCCCGCCCGGCATCATGCAGATGAACGGCTCGGCGGCTCGGGGAGATACCGCATGCGCCCAAGATTTAGCATTTTCAAGTGCCTCGGCTTCGCCGCAGTGGCGGCAGCACTTTGCGGTGCGGGCCCGGCATTTGCCTTGAGCAATGCGTCGGCCATTCCAGTCTGGCTGGCGGGATATGTTGGAGAAGGAAATGGGCAGATTGCTCCAGTCGTGCTGGAGCGGGCTCGGGCACTCTACCTGGAGAAGGTCGCAGAGGGACGTGTGAGAAACGCATGCTATTTTGCGATGGACGCCACGCGTCCTAACGGAACTGCAGGTGGCCGGTTCTACATGATCTGCGAGGCGTCCCAGTCTTTCCACGTGATATCGGCAGGGCATGGCGGTGGCCGCAATCTGCAAGGGGTCGTCAACTTTTCCAACGGGCGGGAGTGTGCAAAAAACTTCGGCAACGCAATGGATTCCAATCTGACGGCCGGTGGCGAGTACCTTACGAATGAGATCAAGACATCCTTTAAAGGCTATTATCGTGCTTCTACCAATCGGGACGCAGTTCTGACCCGATCGTTCGTTCAGTTCGACGGCATCGGCGAGACTGCGAACGCCAGGCAGCGCGCCATCGGTGGACATGCCGCGGCGCTCGTCTCGGGCATATGCATGCAGAAAAAACCGGAAAGCCCCTACGCCAATCGCGAGGGCTACGTCCCATTCGGCAAACTGGTCACCTATGCGGGCGGCCGCAGCGACGGCTGCACCAGCTGGTCACCGGAGGATACCGTGCAAGTGTTGTCGATGGTCAAAGATAACCCGACGACCCTCTATATCTATCCGGAGGCCCGTGACATCAGTGCCATTGCGCGTGCGGTCGCATCAGGCCAATCGCCGGCCAAAAGCGGTTCTTACTGGAATGCCTCATGCCTCAGCGAGATCGGCTCGCCGCAGTTCTGGCCGAAAGAGAAGCTCGAGCCAATCATCGCCCAGTACAAGCAAGATCATCCAGCGCCGCCGCCGCGCCCCATTCCCCTTTGCGAAGCTGTGTCCAATTGAGACGCGGCACGTTCCTTGCTGCTCATGTTTAAACCTCCAGGAGGTGGCGCCGATCGCAACCCCGTCACGGCGGTTCAAAGGGCGGCGCGCAACTGGGTGAAGGCACCGGCGGGCGAACGGACGCGGAGCACGGCGAGGCCGTTGCCGAACGCCGCGCTGCGCCAGGACCGATGGCCGGACAGTGTTGCGACGGGCCGATCTCGGCGTTACCGCTTCAGCGGGTTCAGGAAACGGTTTCGAGATCGGTCGACCTAAACTCGTCCGCCGTGGCGAGGATCGGCACGCCATGGAATTTGGCGCAGGCATAATGCAGGCAATCGCCGAGGTTCAGGCCATGGCGGCCGCTGCGATAACGGTGCGCGGCGACAAGGGCGAGCCGCGTCGTCTCGGAGGCCGGGGGAAGATCGCGAACCTCGATTTCCCGCACATCAAGGAATTCCACCACAATTGTTTCGACTGCAGGCACTGGAAGATTGAACTTGTCGGGCCGTGCAAGGCCGAGGACGGTTTCGAGAATGGCGACGGGAGATGTAAACGGATGTCTGGCCGAAGAAATGGCGTCGGAGACGCGTGCCGCCTCCGGCTCATCAGAGAGAAGCGCGATGATTGCGCAGGCATCGACGAACATCACGCATCATCCCACATGTCATCGAAGGCTTCACGGGGAAGAGGCTTGCGGGCATCGTCGTTCATCGCGACCCCATGCTTTTTTCGCAAGCGTGCGGCAGTCTGCAACGGCGTCTCCGCGCGAGTGCGACGCTCGATCGCCTCGCGCATAGCTATGACGATGGCGTCGGTGATGCCGACGCCAGCCATTTCGGCAAACTTGCGCGTCAACGCGTCGGCCTCCGGATTGTTGACATTGATGGGCATGAGCCATCTCCATGTAGATAATTCTTGGAAAGAATGTAGATCATCGCGTAGCCTTTTCCAAGAGCGCCGAACGCTTCGTATTCCCGCTCGGTGGTGCCAACGGCGCCTGGGATCTCTGCAGCTTCCATAGCGCCGGTTGGCGCACTGTCGCCGATATCGGTGGCGGCATTATCCTCAGCTGTCGTCCCCCTAAAGGACATCGCTCCGCGGGCCAGCGGAATTTCAAAGCTTCCATTCGTCAACCGCGACGCGGGATCATACCGGAATTTCCCACCTTCTCCTGTCCGCCGGAATCCGCAGTCGTCACTCGCACATGCATCTCATTGATCAATATCACGAGGAGATCTTCATGCAGCGTATTCCAGCCATGCAACGTTTGCGCTGCTCAATTCGCAACCACTCTGCTACATAATTAGGCAACAAATTAACGAGGTATGCAATGAAAACGAACAACAGGATCATTGAGTTTTTTGAACTTCGCAAGGCCTATCGCGAACTCGCACAGCTCAGCGACTCCGCGCTGAAGGACATCGGTCTCGCCCGCGGCGATATCAAGCGAGCAGTATACGGTCGCTAAGAGGGTCAGGCTCTTGGGATGAGCCTGCCAAATTGAATCGCTGCCTGGCGAGCCAAACGCCAAGGATAAAAACCACGGCCATTCGCCGTGGTTTTTGCTTTAGGCCACATGGGTGGATCCATCCATTCAAGACCCGAGTATTTATCCGGCCTCCAACGCGCACGATCGGCTACAGAGGCAAATTAGACCGCCGTCTCCCTTTGCACATACCGGAAACTTCACCGCACTTCAGATAGTCCTTGCCAAATTATCGATAAAAATATCTTCTATCCATAATTTGAGTCTGGAGGACGAACGTAGTGAAGAAAATCACCCAAATTTCGGAATGTTCGACACTTTATCCATCACGATCGCCCGCCATCACCCTCGGTGAAGCAAAAACTATCTATAATTTGCCATTTAACGATCTGCTCTTCCGGGCTCAGACCATCCACCGCGCGCATTTCGACCCCAACGCCGTACAGATGAGCCGACTTCTGTCGATCAAGACAGGCGGATGCGCCGAAGATTGCGGGTATTGCAGCCAGTCCGCCCACTATCCGACCGGCCTGAAGGCCTCGAAGCTGATGGAAGTCGAACGCGTTCTCACTGAGGCGCGCAAAGCCAAGGATGCGGGCGCGACTCGCTACTGCATGGGGGCGGCGTGGCGCAGCCCGAAGGACCGCGATATGGACACTCTGGTCGCCATGGTCGAGGGCGTGAAGGCGCTCGGCATGGAAACCTGCATGACGCTCGGCATGCTGACGGAGACTCAGGCAGGCGAACTCGCGGAAGCCGGCCTCGACTACTACAACCACAACATCGACACCTCCGAGCGCTTCTATTCCGAAATCATCACCACCCGAAGCTTCGCGGACCGGCTCGATACGCTGGAAACCGTACGTATGGCCGGCATCAAGGTGTGTGCCGGCGGAATTCTGGGCATGGGCGAGACGGTCGACGACCGGATCTCGATGCTGCTGACGCTGGCGAACCTGCCTGTGCCGCCGGAAAGCGTGCCGATCAACCAACTCATCCCCATTCCCGGTTCGAAGCTGGCGGACGCTGAACCTATCGATGCGATCGATTTCGTCCGCACGATCGCACTGGCGCGCATCCTGATGCCGACCTCGCATCTGCGCCTTTCGGCCGGACGCACCGAAATGAGCGACGAGATGCAGGCGCTCTGTTTCTTCGCGGGCGCCAACTCCATCTTCGTCGGCGACACGCTGCTGACGGCGGACAATCCCGGCGACGATCACGACACCGCGCTCTTCCGCCGCCTCGGCCTTTCTCCCATGCCGCTGGAGCCGGCGGTGTGACGGCGATACTTTCGGACTATGCCGCCACGCTTGAGGGCCTGCGGCGCAAGGCGCGGCTGCGCAGCCTGGCGCCGCAGCGTGGCACGGACTTTACGTCCAACGATTTTCTCGCTCTTGCGGGCGCACCACGCCTCAAGGCGGCGATCATCGCGGCGATGGAAAGCGGCGTTCCGGCGGGGGCGGGCGGCTCGCGCCTGCTGCGCGGCAACCATCCGGAACACGAGGCGCTGGAGATGGAAGCCGCCGAATTTTTCGGCGTGGAACGCGTGCTCTATTTCGGCAGCGGCTATGCCGCCAATTCTGCGCTTTTCTCGACCTTGCCACGGCGTGAAGATCTGATCGTGCACGACGCGCTCATCCATGCCAGCGCCCATGAGGGCATTGCGGCCAGCAAGGCGACGGCCGTCAGTATTGATCACAACGATGCGAACGCCTTCGATGAGGCGATTCGAAACTGGCGCAGGGAGGGCGGTAAGGGCCGGCCCTGGATTGCCGTCGAGAGCCTCTATTCCATGGACGGTGACAGAGCGCCGCTCGCCGCCCTCGCCGATATTGCCGATCGTCACGAGGCCTTTCTAGTGATCGACGAAGCCCATGCCACCGGCGTTTTCGGCACGGGGGCAGAGGGCTGGCGGCGGGGTTGGAGGGCCGGGACAATGTGCTTGCCCTTCATACCTGCGGCAAGGCGCTGGGCGTATCGGGGGCGCTGCTTGCCGTGCCGCGCATGCTTGCCGACTATCTCGTCAACCGCGCCCGCGCCTTCATCTATTCCACCGCGCCCTCGCCTCTCATGGCGGCGGGCGTGCGCGAAGCCTTGCGCATAGTGGATGACGAACCCGAGCGCCGCGAGGCCCTGGAACGTCTGGTCGCCTTTGTCGGTGACGGATTGAAGAGCCGATTCGGCATAGAGCCGAGCGGGTCGCAGATCCAGCCTGTTATCATCGGCGACAACGCGGGTGCGGTACGAATTGCCGAAACTCTTCAGGCTCAAGGGTTCGACATCCGTGCGATCCGTCCTCCGACCGTGCCGGAGGGCACGGCACGCCTGCGGCTGTCGATCACGCTCAACGTCGATTCGGAGCAGATTGCGCACATGCTGGATTGCCTCGCCGCTGCCATGGAGGAACACAGGAAATGACCGCCCGTTTCGTGGTAACCGGCACGGATACCGGCATCGGCAAGACCGTGTTTGCCGCAGCGCTGACGGGCGCGCTCAACGCCCGATATTGGAAACCCGTGCAATCCGGACTGGAAGATGAGACGGACAGCGAAGCCGTTGTCCGACTGAGCCGGCTGCCCGCAGCGCATATCCTGCCGGAAGCCTATCGCCTCTCCGCCCCGCTCTCACCGCATCTTTCGGCACGACTCGACGGCGTGGAAATCGACCCGGCCCGGCTTGAGCCGCCAGCCTGCACCGGTCCGCTGGTAATCGAGGGAGCCGGCGGCCTACTGGTCCCGCTCACGAAAAACACGGTCTTTGCCGATGTCTTCGCCCGGTGGCGTATTCCCGTCATTCTCTGCGCCCGAACGTCGCTCGGCACCATCAATCACACGCTACTGTCCATCGAGGCGCTGCGCAGCCGCGACATTCCCCTCTGCGGCGTGGCTTTTCTCGGCGCGGAAAATGCCGACACCCAGGCGACCATCGCCGCCATCGGGCAAGTGAAGGTGTTGGGCCGGCTGCCCCTGCTGGAAAGCCTGACGAGTGAAACTCTGCGCCGCGCCTTCCGCGAAAATTTCGACATTGAGTTCCTGATGGAGGCACGCGCGTGACCCCCTCGCCCGTCTGGCACCCCTTTACACAGCATGCCCTTGAACCGCCAATGAAGCGCATCGTCGCGACCGAAGGCGCATATCTGTTCGACGAGGATGGCAATCGCATCCTCGACGCAATCTCGTCATGGTGGGTGATCACCCATGGCCATCGCCATCGCGGCATCATGGCGGCAATCCGCGAAGCGACGGAGGCCTACGACCAGATTATCTTCGCGGAATTTACCCATGAACCCGCAGAAATCCTCGCCGAACGTCTGCTCGCCTTCGCGCCCTCGGGACTGAAACACGTCTTCTACTCGGACAGCGGATCGACGGCCGTCGAGGTGGCGATCAAGATGGCGCTCGGCACTTTCCACAATCGCGGCATCGCGCGTGATCGCATCGTCGTGATGGAACATGGCTATCATGGCGACACGATCGGCACCATGTCCGCGGGAGAGCGTGGCGTGTTCAATGCGCCCTTCGAGCCGCTGCTCTTCGGCGTCGACCGCCTTCCCTTCCCCGAACTCGGTCGGGAACAGGAAACGCTCGATGCGTTCGAAGCCATCTGCCGTTCGGGAAAGGTCGCCGCCATTCTGGTCGAACCGCTGGTGCTCGGCGCGGGGGGCATGAAGTTCTACGGCAGCGCCGTGCTTTCTGCTCTCAAGGAGATCGCCGGCCGATACGGCTGCCTGTTCATCGCCGATGAGGTGATGACCGGCTGGGGTCGTACCGGAACGCGCTTTGCCTGCGAACAGGCGGGTGTAACTCCGGATATCCTGTGTACATCGAAGGGTCTGACCGGGGTGCCCTGCCGCTGGCGGCAACTCTTTGCACAGCAGAGATTTTCGAGGCCCATCTGTCTTCCGACCGACGCAAGACCTTTTTCCATTCGAGTTCCTATACCGCCAACGCAATCGCCTGCGCGGCGGCTGTCGCCAATCTGCAGGTCTGGCAAGACGAACCGGTCGAAACCCGGATTGCCGAGCTTGCCGCGCAGCACAGCCATCATCTGCGACGCTTCCAGAACGACAATAGATTTGTAAACGTCAGGCAATGCGGAACGATCGCCGCCCTCGATCTTGCAGTACCCACCGGCGGCTACCTCGCCGAAGTGGGGCCGCGCATACGCAAGCTGTTTCGCGAGCGCGGGTTGCTTGTGCGCCCGCTCGGAAACGTCATCTACCTGATGCCGCCCTATTGCACAAGCGCCGGGGATATCGCGGCAGCCTATGATGCGATCGACGAAGTCGCCTCGCTCGTTCTAGAGGAGACTGGATCTTGACGCCTCTCTCCTCCCGCCTCGCCGGATTCGGTCATGCCGTTCCATCCCGTATCGTCCATAATGCGGAAATCGAGAGCCAACTCGGCCTCGAGGATGGCTGGATCGAAAGGCGCACCGGCATCCGATCCCGCCATTGGGCAGCCGAGGGGGACACATTGAGCGGCCTTGCAGCCGAGGCCGGAAAAATGGCCCTTGAGGACGCCGGAATTGCACCGGGCGAGATCGCCATGACCTTGCTTGCCACCTCGACGCCGGATCATCTCTTGCCACCTTCGGCGCCGCTTCTGGCGCACAAGCTCGGCTTGCGAAATTCCGGAGCCATCGATCTTGCCGGAGCTTGCTCGGGCTTCCTCTACGCGCTGACGCTGGCGGATGGCTTCGTGCGTGCGCATGGCCGGGCGGTGCTCGTCGTTGCCGCCAATATTCTCAGCCGCCGCATCAACCCTGCGGAACGCGCCAGCGCCGTTCTGTTTGCGGATGGCGGCGGCGCTGTCGTGCTTGCTCCATGCCGCGATGGTCAAAGCGGTCTCAAGGCAGCCGTGATGGCTTCAGATGGAAGTGGCTATGATCTGATTACCATCCCATCCGGCGGCAGCAACAAGCCATTTTCTCCGGAAGCCGCGGGGGACCAAGTGCTGATGACGATGCGCGATGGGCGCGAGGTCTTCTCCCGCGCTGTCGAGTTGATGACACGCACCTCACGCGAAGCGATGGATGAGGCTGCCGTAACGGTCTCCGCCATCGACCGCTTCATCCCGCATCAGGCCAATCTCCGTCTTTGCGACGCGGTTCGCCATAATCTCGAATTGGAAGAAGGCAAGCTTGTCAGCACGATCGCGGAATTCGGTAATTCGTCGGCTGCGACCATTCCGCTGTCCCTTTCCGTCGAAAATCGCCGTAAACCGTTCAAGCCGGGAGAGCATCTGCTCATGACTGCCGCCGGTGCGGGCCTGGCGGGCGGGGCTGTCATCCTCGCGGTCTAAACTGGCGCGGTGGAACCGCGACAGTTCTATGAAGAATATGGAGAATCAACAAAGGAGCAGGTAAGAATAGGGCATTCAAGTCAATGCGACCCCTTCTGAAACCGATGATAATTCAATGAGCGTTGCAAAAGATGATCCCATCGCTGTGCGGATAAGCCGGACACTCGCGGATCGTATTATTTCAGGCGTGATCGAAGCGGGCGCCAAGCTCAGGCAGGACCACATTGCCGAGGAATTCGGCGCCAGCCATGTGCCCGTGCGCGAGGCCTTCCGTCGCCTCGAATCCCAAGGCCTGGTGGTCAGTCAGCCCCGCAAGGGCGTGCGCGTGGTCGGCTTTAGCGTCGAAGAGGTGCGCGAAGTGGCGGAGATGCGTGCCGCTCTTGAAGTATTGGCGCTACGCAATGCTGCGCCTCATATGACCAAAGCCATTCTGGACCGGGCCGAAGAGGCGATCCATGCCGGTGATCGCGCGACTGACGTTCAGGCCTGGGAAGAGGCGAACGGGACGTTCCACCGTCTCATTCTGTCTCCCTGCAACATGCCGCGCCTGCTGAAGACAATTGAAGACCTGCACGCCGTCAGCGCGCGCTTCCTGTTTTCCGGCTGGCGCGCTGAATGGGAGGCACCGACTGATCGCGATCATCGTGCCATTCTCAACGCGTTGCGTGCCGGTAATGTGGACGTTGCCACGGCGGTCCTTTCGCGCCACGTGCAATGGATGGGGCAGAAACCGGGAAGCAGACCGTAGTTTCAACCTTCTCGATGAAATGATCGGGTTGCGGCAACCCACGCCAGCGTCCGTTGTTCGGGATCAGGATTGCGCGTAATGTCGGTCACAACCGCGGCGCTATCGGCCCCATTTTCGAACACGCCGGCAAGGCGCTCCACCGTCAGCCCGCCAATAGCGACGAGCGGCAGCGGGCCGGCGCGGCTCTTCCAGTCGCGCAGACGGTCAAGACCTTGCGGCGCCCAGGGCATCGCCTTGAGAATGGTGGGGTAGATCGGACCGAGCGCGATATAATCCGGACGCGCCGCAAGCGAGGTTGCCAGTTCCGCCTCGTCATGCGTGGAAAGCCCCAGCTTCAGGCCGGCCTCGCGGATGGCGGCAAGATCGGCCGTCGCCAGATCCTCCTGGCCGAGGTGAATGAAATCACAGCCTTCCTCGATGGCAAGCTGCCAGTAGTCATTGACGATCAACTGGCACGCATGCGCCGCGCAGACTGCTTTTGCACGCCGGATGTCTGTGCGGATGTCCGATAAGGCGCGCTCCTTGACGCGCAGTTGCACGAGTTTAACGCCAAGCGGGACCAGCCTTTCGGTCCAGACAGCGCTATCGACGATCAGATAGAAAGGATCGAGCTTCACGCGAATACCGCCTTTCCAATCACGGGTGTCGACGGAACCGCCATGTCGCGCGGCTCCAGCATGCCGGCGCCGAACGCCTGTCTGCCGGCCTCAATCGCCTTGGCAAAGGCTTCCGCCATCCCAGCGGGATCACCCGCACCGGCAACCGCAGTATTCAGAAGGACCGCATCAAAACCGAGCTCCATCACGGTCATTGCATGCGACGGGCGGCCGATGCCTGCATCGACGATCAGCGGTACCTCTGGAAAATGCGCGCGCATGGATCGAAGGGCCGAAAGATTGAGAGGGCCCGCCGCGGTGCCGATCGGGGCGCACCAGGGCATCAACACCTTGCATCCCGCCTCCAGCAGACGCTCGGCCACCACCAGGTCGTCGGTCGTATAGGGAAAGACCTCAAAGCCGTCACCCGCGAGTATGCGGGTCGCCTCCACCAGCGCGAAGACATCTGGCTGCAGTGTATCGTGATTGCCGATCACCTCCAGCTTGATCCAGTTGGTCTGGAACACCTCACGCGCCATCTTGGCCGTCAGCACGGCCTCGGATACGCCGTGGCAGCCGGCGGTATTGGGAAGAACGCGGACGCCGAGCGCCCGGATCATATCGAAAAACGCACCGCCATTGCGCCCGCCGGCTGTTTCCCGGCGCAGCGACACGGTGACGATCTCCGTCCCCGATCGCTTGACGGCTTCGGCCAGGACGACCGGCGAAGGATAACGTGCTGTGCCGAGAAGAAGACGCGAGCCAATCTGGCTTCCGTAGAGATCAAGCATGGGTCAGCCTCCCTGCATGGGGGTCAGGATCTCGATCCTGTCATTGTCGTTCAGAAGGTGATCATCGCGATCCTCGCGATGGATGAGTTCGCCGTTGACGGCGGTTGCCAGCCACTCGCCCTCATAATCGAGCGCGGCCAGAAGCTGCGAAAGCGTGGTTGCGGCTGTCGTCTCGGGTTCGCCGTTTATGATCAGGCGCATCGAGGGCTCCTTTGCTTCGTCTGTTCGGAAAAGACCAGATCCGCGGCTTCGGCTGCCATGGTCGGTGCCAGCAAAAAACCGTGGCGATAAAGGCCATTGAGGATGATGACATTGTCCTCGCGCGTCACCCGCGGAAGGTTGTCTGGAAAGGCGGGGCGTATGCCGGTGCCGGTTTCGACGACAGAGGCATCGGCAAATGCGGGATGCAGCGCATAGGCAGCGTTCAGCAGCTCCATCAGCGAGCGCGTGGTGATCGGCCCTTGAAAGTCCGTTTCGATCATTGTCGCGCCGACCATGAACAGGCCTTCGCCGCGTGGCACGATATAGATGGGAAAACGCGGATGCAACAGGCGGACAGGACGCGCAAGCGTGACCTCCTCCGTCTGCAGATAGAGCATTTCGCCCCGCACACCCCGCAACTCCCCGCTCTGACCGATGCGAGCTGCGCCCGTGCAATCGACGATTTCAGAGAAGCCGTCGCTATCCGCGATCTCATCGACGAAGGTGACGCCGTTTGCCGAGAGATTGTCTTTCAATGCCTGCAATACATGGCGGGGATTGAGGTGCGCTTCCTGCGGAAAAAACAGGCCATGCCTGAAACGGCCGGCAAAGGAGGGTTCGAGGAAGGCGATGTCGTCTTCGTCTACCCAGCGATAGCCAGTCGTACGATTGGCAAATCGCTTCAGCTCGCTTTGATCGCGGTTCGGCGCGACGACAAGCGTGCCGTTGCGGGCGACCTTGCCCGGTAGAATCGCCTCCCATCGGTCCGCGGAATCGCGGCCGCGCTCGAGAACAGCCTCATCGGCGCTTTCTCGTTCGCACCAGGGCGCCAGCATGCCGCCTGCGAGCCAGGAGGCAGCTTGGCGGAAATTCCGGCTGGGATCTGAGATCGTGACCTCAGCGCCGCGCCGAAGCAGTTCATGAGCGACCGTGAGGCCGGCAACACCGGCCCCTTTGACGAGGACGCGCATATCACTCGGCCGGATGTGCGGTGGCATCGACCGGCATGTAGAGGTCGCCGCCTTCCCGATATTTCGCCGCCATCGCTTCCAGCCCTTCCTTCTGCGCCTCGGCGCGGATGTCGTGCGAAATCCGCATGGAGCAGAATTTCGGGCCGCACATCGAGCAGAAATGCGCAACCTTGTGGGCTTCCTTCGGCAAGGTTTCGTCATGGAAGCTTCGGGCGGTATCGGGATCGAGCGACAGGTTGAACTGATCCTCCCAGCGGAATTCGAAGCGGGCACGGGATAATGCGTCGTCGCGGACTTGAGCGGCTGGGTGACCTTTGGCAAGGTCGGCCGCATGGGCGGCGATCTTATAGGTGATGACACCGGTCTTGACGTCGTTGCGGTCGGGCAGGCCTAGATGTTCCTTCGGGGTCACGTAGCAGAGCATGGCGGTGCCGAACCAGCCGATCATCGCTGCGCCGATCCCCGAGGTGATGTGATCGTAGCCTGGCGCAATGTCGGTCGTCAGCGGCCCGAGCGTGTAGAAGGGCGCCTCTCCGCAAACGGCGAGCTGCTTGTCCATATTCTCCTTGATCTTGTGCATCGGAACATGGCCGGGGCCCTCGATCATCACCTGGCAATCTTTCGCCCAGGCGACCTTCGTCAATTCGCCCAGCGTTTCCAGTTCGGCAAACTGCGCGGCGTCGTTGGCATCAGCGATCGAGCCGGGGCGCAGGCCGTCACCGAGCGAGAAGGAGACGTCATAGGCGCGGCAGATGTCGCAGATTTCCTGGAAATGCTCGTAAAGGAAGCTCTCGCGGTGATGATGGAGACACCACTTCGCCATGATCGAGCCGCCGCGCGAAACGATGCCGGTGACGCGATTGACGGTCAGCGGGATGTAATGCAACCGCACGCCGGCATGGATGGTGAAATAGTCGACACCCTGTTCGGCCTGCTCGATCAGCGTGTCGCGATAGACTTCCCAGGTAAGCTCCTCGGCAATGCCGCCGACCTTTTCCAGCGCCTGATAGAGTGGCACGGTGCCGATCGGCAGCGGCGAATTGCGGACGATCCATTCGCGGATGTTGTGGATGTTGCGGCCGGTCGACAGGTCCATCACGGTATCGGCGCCCCAGCGAGCGGCCCAGACCATCTTCTCGACTTCCTCGGCCATGGAGGAGGTGACGGCGGAATTGCCGATATTGGCGTTGATCTTCACCAGGAAGTTCCGGCCGATGATCATCGGTTCGCTTTCCGGGTGATTGATATTCGCCGGAATGATCGCCCGGCCGGCTGCGACCTCCTGGCGGACGAATTCCGGCGTCACATGATCAGGAATATGTGCGCCGAAGCTCTCACCGTCACGAAGCATGGCTTCGGCCTTGGCCTTGCGGCCGAGATTTTCGCGGATGGCGATGAATTCCATTTCCGGCGTGATGATGCCGGCGCGCGCATAGGCGAGCTGGGTAACGGCCTTGCCGTCCTTGGCGCGCCGTGGCTGGCGCTTGGCCGGAAATTCCGGTGTCAGCCGCTCGCCGGTCACAAAGCCATTGTCTTCGGGACGCACATGGCGGCCTTCATAGACCTCGACATCGTCGCGGGCGAGCACCCAGTCGCGGCGGAGCTGCGACAGGCCCTGCTCGATGCGGATATCTGCTCCCTCGATGGTATAGGGGCCGGAGGAATCGTAGACGACGACAGGCGGCTCGCCCGATGTCGGATGGACGCTGATCTCGCGCATCGGAACGCGGATGTCGGTGTGAATGTCTCCGGGGATGTAGATCTTCCGCGACGCCGGCAGCGGGCCGGTGGTGACGGTCGGGGTGAAGTTCTTTGCGGCAATGGTCATGGTTTGAGGCTCCAAGTGTTGTTTGGAGACCCAGTCAATCAGCCGGAATGATGGAAAGACGCCGGCATGGAATCCACGAGGGAATCCGAAGCCTTCGAGCGCTTGCACCGTCCCTACGCCAGTATGAACTGGATCAGGTTCAACGGGTCACTGCGCCCACAATCGGCAAAGCCGTATTGTCCAGCAGTATCTCAGCCCCTTGCCGGGACCCCCCTGGTGAATGCCGCAAAGACTATGTCCGGGGCTGAGTCCGTGTCAACCCCGGAACCGCGGCCCCTGGCTGACCAGGCCGCGAGGAAAATGCCGGGATCGAGCGTCCCCTTCCGATCCGCGATCGGGCTAAAGATCAGGACGAGACTGATCGTTTGCAATGGGCAATCTAATTGTCAAAGTTCGTTCAATTTCGCATTCGCCAATAGCCTGACCAGCCAATCAACGAACACCCGGACCCCCGCCATCGTCTTCATACTGCCGGGACCACGGACCCGTTGATCCGATGCCGGCGTATGCCGGCCCAGTCTTGGTTCAAGGCGGACGATTTAATGGTCGATCGATGGTAAATGCAGGGCATTTGATTATTCATTCCTATCGAGAGGGAGTGTTAGTTGGATTGACTTGCTCTCAACAAGCGATGGGGAGAGTTGTCTTCGTATCCGAGCTTGTCGAAGCTTGCGAGCTCCAGGATCAGGCCCCAAGGAGCCCGAAAATAAATCCAGTTGAAGCCTGCCAAAGGACCCGTCTCCACTAAGTTGGGACCGTCAAGCATTTCGATGCCTTGCGCCCGCAGGCGCTCCGCGGAAGCATGCACATCCTGGACTTCGAAGCAGAGGTGCATGCCGCCGACCTCTGATGATCGTTTCGGTGGCGAGGCTTCCTCGCCGCTATATTCGAAGAGCTCGACGCTCGTTCCCTCGCCACAACGCAGGAAAACCAGATCGCGAATGGTCGACTGTGCCGAAGCGCCGAGCTTGTTCTTCATGAAATCCTGATCGACATCGAACGGTCCCGTGCGAAAGACATCGATGGCGCCGAAGACCGCTTGAAAGAAGGCGACGCCCTCTTCGATATTCGGGACGGTGATGCCGATATGATGCATACCGTAGACTTTAGTTGCCATGTTATCTTCCTCATCAGAATGCGGTTGAATGATCGAAATCACGACGTTCGAAAGCAAATTCCAGCCGTATAGATGGTCGAATCCAGAGCATATGGGCCATCCGCTATCCCATCAGGAGGCGGCTCGTCTGCGCACCGCCGCATAGATCAACGCAGCGACGACGATCAGAATCCCCTGGAACAAATACTGATAGGTCTGGGTGAGGCTAAGGAAAGTGACGGCGCTAAGGATCTCGGTAAGCAGGACAGCGCCTAAGACCGTTCCGATAAACGTCCCGCGACCGCCCGTCAGGCTCGTGCCGCCGAGCACGACGGCAGTGATGCTGGAGAGTGTATAACTGACCCCCTGACGCGGGTCGCCAACGCCGATCTGGGTCATCAGCATCACGGCACCGAGACCGGTCAGCAACGAGCAAGCGATATATCCGCTGATGTAGGTCAGATCGATTCGAATGCCCATTCGGCGTGCCGATTCCTCGTTGGAACCGACGGCCCGCAGGCGCCAGCCGAGCCTCGTCCGGCGCAAGGCATATTCACCGCACAAGGTGACGGCGACAAGCACCAGGAAGGCCACGGGAAACGGACCCCACTGCCAGTTGATCCAGTCCGTCACCGTGGAACTTATATAGCCGTCGGGATTATCGCGCAGCAGGAAGCTCAGCCCCTGGATCGCGATATACATGGCGAGCGTCGCGGCGATGGGCGTAAAGTTCGCATATCGTATCAGAAGTCCGTTCACAGCGCCGGTGACAAACGCGCCGGCGAACATCAGCATTAAGCCCACCAGAACCACCGGCGTCGACATACCGTCGTTGACGAAGAACGAGGCGACGACGACGAGGAAGCCGGCGAGCGGTCCTACGGAAAGATCGATACCGCCCATGAGCAACGCGATGGTCTGCCCGAGCGCGATAAAGCCCAATGCGGTCGCCAGAAGAAAAATGTTGTAGATATTGGAGATCGACAGGAAGTTGTCGTTCTGGCCGTTGACATAGAGCCCAAGAAGCAGAGTGACGAGCGCCAGAGGCACGATCGGTGAATTGTCCGACTGCAAGAAGTGGCGAAGCCCCTCCGATTGCGCCGCCACTGCCTTCGAGCCGCTTTCAACATCATGGGTTTCCGCCTTGACGGCGGCGGCGACGATCCGTTCTTCGGTGACTTCATCACCGGTGAGCGTTTCGACGACATGTCCGCGCGACATCACGACGACTTTGTCACAGAGCCCCTCGAGCTCCACGGCATCGGAAGAATTCACGATAACGGGCGTTCCAGCATCCGAGACGTCCCGCAGGATGCGGTAGATTTCGAAGCGCGCGCCGACGTCGACGCCTTGGGTCGGCTCGTCGGCGATGATCAGGCCCGGCTCCGACAAAAGCGCTCGCGACATCACGACCTTCTGCTGGTTGCCGCCGGACAGCGACAGGATCGGGGCCTCCATGCTTGGCGCCTTCACCGCCAGCTCGTCGAAGATCGACTTAACCTTTTCGTGTTCCTTCGCGCGACTCATGATCCCGTTAACCGCGAGTTTGTCCAGGGCCGAGAAAGTGGCGTTTTCACGCACGGTCAGGCCGCTCGCGACGCCCTCCCGATGCCTGTCAGAAGGCATGAAGGCGGCTTCGCGCAGAAGTCCCTGCTGTTTGAGCATGCGGCCGCGCAAGGTGATAGCGCCCTGTGCCGGCTCCAGTCCCGCGAGCGTGCGCATGAGTCCCGTCTGGCCATTGCCTGCCACACCAGCAATGCCGATGATCTGGCCACGCGGCACATCGAAGCTGATATTTCTAAGTCCCCTTCCGCTCAGGCCGGCGATAGAGAGGCTCGTTTCCTCGGCTACGTCCTTCGACTTCGGCGGGAAAGCGGCTTCAAGCGTGCGGCCCACAATGAGACCTACGAGGTCGGCATCGCTGATATCTCCGACACGTGCGGCGCCACGAACGCGTCCGTCGCGCAAGACTGTCACGCGGTCGGCAATCTGGCGCAACTCCGCCAGACGGTGGGTAATGTAGATGACCGAGGTTCCGGTCGCGACCGCGTTGCGGATGCGACCGAACAGCATGTCCGACGCTTCCTGATCAAGGGAGGCGGTCGGTTCGTCGAGAATGAGAACTTTGGGCTTGAGCGCAAGCGCCTTACCGATTTCGAGCAGATGCTTCTGCGCCACCGTCATACGATCGGCGCGCATACGCAACGGCAGCTGCAGCCCTACCGCATCGAGCATGTCCTGGACGACATCCTGCGCCGGTCGATCGGAAAAAACAGAAGGTGGCAGCGCAACACAGACGTTCTCCAGAACCGAAAGATCCTCGAGGATCGCCGGGTGCTGGAAACAGATAGCGATGCCAAGAGAGGCCGCGACTTCGGGTGTCATCTGCTGGATGCGCTGGTCTTCGAAGGTAATTTCGCCCCCGCTGGCCTGGAGCGTGCCCGCGATGATGTTCATCAATGTCGATTTACCTGCACCATTCTCACCAAGAATGGCATGAACCTCGCCCGGCAGGAATTCGACGTTCACATCGCGGAGCGCTGGAACGCCCGAGAAATATTTGTAGATGCCGGCCAAGCGGATGGTCACGTCGTAATGTGCCGATCTGCCCGCCTCGATCGCATTAACCTGTGCTGCAGTCATAGCTTATGATCCAGTCTAGGGACGCTTGCCCGGAGGTTTTCCTCCGGGCATGTCGTGTTCGTTTTGCCAATTACTTGCCAACGGCCTTGGCTTGATCTTCAGCGGGAAGCTCCGAAGACAAGTAGATGGCGCCCGGCAGATCGTTGCGGCACTGCACTGCATTCGGCTTTCCGGAGACCGAGTCCTCGAAAACCGGAGCCTCGAAAACCTCGTCCTTCGGCGGCGTGCCGCCGGTGGCGAGTGCGACCGCCCATTGCACGGCGAGGCGCACGTTGTCATTGCCGGTCGCGACCGTGAATAGTTTGAAATCCACATTGCTTGCCTTGTTCGCCTGCCAGAAGCAGCCGAGCGAATTACCGTCGGAGGTGGCGAGCGCCGGGATCGACTTGCCTTGCTTGCTAAACAGCGGCAAAGCACCGACCATCGAAGGCCCGAAGTCGGAGATGATGACATCAATCTTGGCATTCTTGGCGATTTCCGCCGTCAGCACCTTCTGGGTCAGTGCCGGATCCCAATTCGTAACGTCGAACGGTTGCGGATTGACGAAGACATATTCCGGTCCGAGGACCTTCTTCAGGCCTTTGAGTTCGTCCAGGCCCTGGCTGTTGCCCGCCGGCCCGCTGAGGAACAGCAGGTTTCCGCCCTTCGGCAACACGCTCTTGATCCACGTCCCCCAGTTCTCGCCATCGTTCTCGAAGGACGCCCCGATGAATTTGGAATAATTTTGACCGTCCTTGCCGCCGACGGCAACACGATAAGGCACAACGACCTTGCCCTGCTTATAAACGCTGGTAAGCGCCGGAAGGACTGCGGGGCCCGCGTCGCCGAATACGACAAGCGCGTCGATGCCCTTCGCTGCCATGCTCTTGATATCCGAAATGGACTTCAGGGTATCGCCCTGACCATCGGCGTATTCGTATTTGGTGATGCTCGGGCAGAGCTCGACGGTCTGCTTGCCAGAAGCCGTTGTCACCTGGCGCCAACTGTTGCCGCCGTAGCCGTCGAGCAAAGCCAGCGTTGCCTTCTTCGGTCCACACCAGGACGGCGCCCCCGCCTTGGCAAGATTGGCACTGCCGAGTGCCATGACCGCAGTTGCAACGGAGAAGGCCAAGCCTTTGGCGATAGAAGCGTATTTCATTTCTGTTCCTCCACTTTTTTTGTTCCAGTTGCTTTTCTGAGGTTTACCGTCCAGCGGAACGAGTAAACGCCGATGCCAAAACCCAGAGCCAAGGCCTGGATGATGGTTTGAGCCGAAAACGGCACGCCGACCGAGAGTGCGAATTGGCTCAATTGGTTTAGAAAGAAGGCGGCGATGACCGTCGAAATGGGGTAGCCCCGGCCGCCCAGTAGCGAGGTGCCGCCGAGCACCACAACCGCAACGGATGGCAGCAACAGGCTGTCTCCCTGAAAGGCGGTCGGCTCGCGCGTGATGCCTGCGATCAGCGTCCCGGCCATGCAGTAGAGAAGCTGCGCGTAGACATAAGCCATGGTTTGGTGAACGCGGACGTTTAGGCCTGCTGCGCGCCCGGCTCGCGGGTTGGCACCGATTGCCTCGAACCTGCGCCCGGCAACCGTTTTCTTGAGCACGAAGGTCACGATGGCCATGGCGACGAGCGCGAAGACCACCGAGTTCGGCACGCCCAGGATTTCGCCACCCGCAATGTCAGCCAACAGATCTGTCGTGATCGAGGGGACACCACCGGACACGGCGAAGACCGCGCCATAAAGGAGAGCGTTGGTGCCGATCGTGGCGATGATTGCATTCAGCTGAAAAAAGCTGATGAGGATGCCATTCAAGAAGCCGGCAGCGAGCAAAAAGCCAATGGACAGCAGGACGGCCTGGAAAAGCAACGCATCATTCTGTTGCGGATAGTGGGTTGCGACGACGACTGCGAGCGACACGGCTCCGGGCAGCGAGAGATCGAAGCCGCCCTGTTGCACAACAAGCAACTGTCCGAGGCCCACGATGGCGATAATCGCCGCGAAAGGCAGACTCCCCGTCAGCGCCCCCCAGGAGAGGCTTGAGGGTGCGTAGATCATGCATATGAGGAGCAGAACGAGCGTCGAGCCAACGACAGTCATGAAGCTTCGCGCCAGCGGCATCCGCAATATCGTCTCCTTGGGACGCATATTTGAGGTGATGGGGGTAGCGTTTGTCATCGAAGCCCGTCTCTCAGCCTGAAGTGCACGGCAGCCCCTTCGGGCTCGCAGCGCAGAGGCCGCGGAGCGCGTTCGGGAGATGCCAACGAAAAGAAATCGCAGACCGGCGTCAGAATTCGCCGTTGCTAACTAGCCGCCCTTTCGCCGGGTCGGCTTTTACAGCATGTCTTGGCTGATCAAACTGTCGGCCAGGCTGCAGTTTTGGACGCGAAATCCGCAGCTCTTGATAGTCGACATAGTATCCGCTGCAGACGCTTCCGGCTTCCGCGAGCCAGTCGCGGATCTTGTCCCATTTGAGATTGCTCATCGTTTTCATATTCCCTCCTCCTCAGAATATCAGCTGTCGTGGAAATGCAGAGCATCCAATTGCAGGCGCGTTATCCGCGATCACTGATCGTTGGTCGCCATTCGTGGATGCTGACGCTCGAATAGACTCCGTGGAGGACAAAGGGATCCTCTGCACTGAATCGATGCATCTCTTCGAGCGAGACGACATCTGCGACGACGACTCCTCCGCTTCCCTCGCCGGCTTCGTCGAGGATCGGTCCGGACTGGACGATGCGAAGCCGACCCGATCGCAGATGGCGCTTGTGATCCTGCAAATAGGTTTCGCGTGCGTCCGCCTTCTCGGGATTGGATAGAGCAACGCGAACTGCAAGCATGACTTCTAGCTCCTCACCAGACCAGCCGAATTGTCCTTCCGTTTCCCACCAACATGCGGACATTCCAGATATCGCAGGAGTTATAGTAAACGGAGTAAAACCAAAGAAAACAACGGAATTATCCATTTTGGACTTCTGAATAACTGCGTGGCTTTCCACCCAAATCTGCAGAGGCGCCGCCCGATCGACGGCGCCCCATCATAGCTTATGCCGTCTTTGGCGCGTCTCCACGGAAGGCGCGTTCGAGCAAATCGGTCAGCCCGCGCTTTTCCAGCTCACGGGGGTTCCAATAGGCGTTTGACATTGCCTGCTCGACCGCCGCATCGACACTGCCATCAGACATACCGAGATCCTTCAACGACATCGTCGCGCCGAGCCCTTTGGCCAAGTCGAAAATCCCGGCGGCCGGATCGGCAGCACCGAGAGCCCTGCCCAGCCGCGCCATCGCTGCCGGCGTCGCATCGGCGTTATAGGCGATCGCATGCGGCAGGACCGCCGTGTGCATCTGCGCGTGCGGCAGGTTGAACATGCCTCCAAGCGTATGACAAAGCTTGTGATGCAGCGCCATGCCGACCGAGCCGAGACAGACGCCGCAGAGCCATGCACCGTAAAGTGCATCCGCCCGCGCATCCTCATCGCCTAGGTTTGAATGAATGCGCGGCAATGCGCGGGCGATGGCAGTGATCCCTTCTTCCGCCATCAGCGAAATGATCGGATTAGCCTCTTTCGCATAAAGTGCTTCGACTGCGTGGGCGACCGCATTGATGCCGCTGGTCACCGAAAGTGAGACGGGCAACGTCATCGTCAGATCGACATCGTAGACGATGACTTCGGGAAGGATGCGCGGATCGGACTTCGTGACCTTGCGGCCGCTTTCGGTCTCGCCCAGGATTGGTGTGGCTTCCGAGCCCGCATAGGTCGTGGGCACCACGATCTGCGGCAGGTCGGTGCGAAAGGCGATCGCCTTTCCGAGGCCCGTCGTCGACCCGCCACCAACAGACAGCAGTGCATCGATGGCATGTTGCTCCACATATCGCATGGCATCTGCCGTCACCTCGACCGGAGTATGCATCTGCGCCTTCGAATAGGTAGCGACGGCGCGCGATCCCATGTGCCGCGCGATAGCGGACGCCTGTTCGGCTTGTTCGGGAGTAGAAAGTACGAGAATGCGCCGCGCCTTTAGCCTTTCAGCCTCTTCGGGAAGACGCGCGATCGTCCCGCGCCCGAAAATGACGCGGCCCGGATTTCCGTTGTAGACGAAGTTTTCCAATTTCCGCTCCTATCTTGTCTGACCGGGCCGTGCGAGCACGAAGTCAAAGTCCGAGCGCCAGAGCGTGTTGCCACCCTCTCCCCGCGTGAACGGCGCGACTAGTGTCTTCTTGACACCAAACACGGTGTCCGATTCCAGATAAGGGTCGCCGCCAACGAAGGTGTGCGTCACCAGCTTCTGAAATCCTTCTGCGCGCACCATGTAGTGCATGTGCGCCGGCCGATATGGGTGGCGGACGAGGCTTGCGAGCATTTTCCCGACCGGCCCGTCGTCCGGGATTGGATATGATACTGGCTTTATGCCGACGAAGCTGTAGCGCCCGTCGGTGCCTGTCACGAAGACACCCCTATTGTTCCATTTCGGCTGGATACCCGGCTGCTGGACGTCATAATAACCTTCCGCATTGTCGGACCATACGTCGATCTTGGCTCCCGCAACCGGATTGCCATCAAGATCGAGCACCCGACCGATGAAGAGACAGCTTTCACCCTTGCCATCCAGACAGATCTGATCACCCATCTGGCGTATGGGGCAGCCCTCGACATGAAACGGGCCGAAGACCGTATTCTCCGTGGCACCCGGTGGACGTCTGTTGTTGATGGCGTCGACCAGCATCGACAGGCCGAGCGTGTCGGACAGAAGAATGAACTCCTGTCGCCCATGCCTGCAGATCTGCCCCGTCCGTGTCAGAAAATCGATGCCGAAGTCCCATTCGTCCTGAGTCAGGTTGATCTCGCGCGCGAAGTTGTGGAGATGCTTGACGAGACAGGCCATCACCTCGGCCAGGCGTGGATCGACATCCTTGCCCATACGGGCATTGACGGTCGCGACCGAGTTTTCCTCGGTGAAAAAGCCGGATGGCGAGGTGCTCGCGCTCGCTTGCTCGGACATATGCTGCACTCCTGACATCTTAAGGTATGATCCGATCTGCTCGCAGCCGTTCGAAGGCGTCTATGAACGAGCTTGTCGTATCCTGATAGTCGAGAAAGCCGAGCTTGCGGCTGCGGCCCATGTCGTTGAACGTCTCGATCTGGCGTCCGAGATCTGCATCCGAATGCCAGAAGGATGCCACGCGGGAGAGCGCATTCGGCTGGAGGTCAAACTTCTTGACCATCTCGTTCCAGATCGGTTCGGCGCCGGCCATCTGCTCTTCCAGCGGCGTGGGCGCGCCAGGATAGACTGCTGCCTCAAGGCCGAAATAATTCGCGATGCGCGGCCAAAGCCACTTCCAGCGGAACACCTCTCCATTGACGACGTTGAAGGCGAGGTTGGCGGCCGCCTTCGTTGTCGCTGCCCATTTGAGGTGTTTCGCAAGCAGCCTGACATCGGTGACATCCGTTGCGGCCTGCCACTGCTCCGGCGAACCGGGGAAGACGAAGGGCCTGCGGGTTTCCCGGCAGATGGAGGCGTAGACCGCAAGCGTCGCCGCCATATTCATCGCGTTTCCAACCGCATAGCCGATCAGCGTATGCGGACGATGAATCGACCAGGTAAAGCCCTCCCTTGCGGCGGCGGCAAAGACCTCGTCCTCCTGTACGTAGTAGAAGTTCTCACCCGGAAGACGCTCCTGCTCCTCGCGGAATGGCGTCTCTGGCTGCGTCTTCGCGTAGGATTCGAACGGACCGAGATAATGCTTGGTGCCGGTCGTCAAGGCGACGTGCTCGACACCTCGCCCCCGCAAGGCGTCAAGCACGTTGCGAACGATGGCGCCGTTGACCTCGCAATTTCTCGTCTCGGTCTCCTGGCGCGACCACGCGGTGATAAACACATGGCTTGGTCTCGCATCCGTCAATGCGGCGCGAACCGAATTGCCATCGACGAGATCGCAACTCAAGGTCTTGACGCCTGCGATCAGACTTTGCGATCGGGACAGGCCCGAAACCGTCCAGCCACCTTCGGCCAGGAGATTTTCGGCGAGGTTGCTGCCGGTGATCCCGGTTGCGCCGACGATAAGTGCGTGTTTGGTCATGACTTACCCATTCAGCAGCGTGATCTTGATGCTTTTCGTCGGATCCTGGCCAAACGAGAAGGCGTTGACGGCGTCGGTCAGAGCGAAATCATGCGTCTGGATTGGCGAAAGATCGATGCCCGTCCGCTCCAGGAAACGAATGGCGGCCGGCCAGACGCCGGGAGATCCGATACAGCCACGCACGGTCAGGTTCTTCATCTGTATCTGGCCGATGACGACAGGCACCTTGCGCCCGATGTTGATGCCCACCATCGACATTCGGCCCTCTTCGCGGGCATAGTCGAATGCCGCCGCCAAGGATGCGTCATGGCCGGAGGCCTCGATCACAAGATCGGCACCATGTCCCCCGGTCAGTTCGCGAATCTTCTCGGCAGCACCTCCGTCCGCTGGGTCAATGGCGACATCCGCTCCGAGCCGCTTCGCCACCTCGCGGCGAGATGCAAGCGGATCGACGACAATGACGCGAGCGCCCATTCCGATCGCTGCCGCAGCCGATACCAGCCCGATCGTACCGCCTCCCGAGACCACGACGGTTTCGCTGGCATTCGTACCGCCTGAGCGCAGCACCGCGTAGAATCCGCAGGTGAAGGGCTCGATCAGCGCAGCCTTCTTGTCGTCGACGGCATCGGGCAGCTTGTGAAGCCATTCCGGATTGACAGAGAAGAATTCGCGATCCGCACCGCTCATGGAGAAACCGAAGTGGTGCAGTCGCTCCGGGGTGCGCACCACGCATTCCCCGACGACGCGGTCGCCCTTCTTGAAGCCGGTGACATTGCGGCCAACCTCGACGATTTCACCGCTCCATTCGTGGCCGGGCGTCACCGGATAGGAGATCGGGATAATGTAGCGTCCGGCCAACAGCTCGTAGTCGGAATGGCAGATGCCTACAGCCTTGGTGTGAACCAGAACCTCGTTGGGCGACAGATCGGGCATGCCTACATCGACGATTGCGGGCTTTTCCGGGGCTTCGAAAACCAGAGCTTTCACGTCTTCCTCCTCAAACCTGTACCAGCGCGCCGCTCTGTGCAGACCGCACGATGGCTTCCAGCAGCGCAATATTGCTGATCATATCCTCGCCGGTAATGGGGTAGTCGGCCTCGCCGCGAATGGCGCGGGCAAAGGCTCTCAGATTGTCGCGAACCGGTTCGGCGGGCGCTACCTCTCGAACGGTTATCGGCTGGTTCTTCCAGCCCTCGGTCACGACCCAGCCGTCGGGCGCTTCGACATGCGCCTTGTCGCGCACTTCGATCCATCCATCCGTGCCGTAGACGGCGAAGCGGGAGACGAAGGGCGTGGCAAGGGTTGCCGAGACATAGGCCGTGCCTCCGCCGGCAAAGCGGATATGCGCACTCATCGTGTCGCCCTGCGGAATGCTGGAGGCAAGGTTCTCGCACACGACGCGGACATCCGTGGCGCGGCCCATGAGCTTCACAGCAAGGTCCGTCAGATGAATTCCGGTCGCCGTCATGCCCCCTGCCGGTGCCTGGTCGGCCTTCAGCCGCCAATTCGACGGGTCGAGGCTGAGAAATTTGTCATGACTGAAATTCGCTTCGATCTGCAGCAGCCGGCCCAGCTTCCCCGACTTGGCCGCTTCCAGGATTTCGGCGATCGGAGGCTCGAACCGACGCTCATGGCCCATTCCGAGCACAAGACCAGCCTCTCGGCATAGAGCGACGGACTCTTCCGCTCCGGCTCTGCTGAGGTCGAGCGGCTTTTCGCAGAAAACATGTTTCCCGGCCGCGACCACGCGCGCGATCTGGTCCCGGTGCAGCGTATGCGGCGTGGCAAGCACGACCGCTTCGATCGTCGGGTCGCTCAGGGCTTCCGCCATATCCGGCGAATATTGCAGACCCATCTGTCCGGCGAACACGGCCGCTTCAGGGCTCGGATCGACGCCACGCACGAAATGCATCTGTGCATCGCCGGCATTGACGAGGCTTGCCATCTTGCGGCCCCACCAGCCGAGACCGACCAGGGCGGCGATGACCGGCTTTTCCTCGATCATGGTCATCGATTGTCTACCCGTTTGTTGAAGGGGTGGATGTTGACGGTTTTCCAAACACCGGCCTTAGTGAAAGGATCGGCCTTGTTGAAGGCGACGATCTCTTCCTTGGTGTCGGCCTCGAAAACAAAGAGGGAGCCGATCATCGTTTCGTTGTCGTCCGCAAGAAGCGGGCCGGAGATCACGGTCTTGGTCTTGCCTGTCGAAAGATAGGCCTTGTGGGCGTCGTAATTGGCGAGCCGCTTTTCGACGGCACCCTCGTGGTCAACGCAGTGAACAGCGTAAAACATGGATAATTCCTTTCGAATTCAGGCGATGGAGTAGCCGCCATCGACCATCAGCAGTTGGCCGGTGATACCGCTCGCCGCGTCGGAGAGTAGAAATGCGACCGCGGAGGCGATCTCGTCGGGTTTGATCAAGCGGTTGATCGGAGTGTCATCCAGCCATTTCTGCATGACGGCGGGTTGAGCACGGCCGACTTCCGCCAGCATGACGGTGTCGGTGTAGCCAGGTCCGACGGCGTTGACGCGCACGCCGAATCTTGCCCACTCGGCCGCCAGGACCCGGCACATGTGAGCGACACCAGCTTTAGACACGTCGTAGCCGACATGGAGCTCCGGCCGAACCGCTTTGACCCCGGCAATCGACGCCGTCATCACGACGGCCCCTCGCCCGGCCTCGATCATGGGTCTTCCAAATGCCTGGACAGTCCAGAAGACGCCGTCGAGATTGACGGACATGACGGTGCGCCAGTCCGCTTCACTATGATCCAGCGCCGTGCGCTCGTACGACATGCCGGCATTGGCGAAGATGCCGTCTAAAGCACCGAAGCGCTCGGCCACCTTTGCCGCCGCTGCCTCGACTGAACTCTTGTCGGTGACATTAAAGGTAACGGCTTCCGCCGTGCCTCCCGCCGCACGAATGTCGTCGCAGGTCTTCTCCACCGAGACATCGCGATCTGCTGCAACGATCGTTGCTCCGAGCGAGGCCAGGTAACGGCAGGTGGCGCTGCCGTTACCACCGGCCGCGCCGGTGATCAGAAATTTTCGCCCGCTGAGATCCATCGGGTTGTTCATGATCAGGCTTTCATGTTCACGAGGATCTTCATGTGAGTGGCCTTGGGATCGAGCAGTGCTTCGAAGCCTTTTTCGACCACGTCTTCCGGCGCGATCTGCGCCGTGACGACCTTTTCGACCGGGAAGATGCCGGTGCCGATCATCGAGGCGATGCGGGGCCAGATCTGCACGGGATAGCACCACGTCGCCTCAACGGTGATATCCTTCAGCGCCCAAAGCATCGCGTCGACAGAAGCCGGCTTCACATGCAGGCCGACCTGCACAACGGTGCCGCGACGACGCACGGCCTTGGCGCAAAGGTTGAGCGACGCCTCGGCACCAACACATTCGAGTGCCACGTCGACGCCCACGCCCTCCTCTGTCTGATCGCGGAACAACTTGTCCGTATCCGTTTCGCGCGGATCGAAGACGACCGCTTCCGGGACCAACTGTTGCGCCAAAGCGCGACGGTTCGGATTGAGCTCGGACACGAAGATCTTTGTCGCACCGGCCGCCTTGGCCGCCAGCAGGACCAGCGCGCCGATCGGGCCGACGCCGGAAACGAGAACACTGCTGCCGCTGGTCACTCTGCCGCGGTCGACACCGTAGAGCGCGACGGCGGCCGGCTCGATCATGGCCGCCTGAACGTCCGAGACCGTGTCCGGCACCGGAATGGCGTTGTAGCCATTGATGACCGCTCGTTCGCCCATGCCCCCCCAATCCCAGGACAACCCCACTACCGCCATCTTTTCGCTGAGGTGGAACAGGCCGCGCCGGCCGTAATAATCGTCGCGCGGCGAGACGAGCGGCTGGATGGACACACGCGAACCTGGGGAAACGTGCGTCACATTCTTGCCCACCTCCAAGACCCTGGCAGAAAATTCATGGCCGAGGATCTGCGGCAGGGTGGCGCCAGAATAGACATTGGGCGTGGCGGGCGTCACGATCGGTCCCGCGATGTACTCATGCAAGTCGGTTCCGCAAATGCCGCAGACCAACGGCTCGATCAGCACCATATCGTCGCCGAGCGGGCCACTTGGCGCTGGCACATCTTCGACCCGGATGTCTTTCTTGGAGTAATATCGTACAGCCTTCATTGCCATGCCTTTCATAATTGCTGTGCTGCGTAGCCGCCGTCGCAGATCAAGTTGTCGCCCGTCACGAGACCGGCTTCGTCGGGGGCGAGGAAAAGAACGGGAGAGCAGGCGGGACCCTGTTGCTCAGCCCTGTCATGATGTCCTCCTCAGATCAGCACCATGCCGCCATCGACCATGACGGTCTGGCCGGTGACATAGTCCGATGCGTCGGATGCCAGGAACGTGGTGACGCCCGCGATGTCCTTCGGCAGTGAAACACGACCGAGCAGGATCGATTGCGAAAATTCGTTTATCGCCTGCTCCGGTTTTTCCGTCAGCCCATGTTCCATGAATTCGCGGTCGAGCTGTTCCCACAGCTCCGTCTTGACGACGCCCGGCCCGAAGCAGTTGACAGTGATCTTGTGCTCGGCGAGCGCACGGGCTGCGGCCTGAGTGATCGCGACAACGGCGAACTTGGAGGCGCAATAATGCGCAAACAGCGGATAGCCCTGTTTGCCGGCGACCGAAGCGGTATTGATGATCTTACCGCCCTGGCCTTGCGCGATCATCTGCTTTGCGGCTTCCTGCGTCCCGATCAGGACGCCGAGACCATTGATTTTCATGATCCGGTCAAAATCTTCTTCCGTGACCTCAAGAAACGGGCAAGTCTGGCTGATGCCGGCATTGTTGAACATGACGTCCAGCCGGCCGAAGTGCGAGACGGTCTCGTCGATCAGGGCCTTGACGCCTTTGCGGCTGGAAACGTCTACGGCGACCGCAATCGCGCTGCCGCCGCTACCAGAGATTTTCGAAGCCGTTTGTCGCGCCGCGTCGGCATTCAGGTCGGCGATGACGACATGCGCGCCTTTCTCGGCGAGATCCGCGGCAATGCCAGCGCCTATTCCGCGCGCTGCTCCAGTGACGATGACGACCTTATTGTTGACCAACCCACTCATAGCTGTACAACGCAGGGTGATAGATGCCCCAAAGATGCGATGACGCTTTTCGCCTTACTTCTCACCTCAAGCCCTCCTCCGATAGACTGATAAGAGCGCTGACAACAAAATACAGTTTGCGGAAACACATCGTTTCCGCAGCTTTTATATTTTGTTGACGGCTTTATTCCTCCCACAGGAACCGCCATGCGATCCGTAAGCAAAGCTAAAGGATGAACCTGTGCTTCGGCAAACCTTTAATTATCCAAAATGGATATTTTCAATGCAGCAATCTGACTGCTTCCGACGCTAAGATTTCTGACAGGAGGAAGCGGCGCTTGCGCCGAACGAATGAACCTTTTTTAGCTCATGCGCTCCTCCGTGAAATCGCGGCATAGGATATTTCTGGCCGGCGACTGCCGCCAGGGAAGGAAGGTTGTGCATGATTGAGACGTTGAGAGTGGGATGGGCCGGCATCGGAAAGATGGGCGCGCCGATGAGCAGGCGCGTCCTTGAAAACGGATATCCGCTGACCGTCTATGAGCCGCTTCCCGAGAACCGTGCCTCCGTCGTCGCCCAGGGCGCGAACGTGGCGCATGCACTTGAGGATCTCGTCGAGGCGTCTGACGTGGTGATGCTCACCATCCCGAACGATGCCGTTCTCCGCCAGCTGACATTGGCGCCATCCGCTCTCGTCGAGCTGCTGAAGCCGGGCCAAATTCTCGTGGAGATGAGCACCGTTTCTCCGGAGCTCTCCGCCGAGGTCGCCGAAGCTCTCGGCCGCAAGGGTGTGGCTTATTTGCGCGCGCCCGTTTCCGGAAGCACCATCACCGCATCGTCCGGCATGCTGTCTGTCATGGTTTCGGGGCCGGAGGATGCCTATCGCAAGATCGAGCCCATCCTGGCAAGTTTCTCGTCCAAGCGTTTCTATCTCGGAGAGGGCGAGGAGGCGCGGTACCTCAAGCTGGTGCTGAATGCCCTGGTGGGGGCAACGGCCGCTTTGCTTGGAGAAGCGCTGACGCTCGGGCTGAAGGGAAATCTGTCGGTTGAGACTATGCTCAACGTCATCTGCGAAAGCGCGGTCGCCTCGCCGCTCATTGCCTACAAACGCGATCTGTTGGTCAACCGTAATTTCGATCCAGCATTCTCTGTCTCGCAAATGATGAAAGATTTCGATCTCATCCTGGGGGCGGCAAAATCGGACCATGTCCCGATGTATCTTGCCTCGATGATCCGGCAGCAGTACGAGGCCGCATTCGCCGACGGGCTTGCGGAAAAGGACTTCTTCGTTCTCTTCGAACAATATGAACGGCTTGCGGGTATGGCGCGGGAAAAGACTGCCGCGCCTCAGACCTTAAAAGCAATTTAGGCGAGCTAGCGAAAGAAAAATTTGCCGGCTAGTGTGATTGGCCACAGCGCGACGGTTGGGAGGCCGACGTGAACGAATACGAAATGCTGCGCGTCATCGATTTCATCGAGAAAACGCGCCGCCCATTCAGGGAGGTTGTCGAGGCGGCCGATGACGATGCGATCTGGTTGATCGTCACCTTCCTGATCAAATCGCACATACAGAGCCAGACCGTCTCGATCTCGACGCTCGGACAGGAATCCGGCCTTCCCTACGCGACCTCGATGAGACTGATCAACCGTCTGATCGACAGCGGCTATATTCTCAAAGTCGCCAAGAGTTCGACAGGCAAGAGCTTCGCGCTGCAGCCGAGCGAGCAACTGCTTCGGTCGTTCGAGATCTATGCCCGCAAGACGAAATCGCTCCTCGCGCAGACATTGGGGCTGCGTGCCGGTGAGGAGGAAGACGAGTATTACTTCGGGGGCACGCCCCTCGGCTCGCAGATCATTCCACCGATGAGGCTTGTCCAGAAGCGTGCCGAATCGCAGATCGAGCTTCGCTTTCTGCTGAACGACGACAATTACTTCTCTGCGATGCGGAACATGTGGGCCGACTTTCGCAACAACCTCGCGTCTCGAAAGAATTTCGACCTTCTGCCGCTTCCCGATCTTTATCTGCGCGCGCGCGAAAACGGTGCCAAACCGCTTTCCGACTACGACGTCATTGCCATCAACATGCCCTGGCTCGGAGAATTTGCTGAAAGCGGTGTTATCAGGCCGATCGATCAATATATCCAAAAGACCGGTATCAATCCGCTGGATTTCCATCCGTCCATCTGGTCGTCTGCGACCTGGGAGGGACGGGACTATGGCGTTCCGGGCTACTGCACCGTAGAACTTCTGGCCGCGAGGAAGGATCTGTTTTCCGACACCGGCCTATCCTTTCCCAAGACCTTCGACGACGTCATCAATGCCGGCCGCAAGTTTCATGCGCCGGACGAAGGCATGTTCGGAGCGGTGTGGGACGGCGCGCGGGGCATGCCGATCGCGTCGAGCTTCCTGTTTTTCATGGGCGCCTGCGGGCAGCCGGCGATCTCTCTGCGCAAGACCCGCTCCGGCTTCACGCTCGACGGCGCCAATCTGGAAGAGCTGAGCTGCACGATCTTGTCCGACGCCGGGTTCTCGGCCCTCGACTATATGCGCAGACTGATGGAAATCTCGCCGCCGAAAATCCTGGAGTTGGCTTGGGATCAGACCCTCGCAATCTTTTTGAAGGGCAAAGCGAGCCTCGGCTATTTCTGGACCATGCGCGCGGCCCGCTTCGAATATGACGTCCAGTCCGTCGTGAAGCGTCGGGTTGAATATCTGCCACAGCCCTACGGTCCTGGCGGCACGCGTGCCTCGCCAATCGGCGGCTTTCTCTTCTGCATTCCGACCAATCTACCGGAAGAAAGGGTGGAACTTGCCGCGGACGCAATAGCGTGGATGGCTTCCCGGGAAGCGATGAAGGCGCATGTGAAGAACGGATTTCCCGTCGCACCGCGCTTTTCGGTCAGCGCTGACCCGGAAGCTGCCGCAAGCTCCCCGATCGTCCGCTTCGTGGACCAGCTGGCAAAAAAGAACCTGCTGCATACCTGGCAGCGCCCCAAGATCCCACAATACACGACGATCGAGAAGGTTCTTGGCGAAGAAATCCACGATGCACTGCTTGGCAACAAATCGCCCAGGCTTGCTCTTGAACATGCCGCCGCGCAGATCGAAGCCAGCCTCAAATCCGTTCAGAGGACTTGGCCCAGGCAGAACGTCATTTAGCATAGATAGCAAGAACGGCAGCTCGTTCGAACCGCCGCTTGCAAGCGTTTGGGCTCGGCTGCGCTGACCGATCACGCAGCCGAACAAACTTACTTGATGATGCCGAGCTTGCTCCGGTCCGTGGTTAGCGCGACCGCCACCAACGCCGTCAGGCCGAAGACGATGTTTTGCGCCGTCGGCTGGACACCGATGATAACGGTCACAATGCGCAGCCACGACGTAATCAGCCCTCCCACGACGGCCGGGAAGAGGCCGCCCACGCCACCGGAGATCGCCGTGCCGCCAAGGACCACGCCGACGATCGACAGCAGGAGCAAATTGCCGGCGAGTGTCGGCGAGCTGAACGCCGTGATCGAGATCAGGAAGAGGCCTGCGACCGCTGCGCAACCTGCCGAAATTGCAAAGACGATGGTCCGCACGGCGACGACGTTGACGGCGGACATGATGGCGGCTCTCTCACCCGTCCCAAGCGCATAGATATCGCGTCCAAGCCGAAGATAGCGAAGCAGGCTTGCCAGCACCGCGATAATGACAATGAGCGCTATGACGGTATTGGGGATATCGGCGGTGCTGTCGGAAAGATAGGTCACGAAGAGGTCGTTGTCGGGAATGGGCTCCGCCGTGGCGTTCGATAGCAGGAGCGCAAGGCCCGAAAGCATGCTGAGCGTGCCGAGCGTGACGATGAAGGACGGCAGTTGCAGCCATGAATGCAAAAAGCCCTGTGTCGCGCCGAACGTCATGGCGATGAGGATGACGACAATTGACGTCCACGGGCCGAAGATCGGATTGAGGACGACGACGAGAACTCCCGTCAGCGACGCGACGCCCGCGACAGAGAGGTCGATGCTACCGGCCAGAATGGGGAGCGTTCCGCCGATGACCAGCGCTATGATCGGCGCCGCATCCGACAGAAAGCTGACGAGCGAGTCCGCCTCGATCACCCCGGGAGCTATGATGGCGCTGATCGCCACGAGCGCGATTAGCACGAGCAAGGGACCAAGCCCTCGCAACATGGTCGATCGAGAGCCCCGAAAGGCGGCGATCAATGTGCTGTCCAGTGCGTTGCCCATGGTCGTTTCATCCCTTGTTCCAAATTCAGTTTGCAAGATGGAAGGCCGCTCGCGTCAGACCATGGCTGCGACGACTTCCTCTTCCTTGGGTATCGCGCCGCCCGTCAGGTCGAAATGCGCCGTGATCTCGCCGTCGCGCATCACGACGATCCGGTCGGAAAGCTCCAGCAACTCTGAGATCGTGTCGCCGACGAAGACGATCGACAGGCCCTTGTCGGCCTGTTCCCGGATCACGGCGAAGAGATCGTCTCGCGCGCCGGGATCGAGCCCGCGGCTTGGATGGTCAAGCAGCAGCAACTTGAGCTTCTTGGCCATGAGCCATTTCGCGAGCACGGTCTTCTGCTGATTGCCGCCGCTGAGGCTCGATATCGGCGCATAAGGCGTATGCATCTTCACCTTGAGCCGCTTCATCCATTCCAGCGCCACCGGGCGCTCCTTGCTGCGTTTCACGACGAAAGAGCGCCAGCCATAGTCAAGGCCGAATGTCAGGACAGCGTTCTCGAACAGAGACCGGCTCGGAAGCATTCCCTCGGAGCGGCGATCGGCCGGCAGATATCCGATGCCTTCGCGAACGGCCGTTCTTGGGCTGCTGGGCGCAACCGCCCTGCCCTCGATCGCAATCTTTCCCGTGTCGACGCGTTCGGCGCCAAAGACCGCCCGGCAGACCTCCTCGGCGCCGGAGCCGAGCACGCCGGCTATACCCAGGATTTCGCCGCGCCGAAGTTCGAAGTCGACATTGCGAAAATGCTGGCCGCTGCTCAGCCTCTCGATCTTGAGAACCGGCGCCGAAGCCTGCACCGCGGTCTTCCGGTCCGATCTGGCTCCCGCGACCCGCTGGTGGCCCACCATCAATTCGTAAAGTTCGTTGCGATCGACGGAACCACTGTCTCTTTCGGCCACCTTGCGGCCGTCGGTCATGACGACGATGCGGTCGCTGATTTCCAGGACCTCTTCCAGACGGTGCGATACGAAGACGATCGTCGCATTTCCGCGCAATCTGTTGATCTGCTTGAAAAGAAGCTTGATCTCGTCCGGCGTCAAAACCGATGTGGGCTCATCGAACAAGATGATCGGCGGCCTGTCGACAAGTTCTTCGATCGCGAGCACCTTGGCGAGTTCCACCTGCTGCCGCTCTGCAAAGCGCAGGTCCTCGACGAGCGCGCGGGTCGGCAGATCGACCGAGATCTTATGAAGTTGCTCCTGCGCGGCCTTGTTCAAGGCCCCCCACCGGTAGAGCCCGTTCTTCTTGGCCGGATGCGGCTTGTCGAGGAAGATGTTTTCCGCGACGGTCAGGTTGGGGATCAGCGACTGTTCCTGATGCACCATGCCGATGCCGTAACGACCGGCTGCCGCGGCGGAATCCAGCACGATCGGCTGACCATCGAGGACAATCTGGCCCTCATCCGGTGTTGCCAATCCCGCCAATATCTTCAGCAAAGTGGACTTGCCGGAACCGTTTTGACCGATCAGTCCGAGCACCTGGCCCGCGGGAATTTCGAGATCGATACCCTCGAGCGCGACGACGCTTCCGTAAGTCTTGCGGACACCTTTGAGAACGAGCGAGCCTGTCATTTTACGACCCTCAGTTTGCTGCGGCGATGCCAGCCGCCAACGGCGACCGCGATGACGATGACCGCGCCGCTGATGATATGGCGGGTGTAGGGACCGGCTCCGATCTGGATCAGGCCATTGTTCAGCACTTCGAGAAGCAAAGCACCAAGGGCAGATTGAACCGCGCCGCCGCGTCCGCCGGTAAGGACAGTGCCTCCAAGAACCGCGGCGCTGATCGCTGGAAACAGAAGCCCATTGCCGATATTCGCATTTCCGGTACTGAGCTGCGCTGACAGCAAGACGCCGCACATGCCCGCGAGCAGACCGCAAATGGAAAAGGCCGATATCTTGACCCATCGGATGCGCAGGCCGGAGGCGACGAGCAGGCCTTCATCGCCTCCGATCGCGTAGATCATGCGGCCCAGTCTCGTGAAATTCAGGACCAGTTGGCTGATGATGATCACGGCGAGCGCGATGTAGACGACCAGGCTCAGATCAAAGATGCGAACACGGGCCAGGTTGAGGATGAGCGGATCGTTGATCTGCGGGACGCGCTGGGGAAAGAGAACGGCCGCTATGCCCAGCCCGACGAACCAGGTTCCGAGTGTCACTATCAGGGAGGGCATTTGCAGCACCGCATTGAGGACGGCGTTGAAGAGACCGAAGGCGAGGCCGGTGGCCAGCGCGGCCAGTAACCCCACCATGCCGTAGTCGTTGCCGTTGACGCTGTTTGCGACCAGGAGGGCAACGATCATGCTCGTCGTCGCCATCGTGCCTTCCACCGAGAGGTCGATGGAACCCATGATGACGACAAAGCTTATGGCAGCGGCGAGAATTGCAGGAACCGCCGCTGCCTCGATCACGGATTTGAGGTTGTCGATCGTAAAGAAGCTACCGCTAACCAGCTGGAAACCTACGGACAGCACGACGAGCGCCACAATAGGTCCCGCAAACTGAGTCCATGACGACTTGCTTCGGATCTCGCCAATCAGCGTCAGCGAGCGAGCGCCGGTTTTGGAGTTCATACTGGTAGCGGCGTCCATCGACCCCTCCTTCCGATTACTTGTTCTCGTTTGCGCCTTCCGGAATCTGACCCGCCGAGTCCTTCCAGAAGTCTTTCTTGATTTCGTCGTAGGCGTATTTCGGCGCGTTCTTCTTGAGGTCGAGATACTTGTCGACGTTGTCCTTCGTCACGACATCCTGCTTGAGGTAGAAGTCGCGCTGCGCATGCGTCAGCTTTTCCGGATCGATATCGCCGACAGCCGCCGCATAGGCGAGCGACATGGAAACCGCGCCCTGCAGGACCGGATCATTCCAGACGGTCGCCAGCATGTCGCCGTTCTTGACCATTTCCAGGCCGATATTCGAACCATCAGAGCCGGTAACTAGAACCTTACCGTTCAGTCCCTTTTCCTTCAGGGCGGCGACGGCGCCGCGGCCCATCGCATCGTTGGAAGCGAAGATGCTCTGCAGTTGATCCCCGTAGCGCGCAAGCCAGGTGCGGGTAATATTCTGCGCCTTTGTTTCCTGCCAGTCACCGACCTGCGTGTCGACGAGTTCGAGACCGGGGCATTCCTTCAGGCCCTTCTTCAGGCCGGCGATACGCTGATAGGCCGGCGGGGTGGACGGGACGCCTTCGATTGCTGCGATCTTGCCCTTGCCGTTCAACGCCTTGCAAAGCGCCATGACCTGATAATAGCCCGACATCACGCCATCAAAGGACGTGTGGGCGACCCAATATTTAGAATCAGTGTCCCAGGGATGGATGTCCTCGGGGCGGTTCCAGATCGTGACGACATGGACCTTCGACTTGGCCGACCTGTTGACTACGGCTTTTACGAAGGCGTTCGATGACGGGTCGGTGGCAAGGGCGCACTGGTTGCAGCCGGCCGAATAGGTAGCGCCGAGCTGGGCCAGAAGCTGGTCACCCTGATAATTGCTGGTCAGCACGGCGGGATCCTTGCCGAGCGACTCGCCGATATCCTTCACGCCCTGCAGATATTCCGACCAGTATTCGGAAGCTGTCTCGTCGATGCCGACAATCAGCTTGCCGCCCTTCGCCTCGCCGGCGTTCGCATGCGCGGCCGGTAGCGCGATGCTCGCGCAGACAGCTGCGGACGTCACGAGCCGTCGTGCCATGGTGCCGAATTTCAGATGCGATTTCATGCCATTCTCCTCCTCAGGTTAAAATGATGTTTCGCCTGCCGCCCAGCCGCCGGGACTTATCGACGGTCGGCCACGGCTTGGTATGTCTCGATCAACAGGGTCGAATTTTCCGGCCGCGCTTCGATCCGGCCAGCCTCGATATCGTAAGCAACGTCCATAACGCGCTGGTTCACCGGCGCTTTCTGACCATGAGCGGCGAGGATGTCGACGACCCATCCGTTGACTTCCTGCACCTCAGCGCGGCGCCCCTTGCGCCAGTCCTGCAAGGACGTCGTCAATGTGTCGGCCTGCGAGAAGGTCTTCAGCACCTCCTCGAAGATCTGGTCGACGTAGCGCTCCGGATGGTTGGTCGTGACCGGCGGCATGCCGATGATCGGAACGATCTTGGCGCCATCCGCCAGAGCGGCCTGCATTGCCTCGTATCCCGCTGCTCGCATGACTTCGAGCATGCCGGGTGCACGCGCAGCGTCTGCCAGCGGCAAGTTGATAATCGCCGACGGAATGAGTTCGGCGGCATTGACGACGAGCTTCATCCATTTCGCGGAACGAATATCCTCCATGACTTCGACGGTGCCGGAATTCCGGAGCAGATCGGCGACGTCTTCAACTCGCTCCTGCGTCTTGGGATCCAACGCGCCGAGAGCGAACCACGAGGTGTCATGATCGTTTTGCCGGTTCGTGATGCCGGGAACGAACATGTTGGAGGCAATTTCGATAACGGCACCGATGGTCCGTTCGCGGCCGACGACGTCAGCGATGTCCTCATGCGTCATGCCGTTCTGAAGCCCCACGATCAGGCCGTCTGGAGCCAGGCAGGGCTCGATGAGCTGGCATGCCCATTTGGTGTCGTAGGCCTTGACCACGAGAAAGACGATATCGAAAGGCTCCTTGATTTCCGCGACTTGGCAGAGATGCAGAGCGGGGACCTTCGCATTGATGGTGCGGGTCGGCAGATTCACGGTGATCCCGTTTTCGCGGATGGCCATGACGTGGTCCGGCCACTGCTCGATGAAGGTGACGTCGAGCCCGGCCAATGCGAAATCGGCTCCAATGGACGCGCCCTGAGCGCCTGTTCCCAAAAATGCGATTCTCGGGCCGCGCGCCTTATCCCAACTCATTCAACTCTCCTTCTCCAGTGGCGTGCGGCTCGTGCACGCGTTGTTTCAGCAAATCATTCCGGTCGCCCAGGACCGTCTAACCCCGCCTGCAGGCGAGATTTATGATGCGAAAAGCGAGCTGTTCGACGCCTGTGCCGCCAGACTTCCTCGCTCGATCGAGCGGGCGATCTCGACGATCCGTTCGTTGATCGGAGCTGCCTGCTCCGCTCTTTTCAGCGTCTCGACGACGTATCCGTTGATATCCAGGACCTCCGCGCGCCGTCTCTTCCGCCAATCCTGGAGGACGGTCGTCAGCGTATCCGGCATCATGAATGTCTTGAGGACTTCGTCGAAAATCTCGTCTACATAGCGTTCCGGATCGTTGGTCGTCGTCGGGGCCATGCCGAGGATTGGAACAATGCTTGCGCCATCGGCCTGCGCCGCGCGCATCGCCTCATAACCTGCGGTTCGCATCACCGTCGCCATGCCGGGCATCTTGATCGCCTCCGCGAATGGGAGGTTCAGGATGGCCGACGGAACCAATTGCGCGGCATTGACAACCAGCTTCATCCACTTGGCGGAACCGATATCGTCCGAAACCTCGACGCGGCCACTCAGCCGCAGCAGCTCCGCGATTCTTTCCACCCGCGCCCGATTTGCCGGATCGAGAGCACCGAGCGCAAACCAGGACGTGTCGTGATCGTTCTGTCGGTTTGTCACGCCAGGCACGAACATATTCGACGCCATGTCGAAGACGGCGCCGACAGTGCGCTCGACGCCAACGACTGAAGCGATCGCATGCTGCGTCATTCCATTCTGCACACCGACGACGAGGCCGTCGGATGCCAGAACCGGCTCGACGAGCTGGCATGTCCAGCGGGTATCGTAAGCCTTGACCACCAGGAAGATGATATCGAAGCGCTCCCGCAGTTCTGCCACTTGGCAAAGGTGTTTTGCGCGAACGTTTGCATTAATTGAGCGCATGGGCAGGTGCACTGTGATACCGCGCTCATTCATCGCATCGACATGCTCCGGCCACTGCTCGATGAAGGTTACATCAAGGCCCGCCAGCGCAAAATCGGCACCAATCGACGCGCCCTGCGCGCCGGTACCGACAAATGCGATCTTTGGACTGCGCTCGAAATCCCAGGACATCGTGCGTTCTCTCCATTCCCCGGCACGCACTGTGCCGCTCCGTTGGTGGGCATGATTAGAAGCCACAAACGGATGAGTCAAGTGCAAACGTTTGCTCTCTTTTGCAGATTCCTTGGGCATGGAAAGATCAGGAATACCGATTTATATAGCTTTTATAGTGGTTTGTTATGAGCCTCTCTAAGACAACCGTTTGTCTAATATCTGCGAAAGTATCCTAGGCACACGAAAATTTAGAACGAGTGGCCTTGTCGGGACGCTGTTTCAGGCGGTCGCTTTTACTCACTATCAGCTAGCAAAGGGCGAAATTTCGAAGCACTTTAAGCCAAGGGTTGTCTCTTTAAAGGGGATTCTCCCAGTGAGATGATAATCGTCGAACCGCAATCGCTTTATCACCCATCTTGTGTGCAAAGGTTTGATCGCATATTTTCCCAATCAACCGAATCCGAAAGTTGATGTGGCCGGCCCCCGAATGATCGATATCCCGCAGCGTCATCAAGGCAAGCGCCCGCGCGTCACCATCGTTGACGTTGCGAACGGCGCCGGCGTGCATGTCTCGACGGCGTCGCGTGCGCTGAACCCGGGCACGAGCCATCGGATATCGAGCAAGGTCGTCCGAAAGATCGAGAAGGTGGCCGAGCAGCTCGGCTACAAGCGAAACACTCTCGCCTCTAGCCTTCGAACGCAGAAGACGGGAACCATCGGTCTCATCGTCCCTAATCTCAGCGACCCCTTGTTTTCTCCAATCATCGCTTCCGTGGAAGAACGCGTGGCGGAAGATGGCTACGTGACCTTCGTCGCTAACTCGGATTACAGTCCCGTTAAACTCCGATCGATCATCGAGCGGATGAGCAGTCAGTTCGTCGCCGGCCTGGTCGTTGCCAGCTTCGAGCTCAATGACCCCTCAGTCGAACTCTGCTTGGAACTGGGCATACCGACCGTTGCCGTTCTTCGGGATCCCAGGCACCCTCGGATGTCGTCGATTTCGATGGACGATGTTTCAGGCGTTCAAGCGCTGGTTGAGCACATTCTCGATCTGGGCCATAGGGATATCAGCTACGTCACCCCGCCGTTGGCGGCCTCTACCGCTCAGAACCGGCTGGCGGGTTTCAATGCGGCGACACGCCTTGCAAAGGCTGCCGGTTGCCGGTTCGATGTTGTCGAAGCGCGAGCCTATGATGTTGCTGAGGGCGAGCGGATCATGGCGCATATGTTGGCGTCAGGATTGACCAGCACCGCCGTCCTCGCCTTCAACGACCTGCTCGCCGTTGGATGCCTTGTTGCGCTGAAATCGGCTGGCATCTCTTGTCCGGAACAGATTTCGCTGACCGGCGTCAACGATCTGCCGTTCATGAATATGCTGTCGCCGCCGCTGACAACATTACACACTGCGGGTCGTGACCTCGGATTGGAGGGCGCCGACCTACTCATGAGCCTGATCAAGAATCTTTCGCAACCGATAAAGCGCGTCCTTCTCACGCCTCATCTGGTGCTGCGAGGCAGCACAGGCCCGGTGCGTAAGCGCGGATCGGATGCCGATCCTTCGCCTGTCGCTGTCCAATCGGGCGCGATTACCGGTTGAGCCGGACGGACATCATCGCGGCGAAATCATCGTCAGCAGGCGAATGTCCGGGTCAACTTTGAAAAACTCGTCCTTTCGCGCGATCAACTCCTGCAGATACGGCGTCTCCATATGCTCGTCCAGGGCCGCGCGGTTGGTCCAGTTTTCATAGAAGGCGAAGTTGGCCGGGTCCTCCTGGCTCTGGTGCAGATGATAGTCGACGCAGCCTTCCTCAGCGCGCGTCCGCTCGATGAGCGACATCAGAAATGCCTTTGTGTCCTCGATCTTGTCCGGACGCGCCACGAGATGAGCGATGACCGTAAGCTGATCCAACATTCTTTCCCTCCCCTACAGCGCCATGCGTTTATTTGAACGCACAAAGGCCGCTCTCGTCTTTTGAATCTGGAGCATCTTATCCGCTTGCAGGTGGCTCCACCTGAAAGCGGGATGCTCTGACCTTCCAATTTTCTGCGCCGATCGCCGTCTCGTTAGGTGAATCGGCAGCCACCATTGACGTCCAGCGTCGCGCCGATGAAATAGCTAGCATCGTCGGTAGACAGAAAATGAATTGCGGATGCTATCTCTGCTGTTTCAGCAGGACGGCCCATCGGGATCTTGGCCCACTCGATCTCACGCATTTCATCGGCGGAAATTCCGCGTTTTTCAGCCTCGACCGCCAGCGCATTGAAATGCATCGGCGTGTTGATATTGCCTGGCGCGACGCAATTCACCCGGATATCTGGCGCGAGCTCCGCGGCGACGCTTTGCGTCAGCGAAATCAGTGCGGCCTTCGATGTGCAATAGGGGCTGAAATAGGCATGACCTTCCCTGCCCCAGTAGCTGGCGACATTCACGATGGAAGCATTACCAGCCTTGCGCAGCTGCGGCACGCACGCGCTAATGAACTTCACGTTCGCCCGCAGATTGATGTTGTGCACCCGGTCCCATAGGGCCATGTCGATATTCTCGATGCTGACGGCCGGATGGTTGATCGCGGCCACCAGTCCCAGGAAGCGCAATGGAATGCCGGTTTCATTCGCTGTCTTTGCAACCCGATCGACCTCCTGATCGTTCGCCAGATCCATCTGGATGCCCAGGCAGGTGCGACCGAACTCGGCAGAAAAATCGTTCGCCAGAGCTGAAATGTCAGCCATCCTGTCGCACAGGATCATCGACCAGCCGCTCTCTGCGAAACGCCGCGCCGTTGCCCGGCCAACTTCCCCGGCAGCCCCTGTCAAAATGCAAAGCTTCGTATCCGTCATTATCTCGTCGCTCCTCCCAAACCTGTCGGAAAAAGGGTATGAATAATTTTCAGGATGAGAACCGCGCAATTATCCATTTTGGATTTTGTTCTTCAGAATCGGACGAACTGAGCGATGCAGATTGATCCGACATATGCCGGCAAATCGGAGAGGCGCCAGCTATTTCATGGGTCACTACTCGATGCAGTGGCCACAAAGGCAGCGTCGATCACTGCCAGGGACCAACCTTCATTTGCAATGATGGATCAGCGAGCGCCAGTAAGAAATCATGCGAAGCCTATATGGGCGGCGCTTCTCTACAAGGATCGGACCGAGATGGGACCAACCGCAGCGCATTCGGTTTAGGTACTCAACGATCCGTCTGCAGTGTTTAAGAACTGCTGGTCTGCATTGGTGGCTAGCGGAATCGCGTTCAAGCAAGGTGGAACAGCCAAAAAGTAGGACAATGGCCTACTCCAAATTTGTTCCTTGCACAAACTCTCAGCAGTGACATACTCACCTCATGAGCCACTTCCGATGACTGACCGCGGATGTACCGGCAGTATCGAAATGGAGCAAGGGAGGCCGGCGAGAACATCGTTCGGCCTTTCTTTGTTGAACTCGTGACTGGTTTGCCGTCCTCTTCGTCATTTCGAGGAACCGCAAGCGGTTCTGCCACCGACGTCATAGTCAGCTATGAGCAACATAGGCCGCAATGATCGCCGCGGCTTGCGCCGAGTCCAATGCCTCTGCCTGGGTTGTGGTGATAGCGTGCAATTGGTCACTGGACAGCACCGAAATATCGTAGGTTGACAGTCCCCGCAGGCCTCGGATGCTGATGGCCTCGATTTGGCTGCTCGACAGTGTCGCGATATCCTGCGACGACAGGGCGCCGATCTCGGCGGACGTCAGTGCCGCGATCTGCGTCGTCGTCAATGAACCGATCTGCGCCGTCGACAGCGCCGCAACCTGACTGGTGGTCAGAGCCGCCATCGAGGCAGACTTCAGTGAGGCGATCTGCTCGGTCGATAGTGCGGCCACGGCGACGGTGCTCAGAGCCGCAATCTGCTTCGCGCTCAAAGCGCCGATCTGTGTGGAACTCAAAACATGGATCTGACCGGTCGTGAGCGCACCGATCTGGCTGGGCGTCAGCGCCGCGATCTGCACCGTCTTCAAGGAAGCGATCGTGCCGGTGGAGAGCAATGCGACATTAGCAGTCGAGAGCTTCGACAGGGCGAGCGCGCTAATGGCACCGATTTGATCGCTCGACAACGTCGCGATATCCTGCGACGACAGGACGCCGACCTCTGCGGCCGTCAGAGCGGCGATCTGCGCAGTCGACAATACATCGATCTGCGCAGTCGACAGCGCTGCGATCTGCCCGGTGGTCAGTGCCGCGATCGAGACAGACTTCAGTGAGGCGATTTGCTCGGTCGAGAGTGAAGCCACAGCGACGGTGCTCAGAGCCCCAATCTGCTTCGCACTCAACGCGCCCATCTGCGCGGAACTCAAAGCGCCGATCTGACCGGTCGTGAGTGCAGCGATCTGGCTGGAGGTCAGCACCGCGATCTGCGCCGTCTTCAAAGCGGCGATCGTGCCGGTGGAGAGCAAGGCGACATTAGCAGTCGAAAGCTTCGACAGGGCGAGCGCGCTGATGGCTCCGATTTGGTCGCTCGACAGCGCCGCAATATCCTGCGACGACAGGGCGCCAACCTCTGCCGCCGTCAGAGCGGCGATCTGCGTCGTCGTCAATGAACCGATCTGCGCCGTCGATAGCGCCGCGATCTCACTGGTGGTCAGCCCAGCGATCGAGGCGGACTTCAGTGAGGCGATTTGCGCGGTCGTGAGCGCGGCCACGGCGGCGGTGCTCAGAGCCGCAACCTGCTTCGCGCTCAAAGCGCCGATCTGCGTCGAACTTAAGACGCCGATCTGGTTGGTCGTGAGTGCGGCGATCTGGCTGGACGTCAGTGCCGCGATCTGCGCGGTCTTCAAGGCGGCGATCGTGCCGGTGGAGAGCAATGCGACGTTATCCGTGGAGAGCTTCGATAAGGCCAGCGCGCTGATGGCTCCGATTTGGTCGCTCGACAGCGTCGCAATATCCTGCGACGACAGGGCACCAACCTCTGCGGCCGTCAGCGCCGCGATCTGCGCGCTCGACAATGAACCGATCTGCGCCGTCGTCAGCGCCGCAATCTGACCGGTGGTCAGCGCCGCGGTCGAGGCAGGCTTCAGCGCGGCGATTTGTTCACTCGAGAGCGCAGCCACGGCGACGGTGCTCAGAGCCGCAACCTGCTTCGCGCTCAAAGCGCCGATCTGTATGGAACTCAAAACGCCGATCTGGTTGGTCGTGAGTGCAGCGATCTGGTTGGACGTCAGTGCCGCGATCTGCGCGGTCTTCAAAGCGGCGATCGTGCCGGTGGAGAGCAAGGCGACATTAGCGGTTGAAAGCTTCGACAGGGCGACCGAGCTGATGGCTCCGATTTGGTCGCTCGACAGCGCCGCAATATCCTGCGACGACAGGGCGCCGACCTCTGCGGCAGAGAGAGCAGCGATCTGCGTCGTCGTCAACGCGCCGATCTGCGCTGTCGACAGCGCCGCAATCTGATTGGTGGTCAGCGCTTTCACTTCAACCGTAGAGAGCCCCCCAATCTGGACCGATGATAGAACGGCCAGTTGGTCTAGCCCCAAGCCCACGATCGCGCCCGCTGATATGGCGTTCATCTGCGTCGAGGTGAGAACAGCAACATCCTGCGTATCCAACGCGGCGATCTGGGCTGAGGTAAGCGCCTTGATTTGGCTTGTGCCCAGCGCCGCTACCTCGTCCGTGGTCAAAGAAGCGATCGTGGCGGTGGGAAGAGACCGGATCACATTTGCGGATAGAGAAGAAATGATTGAAGTCATAGACGAGCGTTCCAAATATTAGCTTGATCACGTCTTGCTTGTCCCGCCGGACTAGGTAGCCGCAAAGGCTTCCGATTATCCGGCTAACGACAGCGGCTGAGGCGCAGGAATAAATGCGATTGCGAACTAACTGACTGCTTTAGGTTTCATAGTCCCCGCGCTACTCGCGGGATATTTCCTATTGCAGCCGTAACAGAGGCACCTGATCCGAGGCTTGCGCGAGCTGACCCAAAAGTTTCGTCGCAAATTCGAGGCAGCCGCGAGCTCGGTCGATTGCCATGGCCCGGATTATCTCCCTGCGACGCGGATCGGTTCGACCCGCCCGGTCAACGACTTTGAATTCCGCACGCAGTTCAGTGCAGAAGGCTGGCGCGCCTCTGATTCCTTGCCTGGTCGCTGAATCGAATATGCCGAGCCGGAATTGAAGTGCTGTACGCCAATGCCCTCACCCTGGGAAGGCGACGACGCCCAAGAGCTCGACGCGTCAGGGATTTAAGAACTCGCGCCGCCATGTTGCAAAGCTTCGCTCATACACGATGACGATTCTCACGATGGGGTCGAAAAAATTTTCGATGACGTGCGCTTGCAGCCTGTGGAACGCCCAATCCGATGCAAAGGCCGCTCTTGCAGACGTGTTTCCGCAAGCTAACGCATGTTCCCGGTATGGCCTTCCGAATACCTACCGGGTTGTGGCCAAACCGTGAGCCCGTGCGGCTCGACGCCCACTCGAACCTTTGTCACGGCGCCGGTGGTAGTGTCGAACATGTAGACCTCGCCGTCGAAGCGACCGGATAGCCACAATTGTTTGCCGTCCGCGCTGACATTTCCCATATCAGGACTGCCACCGCCAGGTACTGGCCATTGTGCAACGACCGAACGGGTTGCGAAATCGATCACCGTTACGCTGCCTGGACCATGCGGACCTGCTCGCTTCATATTGTGCGAGCCGCGATTTGCGACAAAGAGCTGAGTTCCGTCGCGGCTGACGCTAAGTCCATGACTTCCCACGCCAGTTGGAATGAAACCGATCTCGGTAAAGCTGTTGCCGTCAATCATGAAGACGCCGTCATTCATCATGTCGGCCACGTAGAAAACCTTACCGTCCGGTGAAAGCCTAATGTCCTGCGGCATCCCTTTCTTGGACAAGGTGAGGTTGCCGACGACTTTTTTGGTCGACAAGTCCACTTTCACAAGGCCGCCTCCGGCAAACTCGCAAGTGAAGATCGCATAGGAATTGTCGGCGGCAAAATCCGCATGGTTGATGCCATGACAGGTAGGCGTTGAAATAACCGATTTGATCGCCATCGTCTGCGGGTCGCGCAGCTCGAGCCGTCTGTATGCCTCGTTGACAATGATCGCTGAACTGCCATCCGGCATGAAATACATGTTGTAGGGATCGTCTACCGGAATTGTCTTGCCGGGCTTTCCCGTCTTTGGGTCAATGGGTGTCAGGCTGCCCTTGTTTGAGAGACCGGCGTCGTTGGCAACCCAAAGCGTCTTCAGATCCCAAGAAGGCACGATGTGCTGAGGATGCCGTCCGACTGGGAATCTGTCGACTTCCTTCAGCGTTTGGCTGTCGATGACCGATACGCTGTTGGACGCATGGTTGGGCACATAGACTCGTGGCAGCGCATCCGTTGTCGCTGGCGACATGTGGTCTGACGTTGTTTCGCTGTAGATGTTGACGGCGCCCTGCGGCGTCGACTGCTCACTGCACGCCTCCGCGCATGGGTCGGCTGAAGCTGAGGCCGCTTGCAGCGCGACAATACACCAGACTAGAGCGGGAATTGCCTTGAAGCGTCCTCTCGTCATTGCGGCCGCCGCCGATTTGCGATGAACTCGCGGATTGCGTCAGTCGTCCCATTGACGATCAGATCCACACCCATTTGGCCAAACTCGGCGGATGATCGCGTTGGATCGCCACCGTAGACGCCATCAGCCGCACCAAGCTTCGGAGCAGCCAGGATGCGATCCATGCGTACCATTGACGGATCGATGGCGAGCATAAGCGATGTATCGGCCAACCCGGCGTGCGTCCCGATTTCATTACTCTTTGCACCAGAAGACAAAAGCTTCTCGACATAGGCGCCGTTGGTGATCTCGTAATATTCGAGCGCGGCGAACACTCTGGCTGGCGTATTGCCCCATTCTCGGTTCAGGCGATCGGCTACCAGACGCTCATCGGCTTGGTAGCCCCCGTGATCGCCGATCAAGACAATGGTCGTGAAGCCGTGCAGTTTGAAGCTGCGGGCCGCGGATTCGAGCAACTGTTCAAAAATTTTGTCGCTGATCGAGATCGTGCCCGGAAATTTCATATGCCCGGTCGGCGGATCGATCGAACCCTCGGGAACATACGATATCACCGGCGCAACCAGCGCATTGCCGAGCCGCTCGGCTATCTTCCCGGCGAGATACTTCACTCGCACATTGTGCTTGCCCAGCGCCATAGCCGGGCCGCTTTGTTCGACGCCCCCGATTGGCACAATGATCGTCGTTGTTCCAGATTTAATAAGATCACGCAGTTCCGTCCAGGTTTGGTCCTCAAGCAAGACCGACGCGGCCGAAGGATATGTCGAAAGAAACACAAACATAGACAAAACTGCGAGATAGATACCAACGAAGGTGAACTTGCGCCGACAGATCATCGTGCCTCACAAATCGTGCGTCGCGTTCAGCAGTCAATCTGAAGCTGCCCGTTATCACTTTATAGAAGTGTAAAGTAACGATTGCCTAAATATTCAGGCTTTGTATTCGGGATAGAGGACCGCACGAAGAGCCGAGTTGGCACAGGGTGTCGTCCCCAGCAAGAAAACAGGGCGATGAGGATTGCACCAACTGGTTGCGGGTGGTTCTGGACTTCCTCCGCGAGGGTTTGGCCTATTCCGTTAATGCCATCGAGCCGTCTCATGAACGCGCCCGACGAGATTCGCAGGTACGGAATTTGTCCGTCAACCTGGCAGGCTAAACTCCCTAAGCGAACGCAGTATCAGCATAAAGCCTTGCCGCATGGGCTGCCCGATCCAGCTCCTCACGAAAATCCGGGTGGGCCAACGCAATCAGTGCCCTTGCTCGCTCGGCCACGGATTTGCCCTTGAGGTTCGTCCATCCATATTCGGTGACGACGATATGCGTGTCGTTGCGTGATGTCGTCACTGGCCCAGTCAGCGCTGGAACGATGCGCGAGAGCGTGCCTTTCGCCGCCGTGGAATGACAGGCGATGATCGACCGCCCTCCCCGCGAAGCATAGGCGCCACGCACGAAATCGACCTGGCCGCCGGACGCGCTAAACTGCCTGCCGTTCATGAATTCCGAATTGCATGCCCCGTTCAGATCGATCTGCAGCGTTGCGTTGACCGACACGGCCCGGTCGTTCCGAGAAATGACGAAAGGATTGTTCACATAGTCGACCGGATAGGCTTCAATGTCCGGATTGTTGTGCAGGAAGTCGTAAAGCGATTGATCACCCAGTGCGAAGGTGAAGATCGATCGCCCGACGTGTGTTTGCTTGCGGCTATTGTCAACCACGCCTGCCTTGACAAGATTGGCAAGGCCCACCGTCATCATTTCCGTATGAATACCGAGGTGGCGGTGTTGCGAAAGCCGCGAGCACACTGCATCCGGCAAGGCGCCGATCCCCATTTGCAGGCAATCACCGTCTTCCACCAGGCCTGCGACGATCGCACCGATGGCATCGTCCACTTCATTGCTGGGAGCCGCCGGCAGCATCGGCAGGTCAACATCGTTTTCCACCAGCGCCGTCACGCTCGATACGGGGATCATGCAATCGCCCCGCACATAAGGCATCTTCGCATTGACTTCGAGGATCAGCCGAATTCCCGGCTTCCGCGATACCGTGAGCGCGTAGTCGGTACTGGCGCCGAGGCTGAAATTGCCATCCGCATCCATCGGCGCGACCGTTGCAATCAGCGTATCTACCCCGACGTGCTCGACCAGCGAGCGCGGCACTTGGCTGAAATGGCAGGGCACCAGGTCGACGGCAGGCAATGCCTCGGCCGATCGCCTCTTGTCGAGCGCACGCTCCACGCCTCCGTGAAAGTAACTTATCGGAATGATCCGATGGCAGAGGTCGAAATCGAAGACGCTGGTTCCCGCAACACCAGTACAAAGAAGATAGTGGAGCCGCACATTTTCGACGGCTCCCGCCCGGGCCCGCTCGGCCAATGCTGCAAGGATCGCGGGCGGCTGACCGGCAGCTATCGGCATCGCGACCTTCGCGCCCGAGGGGATCAGAGCGACGGCCTCCTTTGCGGATAGCAGCCGTTCGCGAAACAGCGTCTGATGGATGGTAGTCATTGGGCCCTCCTCCCAGTGCTATCTTCAGAATAAATCAGCATCCATTTCTGTGTTCACGTCCTCATCGGCATTTACGGCTGCTGCGGGCTTCCGTCTGCCACGGAACACACTCTATCAAAACCGCGCAATGCGTGTTTTTGCAAGGCTGGACGCGCAGGGATCCGGCCTTCGAATGAGAACTCGCGAGACCGTGCGGTCTCATGGTCGACTGAATGACCGAGGAGGCGAAAGAAAAGCTGGTCGCACCCACGTGGGCCTTCACTGCCAACTCACCCGCTCACGAACGCGATAACCGGCGGAAATCGGAGGGGACGCCGAAGGTATTATGCACATAACCGGTTGCGGTCTATACCTCCTGGCGAACTCATTCTGGGCGCCGACCATGCTCCAGCCATTCTTTATTCCGGCACCCAAACATCGCCCGTATCCGATCGCTTCGAACCATGTCTTCCGTAGCTTTTTTCACACTCTCCCGCAAAACCTCTTCTCTTTCTCGAACAGCGCAAGCGCGCGTCAAGCTCTTTCGAAAGAAGGCTTTCGCGAGAGGAAGCGAAATCGGATTGATAATCTGCGCGGCGCTGGTCGGGATCGCCTCGGGCTGCGTGGTGAGCGCAATGAGCTGGATATCGAAGGCGCTGCATAGCCTTCTTTTCGGTATATCGCATGACGAATGGCTGAGCGCCTCACCGATCGACAACGAGCTGCTGGTTCTAATGGCGCCGGTAGCCGGTGGCGCGATCATGGGCATCGTCTTCCTGATTCTCAGGAAGAGACGAAACCGGCCAATCGTAGATCCGATCGAAGCCAATGCATTGTATGGCGGCCGCATATCCCTGACCGACAGTATTATCGTTGCGGCCCAAAACCTGATCTCCAACGGCTTCGGGGCATCGGTCGGTTTGGAGGCCGGCTATACCCAGCTCTCCTCCGGCATCGCATCGAAGCTCGGCACGAAACTCACCTTCAGAAGAGAGGATCAGCGCATCCTGATCGGTTGTAGGGCCGCCGGCGCCATCGCAGCCGCGTTCAATGCCCCGTTGACAGGCTCCTTCTACGCCTTCGAGCTGATCATCGGCACCTACAGCACCGTTGCCCTTGCGCCGGCCGCAGTCGCCGCCATCCTGGCAACCCTTGTCGCCCGGGCGCTCTCCGGCAACACATTCCTGATCGAAGTTGGCAATATCGGAGCGATTGCACCCCGCGATTTTTTGCCGGCTGTCCTGCTTGGCGCCCTCTGCGCAATGCTGGGGATTGTCATCATGAAAGCTGTCACCTTTACCAAACAGGTTGCCCGGAAAAGCTCAATCCATCAGGCGTTGCGCCCAGCGCTGGGCGGCGGGATCGTCGGATTGCTGGCCATGGTCACACCGCAAGTGCTTTCGGCCGGCCACGGTGCCTTGCATCTGAATTTCGAAACGCAAAACACGCTGACGACACTCGCCATCATCTTTCTCCTGAAAGCGATTGCCTCAGCTGCGCCATCCAGGATACGTCCGATGTCGTGCAACAACACTAGGGTCGCTTCCTGCCTCAGGACAAGGCGGCTTGGCGGCAAAGATCCTGAACCAGGTTTGGGAGGCCGCATAGGTCAGCCCGATCGAGATCCTAGCGCCAACAGCTAAGCATAAGCGGAAATCATTCCCGCGTATGCTCAGCCTCAAACGGCGCTAGGCCGGAGAACCGCAATTACCTAACGCGGCTAACTTCCGTTAGCGTCTTACTTCGGGCGATGAATTCGCGGAGCAGGGGAAGGAAGAACGCTTTGCTGAAGCGGCCAACCGGTGGCTCAGGCTCTATATAAAAGGAGCGGCCAATAACGTCACTGTTGAATTCGTCCAAAATAATCCAGAGACGTCGATCGACATCGAGACCGGCGCGGCGCTTCTCAATAACCGGGATCTCTGCAGCAAAGCGTCCACTTTCCGGCTGTTTGGTTGTTATTGGAAAGAAGAGCACAAGATCACCGTCTGTCCTAGCGATCCGAACGCCGACGGCAACGGGCCGTTCCTTCCGACCTTCCGTTTCGCCGTTGTCTGCTTCCCGGCTCCAAAGATAACGGTAGCGCACGACCACCGCAGTCTGTATCTCTTCATAACCGCTCATCGATTGGCGTCGTCACTATCGGCATAGGCATCGACAGCCGCCTCGAATTGGGCGAAGAGTTGATCAGACATGGTATCAATCGTTTCAACGGTCCGCACATTGGACTGTCTCATAAGCCGCTCGTAATCTTCGATATTGAGCAGCACCAACCGGGGCTTATTCCGCTGGGTAATCGTCACGGGATGGCGCAAAGCTTCAGCAATTATGTCGCCAGACTTTCGCGAGAGATCGCTTGTTGTAAAAGAGCTGCCATGGTCTGCCATTTTCGGCCTTCCTCAAACCAGAATTTGACCTTCATATAGCATGCTAAAGCACCGCAATCCAGAAAATACAGCATTGCTGCAAATGCTGCATAAGAGCGTAACAAATGCTCTTGACGGGAACTGAGCCATCAGCCGAGCTCATGCTCGACATAAACCTTTGGGTAAACTCGCACGGCCAAACATCAGGACTCCGTTGGAGTCGTCCCGTCAGTCTATTCAGCCAGTGGAATGCTGGACTGGCTTCCCGACCGCGAATAAGCAATACCTGCCGCAACAGATGCCCGCTGCATCGCGAGCCGCAGTGAAAGGCCGCGATCCAGAGCCGACGCGAGAACGCCGAGGAAGCAATCGCCTGCAGCGGTCGTGTCTTTCACATCGACCGGCATCGCCGGGACGCGAATGTCCTCTCCATCGAGATGCGCCTCGGCACCATCACCGCCAAGCGTTCGCACAATCCCTGTCGAGAGCGTCTCGGACAGTTCCCTGGCGCTAGAGCCGCAGCCCAGCCAGCCGCCCAGCGCTTCTGCCTCGTCCTCATTGACCACGATTAGACCGCAGAGCGATAGAACCTCGGCGCGAAGCGGAAATGCGGGAGCCAGGTTTAGGATCGAGGTTTTCCCGAGCTCATGTGCGCGGCGGATGAGTTTTTCCACTTCTGCTGTATCGTTTTCCATCTGCATGACGACGATGGCGGCCAGGCTCAGCAGATCTTCATCGACGGCATCGGAGGAAGCAGAGAGATTCGCGCCGGCAGCCACTGCAATCATGTTGTGACCGGCAACGTCGATATAGATCGAAGCACAACCGGTCGGCTCCGAGAGACGCTCAACACGAGAAATATCGGCCGCGGTCGCGAGATTTTGCATGCCGATTTCGGCCAGCGCATCAGAGCCGACGGCACCGACCATTACGACTTCGGCGCCATCGCGGGCTGCGGCCAGCGCCTGGTTGGCGCCTTTACCGCCGGCTTCAATCCTGAAACCGTTCGCTAGCAGGGTCTGTCCCGGCTGCGGCATCTCCGCCATCTCGAAGACGAAATCGACATTGATCGAACCGAACGTGACGATCACGATATGCGCTCCTGTTAGGCGACCTGGAAGAAATGGCCTTCGCCGGCTTGGCCGTAGGACCGCTTCGGTGGCACGTAATCTGCCGCACGAAACGGGCTCTTGATCTCGTCGTTGGAGATCCGGCGTGCCTGGCGATGCGAGGGATCGGCGATCGGAACCGCTGCCATCAGCCGCTTCGTGTAATCGTGCTGTGGGTTTTCGAAGACGGCCTGCCGCGGACCGATCTCGACGATCTCGCCGAGATACATCACGGCTACACGGTGGCTGATCCGCTCCACCACCGCCATATCATGGCTGATGAAGAGATAACCAAGCCCGTATTTTTCCTGCAGGTCGAGCATCAGGTTGATGACCTGCGCCTTGACCGACACATCGAGCGCCGAGACGGATTCGTCGGCGATGATCAACTTCGGCTCCAGGGCGAGAGCGCGGGCAATGCAGACGCGCTGCCGCTGGCCGCCCGAGAATTCGTGCGGGAAGCGATCCGCCATCGAGGCGGACAATCCGACGCGCTCCAGCAGATCGCCAACACGCTCTTTCGCCTCGGCCACCGTTCCGCGACCATGGGTGACGATGGGCTCGGCGATCGCCGCACCGACGCGGATGCGCGGATTGAGGCTTTCGAACGGATCCTGGAAGATCATTTGCGCCTCGCGGCGGATTTCGGCGAGCGCCGACTTGCTGGCGTCCAGCACGTTCTTGCCGTCGATCGCGATCTCGCCGGACCGCGCATCCGTCAAGCGGATGATCGAACGGCCGGTCGTCGATTTGCCGCAGCCGGATTCGCCAACCAGCGATAACGTCTCGCCTTGCCTCAGTTCGAGCGAGACGTTCTCCACCGCATGAATGCGGCCGATCGTCTTGCGCAGGAAGCCCTTCTTGATGTCGAAGCGGGTGACGAGGCCATCGACCTTGAGAATGGGCGGCGCGTTGCGCTTGACTGTGTCTTCGGTCGGCTTGACCGGTTGGACCTCACCGGTCGCCATGTCGACCTGCGGGAAACGCAGCGGCCGGTCGAGACCGGTCATCGAACCGAGCCGCGGCACGGCGGATAGAAGCGCCCGCGTATACGGGTGCTTGGCGCCGGCGAAGATCTCACGTGTCGTGTCGGTTTCCACCTGTTCGCCGCGATACATGACGACGGTGCGATCGGAGATTTCCGCCACGACGCCCATGTCGTGGGTGATGAAGAGGACGGACGTCCCCTCTTCTTCCTGCAGGGTCTTGATGAGTTCCAGAATCTGCGCCTGGATCGTCACGTCGAGTGCCGTCGTCGGTTCGTCGGCGATCAGCAGCTTCGGATCACAGGCGAGGGCGATGGCGATGATGACGCGCTGGCGCATGCCGCCGGAAAAGTTCATCGGATATTCCGAAAGCCGCGATTTGGCAGAGGGAATGCGAACCTTTTCCAGAAGCCGGACCGCCTCGGCTTCCGCCTGGCTATGCGACATGCCGCGATGTTGAACAAGAACTTCCGTGATCTGATGACCAATTTTCAGCACCGGATTGAGGCTCGTCATCGGCTCCTGAAAGATCATGCCGATATGGTTGCCGCGGATGGACTGCATGGCGTCGAGCGGCAAGTCGAGAAGGTTCTTGCCCTCGAAGTCGATGCGACCGGTGACCCGTGAATTGGCGGGCGAAAGCAGGCGCATGATCGACATGGCCGCGACGCTCTTGCCCGAACCGCTTTCGCCGACGACGGCGACGGTTTCCTTCGGCCCGATGTCGAAAGAGACGTTACGCACGACGTTGCGCCACTCGCCGCCGACGCGGAACGAGGTGTTGAGGTTAGAGATCGATAGAATTGGGGAGGTCATGGCTTAACCTTCGCGGCGCGGATTGAGGATGTCGCGCAGCGCGTCTCCGATCAGGTTGATCGCGACGATGAGCAGCAACAGGACGAGGCCCGGGAAGAAGCTGATCCAGTAGTCGCCGGACAGCAGGTATTCGAAGCCGTTGGAGATCAGCAGTCCGAGCGACGGCTGGGTGACCGGTAGTCCGATGCCCAGGAAGGACAGCGTCGCTTCCAGCATGATCGCATAGGCTACGCGCATGGTGGCGACGACGATCAGCGGCGGCAGGCAGTTCGGCAGGATGTGGCGGAACAGGATGCTGTGGTCCGGCAGCGCCATCGAACGGGCAGCATCTACATAAGCGCGCTTGCGCTCCACCAGGGCGGAGCCACGGATGGTGCGGGCATAATAGGCCCACTGGGTGACGATCAGCGCAAGGATGATCTTGTCGATCCCCTGCCCAAGAATGGCGAGAAAGATCAGAGCGATCAGGATGGCCGGGAAGCTCAACTGGATGTCGACGATGCGCATCAGGAAGGAATCGAGCCGGGCGCCGGCATAGGCGCTGAGGAGACCGATCGATGCGCCGATGAGAAGCGCGATCGCCGCGCTCGACACGCCGACCAGAAGGCTGGTGCGCAAGCCGTAGAGCATGGCGCTCAAGAGATCACGACCTTGGTCGTCGGTGCCGAGCAGATAGACCATACCGTTCGCGCTCATGGATCCCGGGGCAAGGCGCCCGTCGAGAATGTCGAGCTGCGAAAGGTCATATGGGTTCTGAGGCGCCATCAGCGGCGCAAAGAGCGCCGCCAGCACGAAGAGCGTGACGAGGACGATCCCGATCAGCGCCAGCTTGTCGTGCAGGAGCGCCGAAACGGTTTGCCAGAGCGGCGAGCGGGAGGCGCGAGCCGGAGTGCCGGCCTGCGCGGCATGGACGGATGTCGCGGAGGTGGGTTGCTGGCTCATCAGGAATTCCCTTCCAGGCGAACGCGCGGGTCGACGATCGAGTAGAGAATGTCGACCAGGAGATTGATGACGCTGAACATCACCACGGTGATCATCAGGTAGGCGAGGATGACGGGGCGATCGAGAACGCCGATGGCGTCGATGATAAGCTTGCCCATGCCCGGCCAGGCGAAGATCGTCTCGGTTACGACTGCAAAGGCGATCAGCGAACCGAGTTCGAGGCCAATAACGGTGATCAGCGGGATCAGCGTGTTCTTCAGTACATGGACGACGACGATCCGCCGTTCTGGCAGGCCCTTGGCGCGCGCGAAACGGACGAAATCGAGCTGCATAGTTTCGAGAACGCCGGCCCGGGTCAGCCGGATGATAAGCGAGATCTTGAAAAGCGCCAGGTTGAAGGCCGGCAACAGCAGGTGCGATAGGCCGTCGAGCGTGAAGAGCGAGAGCGGCAGGCCGAAGACCGGCACTGTTTCGCCGCGGCCGGACGCTGGCAGCCAGCCAAGCTTGACGCTGAACAGCATGACCATGACGAGGCCGATCCAGAAAGTCGGCAAGCTGAAGCCGAGGATCGAAAACGTTATGACCGATTTGGAAACCAGGCTTTTCGGCTTGAGCCCTGCATAGACGCCGAGCGGAATGCCGATGACGAGGCCGAGCACCAGTGCAACGAAGGCGAGTTCCAGCGTCGCCGGCATGCGGTTGAGGATGAGCCTCAGGGCAGGCTGGTTGAAGACGAAGGAGTTGCCGAGGTCGCCCGACAAGGCGCGGGTCAGGAAGAGCCAGTATTGTTCCCAGACTGGTTTGTCGAGGCCGAAGGACTGGATGACCTGCAGCCGTTCGGCCGGCGTCGCCGTCGGGCTGAGGAGAACGTCGACCGGATTGCCGACGAGATAAAGGCCGGCGAAGACCAGCACCGACATGACGAGAAGCGTCAGGACGGTCTGGAGCAGCCGGCTGAAAAGATAACCGCTCATGCGTTTTGCCCTCCCCGGGTCCTGGGATCGACACCGGTATCGCCGTGGCGGGCGATGCGTTCGATCAGCAAATCGATGAACCCCTGCTCGTCGACGCCGGTCATGACCTTGGCGTTTTGAGCGCGGTCCATCTTTTGGTAGAAATCGGCATAGGTATAGCCCATCGTGAGCCCCGTGAGCTGCGTGCCAACCGTGGCCTTCCGGCCGGTGAAAAGTTCGGGACGGACCAGAAAGGCGACGGTGGTCGCATCATGGATCGGGCCACCCGGCCGGCCGAAACGGTTGACGTCGCTCCGGTCGAAGGTGGTAAACAGGTTGAACAGCGCCCGACCCGGCTTGCCGCCCTGATCGCGGAAGCGCGCGAAATGATCGGCGGTGAATAGCGCCTGGAAGGTCATATCGAGTGGCATGATTGTGAGCGGAACGCCGGACCGGAAGACGATTTCGGCAGCATGCGGGTCCGCGTAGACGTTGAATTCGGCCCAAGGCGTGCGGTGGCCGAGCGCGGTGAAGGCGCCGCTCATGGAGACGATCTCGCGAATGCCGCGCGCGACATCCGGATGCTGGATCAGCGCCAAAGCGATATTGGTCATCGGCCCTATGGCGCAGATGGTGATCGGCTCGGCGGCGGCCGCCGCCGCGCGTGCCGTGCGGACGAGAAAATGCACGGCATGTTCGCCAGCGGGAGAAAAGTCACTGCGGGCCACGAGGTCCTCGGCGAAGGCACCGATCCTGGCATATTTGCCGTAGACCTGATCGCGCACCAACGGCCCGGCGACGCCCCCATGCACAGGAACGTCGGTGCGTCCCGTCAGGCCGACGATCCTGCAAGCATTGGCGAGCGTATCGGCCAGTGGCACGTTGCCGGCGACGATCGTGAGCCCGAGAAGGTCGATTTCCGGCGAGGCTAGCGCCATGAGGATCGCCGCGGCATCGTCGACGCCGGGATCCGTATCAATGATGACACGGTGGCGGCTCATGCGATGGCCTTCTCGGCGTAGCGTGACAGCCGTTCGAGAAAGAAGTCGATGACGCCATCGGCATCGACCTTGGTCACGATTTCAGCGTTCGGTTCCTGCCCGCTCTTGCCGTACCAGTCGGCAACCGTCTGGCCCATGCAGAGCTCGCTCTCGTATTCGATGAAGATACGGGCGCGCTCGGTCCTAAACAAATGCGGAGCGAGGACGTAGGCCATCACCAGCGGATCATGCAGCGGGCCGCCGCGCGAACCGTAGCGACGCACGTCGTTGCGGTCCCAGAAGGCCATCAGCTCGGCCAGCGTTTCGGAAATGCGGCCGCTGATGGCGGCGAAACGAGCAACGTGCTCCGGCTTCAGGATGACCTGATGCGTCGCGTCGAGCGCCAGGGCGACGATCGGAATGCCGCTGGAGAAGACGACATGCGCCGCATGCGGATCGGCCAGCATGTTGAATTCGGCCGTCATGGTGCGATTGCCCGGTTCGCGATAGGCGCCGCCCATCATGACGATCCGCTCGATGCCTCCGGCGACCTCGGGTTTCATCCTGAGCGCAACGGCGAGATTGGTCATCGGGCCGAGACAGCAGAGCGTGACGTGCTTTCCGGTTTCGGCAGCCTTGATCAGCGTTTCGACCAGGAAGTCGACGGCGGAGGTCGGTTCTGCAGCCTTCACCGGATCCGGCAGCGTCGTGTTGCCGAGCCCGGTTTTGCCGTGGAACTGTCCGTAGATCGGCTCGCGCAGCATGGGACGGAAGCAGCCGGCGAAGACCGGGATGTCGACGCGCTGGCCGAGTTCGCACACCTGCAGCGCGTTGTGCACGGTGCGTTCGAGCGGCTGGTTGCCGCACACCGGTGTGATGCCGAGAATTTCGAGTTCTGGCGAGACGAAAGCCGTCAAAAGCGCGATCGTGTCATCGATCCCAGGATCGCAATCGACGATTACAGGAATAGTGGTCATGTCAAAAATGCCTTCGGGTTTTGATGCGCCTACAGGGCGCCTACGTCTCTGAGAACGGCCGCGATTTCCTCGCGTGCCGCTTCATCGAGCGGCATCTGCGGAGCGATTGGTGGGCCAACCGGGAAACCCTTTAGATCGAGCGCCGTCTTGATACAGGCGGCGATCGAATATCTCGCGAAGATCTCGTTCACCCGCCAAAGCGGACGCTGCAGTTCCATCGCCTTCGCCCAGTCGCCCGCCTTGGCCGCCTCGTAGAGCGCGATGCTTTGGTGCGGCGCAATGCAGGCGGGACCGGCCATCCAGCCGACCCCGCCGATCATCATCACGCAGACCGGAATATGCGCGGACGCCGCAAACACCTCCATCCGGTCGCGGGTCCGCTCGATGATGGAAAGAAGACGCCCCGTATTGGTCGAGGCATCCTTGATGTAACGGATGTTCTCGACCTGGCTTAGTCGTTCGATCACCGGAAGAGTGAGATCGGAACGCTGGAACTGCGGGTTGGTGTAGAGCACTACCGGCCGGCCCTTGGCCGCTTTGGCGATGGCGGTGAAATAGGCCTCGATGCCCGTGTCACTCACCGGAAAATAGGCTTCGAGAATGGCCAGAATGCCGTCAGCACCGGCCTCTACCATGTACTCCGTCTGGGCAACGGCGTCGCTTATCGCTGTCGACGCCACGCCGGCGACAACCGGAACCCGGCCACGATTGGCCAAGATGACGGTGTCGACGACGCGGCGTCTCTGCTCTTGGGAGAGATAAGCAAATTCGCCGGTGCTGCCGAGCGGTGCAAGACCATGCACGCCGGCATCGATGAGGTGGTCCACCAGGTCGGTCAGGACGCCTTCCATGACCGCGCCCGAAGGATCGATCGGAGAAACCAAATAGGGAAAGACGCCGCTATATGACATGACGAACCACCGCTTCTTCAATCAGTTGGACTTCACGTAGTAGGGAAGCGTATAGGCGTCCGAACGACCTTCATAGGACAGACCGTTCTTCACCGCCCAGGTATTGGCGAGATAGAAGACCGGAATGACACCGAGATCATTCATGGCGATTTCCGTCGCCTTCCTTAGCAGCTCTTCGCGCTTGGCATCGTCTAGCGTGGCGCGGGCTTCAGTCACCGCCTTGTCGAATTCCGGGTTGGAATAGCGCCCCCGATTGCCCTGCCCCGCCTTTTCACCAAAGGTTTCGAGGATCGGGCCGAGCACGCCGGACGCTTCGCCGGTTTCGACGGCCGCACCACCCATTATGAAGCTGAATTCGAGGTTGGAAGCACGGGTGAAGTAGACGCTGCCCGGCAGCGTCACGACGTCTGTCTTGATGCCGACGCGGCTGAAGAACTGGCCGATCGCCTGGGCGATCTTGGAATCGTTCGGATAACGGTCGTTCGATGCGTGGAAAGTCAGCGAGAAGCCGTCAGGATAACCGGCCTGCTTTAGCAATTCCTTGGCCTTGTTAGGACCATAGGGATCGACCTTGATCGCCGGATCGTAGCCGAAATAGCCTTCCGGCACGACCTGACCGGCCGGAACGCCCTGGCCGTCCATGATGCGGTCGACAAGTGCCTCGCGATTGATCGACAGCGATAGTGCGCGGCGTACATCGGCCTTGAGGAGCGGGTTCTTACCGTCCGGGCCTTTCGCGAAGGGCGAGTCCTCGCGGGCCTGGTCCATATGCAGGTACATGATACGGTTGCCTGCGACATTGACGACCTTGAGCTTGTCGGAAGACTGCAGCTTGCGGGTGTCGGCTGTCGGGATGTTCTCGATCATGTCGACATCGCCAGACAGCATGGCGGCGACGCGGGCACTGGCATTCTTGTAGACCTTGAAAGTCACCTTGTCCCAGGCGGCCTTGTTGCCCCAGTACGCGTCGTTGCGGGCGACGACGACGTTGTCGTCCGGCGTCCAGGAGACGAACTTGAACGGACCGGTGCCGATGACGCCCTTGCCGGAGTTCATCTCTTCGGTGGTCGTCTTTTCCATCTCGGCCGGCAGGATGGCGATACGGCTCAGGTTGTTGAGCAGCAGCGGCGTCGGCGCGTCGGTCTTGATCCGCACGGTCATGGGGTCGACCGCGGTAACCTCGGTGATTGCCTTCACATAGGCGGCAAACGAGCTCGGGCTGTTCTTCGAGGCAAGCGGCACACGCTTGATGCTGGCGACCACGTCTTCCGCGGTGAAGTCGCTGCCGTCATGGAACTTGACGTTCGGCCGCAACTTGAATTCCCAGGTCGTGTCGTCGATCGTCTTCCACGAAAGCGCCAGCGCCGGCTCGATCCGCTGCTTTTCGTCTTGGTTGACAAGGCCGTCGAAGATGTTGCGCGCCATGGCACTATTCGGGCCGACGACATAGAATTGCGGGTCCATGGACGTGGTCGAGGCGGACAGGCCGACCGTCAGGTCCTTGGCTATGGCTGCATGGGACATGCTGAAGACGGACGCCGCCAGAAGGGCTGCGAGTGTCGCGAATTTCATTAGGAATTCCTCCGGCGTTTCCGATATCCGCACTCTCCCTGCGAATTGGAAACGCAATTAACGCTTCCGCTAAGAAAAGAAAAATTGCATTTGGTGTTCAGTCCATGTGCAAATGTTATGGGATTGACGGCAATGCACCTCAAACCGCGACAGGTCGAGGCGTTCAGGAGCGTGATGATGACGGGTGGCATCACAGCCGCCGCGGACGCGATGAACATCACTCAACCGGCAGTCAGCCGGCTCATCCGAGACCTGGAGGAAATTACCAGGATCACGCTGTTCGAGCGGATTGGTGTCAGGCTGGTCCCGACGACCGAGGCGACGCAGCTTTTTCGTGAGGTGGAACGCCTCTATCTCGGTCTCGACCAAATCGCCCAAGCTGCCGACGACATCCGCCAGCACAAGAATATCGTATTGCGGCTCGCCAGCGTCACATCGCTGATGCGGCCCTATCTGCAGCAGGCGGTCATCGACGTCGTGGGGCAAAGGCTGGACATTCCGCTTGTAATCGATGTGGAGAACAGCCGGCATATCTGGGACATGGTGGACAAGAACCAATACGACCTCGGCTTCGTCTTCAGTTCTCCCCGCATGGCTGACAAGAACGCCGTGCTCCTGCACAGCTCGAAAGCAGTAGCGGCTATGCCAGCCGGCCATCGCCTGGCATCACGCAAGGTGGTCACACCGGCCGACCTGATCGATGAACGCGTGCTGCTGCCGGGACGCAATTCGCCGCTACGCCTAGCGCTCGACCGCGCCTTTTCGAGTGTTGATCACCCGCCGGCCAGCACGATGGAAACCTCTATGCTCAACTGCTGCCATTTCGCGGCAATAGGAATGGGCGTCGGGATTGTGGATCGTACGAGTCTGCGCTCGGCGACGGCTGACGTGGTCGCCATTCCCTTCGAGCCCGAAATTAAAGTCTCCTATTTCGCGATACGTCCCGCCGGCGCGCAGAAGATCCTGGTGCTCGACGACATCGTGGAGCGAATGAGAGATTTAATGCGTTAAGGTTCGTGCTCTTGATGGGATCAGAACCTAGGACCCCCGTCATTCGTCGTCTGACGCGGTTGAAAGGATCTGAGCTGGTGCCTGTCACGCCCTTCTAACGTAGACGCTCGTCGTCGCGTGGGTGCCGGAAATTTCCATCGACGCCCTCGCGGCTCGAGAAATCTAAAGAAGGCCAGGATCATCACGCCCGGCCTCGCCGGCAGGAAACCGCCCGTCATTGAAATTTCCCTCGTCCTTTGTCCTCGGACGGAGGACACCCCATCATATGGACTATTGGTCTGTCAACGTCGCACCGTAGCAACAGGCAAATCCCTTCGAAAAATTTGCACGCCGTCCTCTGTCCGAGGACCGAGGACTGGGTTGCCAAGTGCAGGAAAACACCAAGATCATCCATAAACGGCGGATATTGCCCCAGCAGTTGAAGCGTATCGAACCATCGACCGAGCTAAACCCAACGCTTGGGAGGAAACGAACTTGGGAGGCGGTCGCTTAGTGATCGCTCCGACGAAAACGGGCTGACTAACGAGTCATCCGCTCACGGCATGACATAACTCGCTTTTCTTTTTGGCCACTATCTTGTTGTTTTCACTCATATCAGATGGAGTAGGAAGGCCGGATTCTGACAAAACCAGGATAAAACGAACGGCCGGATTTGCATCATAAAAGCGATCGCCGTTTCGGGCCAAAGGGCATAAAGAGAATGTTCTGAGAGGACCGGTCGGGGGAAGGCAAATTCTGTCTATCTCTACTGCGCTCACCTCTGCGACCGCGCGGAAGAGCGCAGTACGATGCTGATCGAAGCCGCGTGCGTGCAAGCACCAGCCGACATTGATGCAATCACCTGCGAGTACTGCGGTAACCGTGTCGCAGCTCCCCTGTCCCTGGTGTAGAATTTCTACGCATTTTTAAGGCTCTTGGCGTCGATCTTGCTGATTGCGAGAGGTGTGGCCGATACCACACCTCCTCCGATGGTGATCAGTTTAGCTGATATTGAGCGAGCCAGTCGCCGGCGACCACGTCGAAGCTCTCGTGATTGGCCAGCCGACCATTCATCAGAACAAGGTCATGCGTCGTCAGGGCGGCAGAAACCGCATTGAGGGTCTTCGCAACGACGTCGCTCAGCTTCTGGGTGGCGATAACCGGAACGATATTCTGCGCGGGGAAGAGATTCTTGGTGTCTTCTAGCGCTATGAGGTCATTGGCGGCCATCGCCGGATCGGTCGAGAACAGGTTGGCGGCCTGGATCTGCCCGTTCACAAGTGCCGACAATGTTAGTGGCCCACCGACATCGAGTGCCTTGAACGACCGGAATTCGAGACCATAGATTTCCTTCAGGCCGATGACGCCTTCCTTGCGTGCTTTCCATTCCGGCGAACCACCGAGAACGAACTCGGATGCGACCGGCGCCAAATCGGCAATCGTCTTCAGCTTGTACTTTTCGGCGGTCGCACGCGTCACGGCGACACTGTCGGAATCTTGCGCCGTAGATGGTGTCAGTATGGAGATGCCCGTTGGCAGGGCAGCCTTCAGGGCCTTTGCGACGTCTTCAGGCGAGTGCGCAGCGGCGTTCTTGTCGAGGTAGCTCAGCGCTGCTCCGGCGTATTCCGGCAGAAGGTCGATCGACCCGTCGAGCAGGGCGGGGATGTAAACCTCACGGCTGCCGATGTTCAGCTTGGTATCGACGGCGATCCCCTTGGCGGCGAGCGCCTTGGCATAGATCGTTGCCAGAAGCTGGCTTTCGGGAAAATTAGCCGAGCCGACGATAATAGTGGTCGTATCGGTCCGGGCGGCAGGCACCGCCGCCAAAGGATCGCCCGCGGAAAAGGCCGAAATGGCCGAGAGGGTCATGAGCGCAAATGCGCCTACTGCAGTAGTTATTCTGAATGCCATGCCGGCTGTTCCTTTTTTCTGGTTGATTGACTTGTTTGAGTGGAAGACATCGCCGCCTCATCCGTGGGAGCGCGGCGGGCGGCGTGTTAGTCCGGGTGAGACCGTAATTCTGGAGATGACGCCGATCATCAGGTCCACCGTGAGCGCCAGAACACCGACGAGGATGGCGCCTGCCGCCATCTGGTAGTAGTCGTTCTGGGCCTGGCCATCGATGATCAGCCGTCCGAGACCGCCAAGCGACACATAGGCGGCGATGGTCGCTGTGGAGATGATTTGGAGCGTGGCGCTGCGAAGACCTGAGAAGATCAGGGGAAGCGCGCAGGGTAGCTCTACATCGAACAGGATCTGCAGCGGACGCTTGCCCATGCCGCGAGCCGCATCCACCACCGCGGGATCGACGGCAGCTATGCCTGCGTAACTGCCGGTCATGATTGGCGGTACAGCCAGAAGCACGAGCACGATGAGGCTCGGCACGATGAAGGCCATGTCGGACGCAAAGACTGGTCCGAACAGGATAACCAGGAGAACGATCAGGCCGAGGCTCGGAAGCGAACGCAAAGCATTGGCAACGCCGGCGATGAGGACAACGCCCCGGCCGGTATGCCCGACATAAAGCCCGACCGGCAAGCCGATCAGGCAGGCGAGCAGCAGAGCGATAGAACTATAGGCTAGATGCTGGAGAACGAGAACAGGGATACTGTCGGACCCGGTCCAGTGCGCGGGTTCTGTGAACCAGTTCATCATTTGCCCACCCTCCCCGGCTGCCAGGGTGTAAGGCAGTGCGCTATGAACAGCACCAGCCCATCCAGAAAGGCTGCGAGCGCCACGCAAAGCACGATACCCGCGACGATCGGCGTCAGGAATTGGAGCTGCAGTCCTTGGGTGAAGAGCAGACCCAGCTGTGGCGTGCCGACCAATGCCGCCACCGAGACGATGCTGACATTAGAGACGACCGCTACCCGCAAGCCGGCGGCGATGACCGGAACTGCCAGGGGCAACTCCACCTGCAGGAGGCGCGCAGGGCGTCTATAGCCCATGGCGCTCGCCGCCTGAAGAACGTCTGGAGAGACCGAGTCGAGCCCGTCGCTGACCGTCCGCACGAGAAGCGCCAGGGCATAGACCGTCAATGCGACGACGACGTTCAATGGATCGAGGATCCGGGTTCCGAGAACGAGCGGCAGAAGCACGAAGAGCGCCAGCGACGGAATGGTATAGAGAAGTCCGGCGGCGCCCAGGAGTGTGGAGCGGAAGAAACCGGCGCGCTGAGCGATCCAGCCGAGCGGCAGGGCGAGAGCAAGGCCGATCAGAACGGGAATGACGGAAAGGCCTAGATGCCAGACGAAAAGCTCGGCGATGCGTCCGGATTCATGATAAAGCCAATCAAACCTCATGGCTGCACTCCGACCTTGCCCACGCGCGCCCTTTCGATGGCGGCGACGACGTTCGAGAGCGTGGCGGTGCCGACGAATTCGCCGGAGCGGGCAACGACAACACCACGACCGGACGGTGAACTGAGCGCCGCATCAAGCACATGGCGCAGGCTGCTGCCTTCCGATGCCAGCGTGCCGCTGAGATTGAGATCCCCTTCGCGCAGCGGCTGCTTCAGACCATGCGCATCGGCCCAACCGAGAGGCCGCCGTTCGGCATCGAGCACCAGTATCCAGCGGCCCGTGGCGATCTGCCGGAGGGATTCCGGGGCTTTGCCAAGTACGACTGTCGGCTCTGTACTCAGCGGCACCGTCCCGTCGAATTCGGCAAAGCTGAGGAAACGATATCCGCGATCCCGGCCGATGAAATCAGCCACGAAGGCATCTGCGGGCCGCGCTAGGAGCTCCTGTGGCGTGGCAATCTGCGCGAGCGTGCCGCCCGTGCGCAATACGGCCACCTGGTCGCCAAGCTTTAGAGCCTCGTCGATATCGTGCGTTACCATGATGATCGTCTTGCCGATCTCGCGCTGGAGACGCAGGAATTCGTCCTGCAATTGGCCGCGCACCACCGGGTCGACGGCGCTGAAGGGTTCGTCCATCAGCATGAATTTGGGGTCGGACGCGAGTGCTCGGGCAACGCCGACACGCTGCTGCTGGCCGCCCGAAAGTTGCCAGGGATAGCGGTCTGCAAAAGCGCTGGTCAGCCCGACGCGCTCGAGGAGGTCATGCGCCGTGCGCAGCGCCTTTTGTTTCGGTGCGCCGTTGAGGTGCGCGGTTGTCGCAATGTTCTGTACGACGGTGCGGTGGGGAAAGAGGCCCGCATGCTGGATGACATAGCCTATCCGGCGTCGCAGCAAGGCGACGTCCATGCGATCGGTCGGCTCCCCATCGAGAAGAATGGTGCCGGACGATGGTGTGACGAGCCGATTGATCATTCGCAACGAGGTCGTCTTGCCGCAGCCGGAGGGACCGACGAAGACCGTAAGCTTTCCGGTCGGGGCCTCGAGCGACAAACTATCCACCGCCTTCGTCGCGCCGGCATAGTGTTTGCTCACCTTGTCAAAAACGATCATGTGTACGCACTTCCCCTTCTTATAGTCCCGATCCATTTAGAACCGGGTTGAGCCGCGTTTCAGCGAACGCTTGACCGCAGATTCTTCATGTTGAGGTCAGATATTTCTTTCGAAAACTCTGACTGACCCCGAGGCTGTTTCTCCCGGTGATTGCAAGGCGAGAAAACGAAGGATTAAGCCCTGAATGCCTTCTCGGTGAACAATGTCGTCAGGTGCAGCAATTCCGGACCGAGAACGCGATCGTCATCGACAGGGGGCACTATCGCGCGCACTTCCGCGACAAAATCAGCCAACGCGATCGGCGCTCGCCGGTCGGTCACGTGGAGTGCTTGTGACGCCACGACGGCGAGGCTCGCCAGGCAGGCATCGAGGCACCGTCCTGCCCGCTGTTCCTTGGCCCACGCCAAAAAGGCAGTCGCGGCGACATCGTCCTGACCAGCGCCGGCGGATTCCGTTCCAGGTATGAAGGTGCGTTGCGCTGCAAGTTTCGCCTGTTCGAGATATCCCGTCGTCGCCATCGGAACGTAGCCGAGGCTGCCATGGCCATCGCTGTCGCTCGGATGACGTCCGACCATCAGCATGTTGGGAAGGTGGGATACCGCGCCGCTCAAGAGCTTTGAGCCGTGGCGATCGCACAGTAAGCAGATGTCGGCCCAGATGGCAGCGAGATCATCCAGAGCAGGGGCCGCCATCGCGTTGTGATAGCCACCGGTGCTGATGCAACGCCCGAACGGATGATCTTCGTCGGGCGGAATGTAGACCGGATTGTCCGAAGCTGAGCCGAGCGAAACATTTGCTGCGCGCTCGGCGGCGGAAACGGCGCGATGCGCATGGCCCAGCACTCTGGGAACGATACGGTAACTCACCGGAGCCTGATAGTTGCGGCGACCGGTCCCGGCTCCCTTGAGCAGATCGCGCAGTGCGCGGAGTGCCGCCGCTTCATGTTCGTCACCCCAAAGCCCATCCAACGCTGCATCATAGTGCTCGATCGGGGCACGAAACGCTTCTATCGACAGCGCGAAAACCTGCTCCACCAGACGAAGACGTCGACGGGCAGCCAGTGCAGCATCCGCCAGCAGCGCCGCCGCACAGGGCGATCCGTTGATGAGCGACCCTCTTTCCTTGACTTCGAGGTCAAAGCGCGCCGTCAGTTCCGCGAACAGTGGATAGAGCGCCAGAATCTCCCCGGCGCCGCCTTGTCCCGATGATGCTACTGTTGGCAACGTGGGCCCATTGAGCATGTCGGCGACGGCAAGCGCTATTCGTGGCGTTGTCGCTGCATTGCCTTCGAGAAAATTGGCAAGACGAGCCAGCACCATGGCTCTGACGACACGTTCGGGATAGGGGTCGCCAAACGATGTCGCCGCCGCAAACGCTTTGATCCGGGCATGACGTTCTCGCTCTTCCTTCGAAAGGCGCGTGCTTGCCAGCTCTCCCATGGCCGTCGTCACGCCGTAGATCATCACCGTCGGATCTTCGTCGATCAGGTGCAGAAACGATGCCCGGCAACGAGCAATTTCAGCGATGGCTTCCTCGCTGATCTGCACGCTCTCTCCCTGCCAGGCGACACGCAGAATCGATGCAAGGTTGATGTCTGCCCTCTTTGTCAAAGTGACTGTCATGATTTTTCCTTAGGGAGATGCGGACGATTTAGCGTCGGTGAAGTGTTCAACGCGCTCACCGAGGGCGTCAAGCGTGGATAGCGGTCTTCGCCAATCGTTATGGCTCTGTTCGACGGTCACGATCTCAGTCGTTGCGGCTCCCTGCTTCCCCCGGGTGCCCGCAGCCCACGGACCGCTTCGCTATCCGCTATGGCAAACTTCGCCGAAAGTAATTTTGCGATTCTCGCCGAAGGGCCGATGCTTCCGGAAAAGGGAGTAGCGATGAGCGACTTTGATCTGGTTTTGACGGGCCGTGTTGTCGGCACCGACCGAGTTCGTGAGAATGGTTACGTCGCTGTCCGTGGCGGACTGATCGAACGCGTGGGTGAAGGATCGCCCCCTTCGGCGGTGCGGCGGGAAGACTTTGGAAGTGCCTTGATCTTGCCCGGTGCGATCGACGCCCAGGTGCATTCGCGCTCCCAGGCAGGTCAGGAGGATTTTATCTGGTCGACCCGCGCAGCGGCGGCCGGCGGCGTGACCACCATTGTCGACATGCCCTATGACGACGGTATGCTCATCTGTGATGCAGATCGTCTGCGACGCAAGGCCCGGGAAGCAGGTGAACAGGTGCGAGTCGATTTCGCTCTATATGGCACCGTACACCCTGAGCATGGCGCAACACATATCCCGGAGATGGTTGCGGCCGGTGCGTGCGGTTTCAAGTTCTCAACATTCGGCACGCATCCTGAGCGTTTTCCTCGAATTCCGCCCCAGACGCTTCATGCCTGCTTTGCTGAAATCGCACGCCATGGTTTGATTGCTGGTATCCACAATGAAGACGACGAGATGGTACGCGCCGCAATCGCTGAGGTTGCCCGCTTAGGAATTACAGACTATCGCGCCCAAGGGATGTCCAGGCCACCGGCCGCTGAGGCTTTCGCGACGGCGGGTGCCTACGAAATAGGAGCAGCGGCCGGGTGCGCGACGCATATCGTGCATTGCTCCATCGGACGCGGTTATGATCTCTGCCATGCCTATCGGGCACAGGGCTTTGATACGACCATCGAGGCCTGCATTCACTATCTTTTCCTTGATGAAGAGCATGATGTGCCGCGCCTTGGAGGTCGGGCGAAAGTGAATCCACCGATTCGTTCTCGTAAGGAGGTGGGGGCGCTTTGGCGACATCTCGCATGCGGAAACGTCACCGTCGTTTCTACCGATCATGTGAGCTGGTCGTCTGGCAGAAAAGACGATCCCATAATGCTGAACAACGCCTCGGGCGTTCCTAGCCTTGAGGTCCTCTACGCGCTTCTCCTCAAAGGTCTGTTCGAACGGGGCCTGAGCTTTTCATGGGCATCCCGCCTTCTGGCTGCCAATCCGGCGCGACTGTTTCGGATAGGACATCGAAAGGGTGCGCTCGAGGTTGGTCGTGATGCCGACATCGTGGTCATGGCCCATGATCCGCAGCGCTACGATCCGACCGCAAGCGGGAACAATGCCGTAACGTGGAGCCCCTACGCCGGCCTCGAATTGCCATTTCGGCCGATCGCCACATTCCAGCGCGGCAATGTCATCTTCGATGGCACCCAGGTGCTCGCGGAACCCGGTAAGGGTCGATTTGTTACGCCGGGGCTTGCTGCATGAGTGTTGCGCGCAAACCAACGATCGCAAGCGACCGTCTTTGGGCAGATCTGATGGCGCTCGGAGAAATCACAGAGCCGGGCGCTCCCTATACGCGCCGATCGTTCTCTCCGATGTTCGTCACGGGACGCGAATGGCTGCGGCAACGCTTCCATGAGGCGGGATTGGATACCCGGCTTGATGCCGGCGGCAATCTCATCGGGCGATTGACCGGTTCTGATCCTAAGTCCGGCACGATCATGATCGGTTCTCACAGCGACAGCGTGCCGTCCGGCGGACGGTTCGACGGCATCGCCGGCGTGATCGTGGGAATCGAATTGGTCCGTGCTCTCCGCGACGCCGGTTGCATTCTGAAGCACGCGATCGAGGTCGTCGATTTTCTTGCGGAAGAGCCGAGCGAATACGGCCTTTCCTGCGTGGGCAGCCGTGCCATGGCGGGGCGTCTTTCGGAGGAAATGCTTTGCTATCGCAACGCCCAGGGCGAATTGCTCGCCGCCGCGATAGACAGGATGGGTGGCGACGTTGCCAATCTCATGACCACCAAACGCAACGATGTCGTTTCATTCCTGGAGCTTCATATCGAGCAGGGCCGCGTCCTCGAGGAGGCGCGCGTCGACCTCGGAATCGTCTCGGCGATCGCAAGCGTTACGCGCGCTGAAATCCACTTCGAAGGTCGCGCCGATCACGCGGGCACGACGCCGATGCATCTCCGCAGCGATGCTGGCCTGGCCGCCGCCGCCACGCTCGCTTTTGTTGCCGCGGAAGCCGCGCGCTATGCGTTGATGGGCCACGGACACTTCGTCGCGACGACGGGCGTCTTGAACCTTTCGCCGAATGCGGCCAACGTGGTTCCGAGCAAGGCACACCTCATCATCGATATCCGCGCCGAAGACGCTATGCTCACGGACAGTTTTCTTTCGGTCCTTGAGAAGCAGACCGAGATGATCGCGCAAACCTCGCATGTCAAAAGAGCGGGCTGGAAGATCCTGTCCACGACAAAACCGGCGCAGTGCGATCCGGACTTGCGCCGGACCCTTAGGGATAGTGCGAAAAGTCTGGGCTATTCAACCCTGGACATGGCATCCGGCGCCGGCCATGACGCAGCCTTCATCGCAACGTTTGCGCCCAGCGCCATGATCTTCGTGCCATGCCGCGATGGACGAAGCCACACACCGGATGAGTGGGCGGAGCCTACGGCAATCGCTGCCGGAGCGTCCACGCTGCTGGAGACGATCATGCGGCTCGATGAAACGCTCAACATCCATTCGTCAACCGAGATCTCGATTTAAGGAACGCAAGAGTGACCGACCAAAGCATGCGCGGCTTTATCGCCGCACTGGAGAACAAAGGCGAGTTGCACCGCGTCGAACGAAGTGTCGATACTCGCTTCGAGATTGCCTCGGTCCTTTCTTTGCGGGAGCGCGGCCCTGCACAGTTATTTACCCGCGTGAATGACGCCACCATGTCCGTTGTCGGCAATCTTTACAACGACAGGGGCCGGTTTGCTTCTGCTCTTGGCGTGCCGAGGGGGAAACTGGATGCTCTATGCCTGTCCGCCCTGGAACGGCCCATTGTGCCGAAAATTGTCGAGGATGCACCGGTTCAGCAAATCGTGCATCGCCAACCGATGGACATCGGCGCCCTTCTCCCCGTACCGCACTGGTTCGAGCACGAAGCGGCACCTTACATTACGGCAGGCGTCATCGTCGCCAAGGATCCGGAAACCGGTCGACGCAATGTCTCCATCGCGCGGCTAAGGCTTGAAGGCGGCGGTCGACTGATGGCCGGTATTGCAAAGAACCATCATTTGGCGCGGATCGCCGATAAGGCGCATCAAAGGGGACATGACCTGGAAATCGCGGTTGCGATCGGCAATCACGCCGCGGTGCTGCTTGGCTCGCAGATGTACGTCGGCCTTGGCGATGACGAATTTGACATCGTCGGAGGATTGCTTGGCGAACCTGTAGAACTGGTGAAATGCAAGACGGTCGATCTCGAGGTTCCCGCGCATGCCGAGATCGTTCTTGAGGGACGGTTGCGGCCGGCCGAACTTATCGAAGAGGGAGCCGTGTCCGAATTTCCCGGCTTCTATGTTTATTACGGCCCCGGTATCGGTGTCGAGATCGACTGCGTCACGCACCGCACAGACGCCATCTATCAGGCGATCCTGCCTGGCTATGCAGCGGAACATTGCCTGCTGGGCGCCGTCGCCATCGGCGCAACGCTGACGCGTGACCTGCAGCGATCGATTCCCGCCGTGCGCCGTGTTCTGGTGACCGATGGCGGCATGGGACGGTTGCATGCGATCATTACCATGCATCGGCCGCGCCTCGGTGAAGGCAAGCGCGCAGTCATTCTGGCAATGGGCCTTGTCAATCTCCTGAAACTTGTGATCGTCGTCGACGACGACATTGATCCCGAAAATCCGCGTCAAGTGGAATGGTCGCTCGCAGCCCGCTTCCGCGGTCATGAGGATTTGCTTGTCCTGCCCGGCGTTCGGGCTGATCGTTGCGACCCCGTGCACGAGGACCTTGTCGTCACAAAAATCGGTATGATCGCCACGACACGGCCCGGCGACGGCGAGCCCGGAGGGCGTTCCGAATTCGTGATGCCGCCCAGTGATGTCTTCGAGCGCGTTCGGCAGAACCTGCATCTTTACTAATTTATCAAAGCGACCCGGGAATTCCCTTTGTCCAAAGAACGATTCATCGTCGCCATCACCGGAGCAACGGGTCATGCCTATGGTATTCGTTTGCTTCAGATGCTGCGCGAACTGGGTTTGGAAACTCATCTCGTCATGTCGCGGTCCGCGATCGTCGCTCTTGCCTATGAAAGCGATCTCAAGCTGAAGGATGTGCATGCCCTGGCCGATTACGTTCACGGCAATGACGATGTGGCCGCACCGATTTCCAGCGGATCGTTCCGCACGCGTGGAATGATCATTGCGCCTTGCACAACCAAAACCCTGGGCGAGATCGCTTCGGGGGCATGCGGTACGCTCGTTTCTCGCGCAGCCGACGTAATCCTCAAGGAAAGACGGCGTCTGGTTCTGATGCTACGCGAGACACCGCTGCACCTCGGTCACTTGAGGAACATGGTGACCGTTACGGAGATCGGAGCGATCGTCATGCCCCCCGTTCCCGCGTTCTATTGCAAACCGAAGACCATCGACGAGATGATCGACCACACCGTCGGCCGTGCGCTCGACCTGTTCGATATCGATACCGGCCGAGTCAAACGCTGGAAAGAGCCGCCTGTGGACATTGGTGGATAGCTACGGGTTTGCCTTATTGCTCGGGCCAATAGAGCGGTCGAGCAGAAGAAATTTCCTTGCCCATCCCCATCGCGGACAACTGACGCTTCAAGGCGTTGATCAAGGCGCGCTCCACATCGGTCAGGATTCGCTCCGGCGAGAACAGGATCGACAGACGGGACCGCACAACGGGGCCGGAAATGGGATTGAACTGGAGTATACCTGCTTCCAGGAAGGTTCGGACCGCCGATTGTGGCAAAATCGTCGCGATGCGCATTCGTTTCACCAGCGCCAGCAACGCCGTCAGCGAATTCACTTCCATCTGTGGCGCAAAATGCCCTCCCGCTTCCGATGCCGCCTTGTCCAGGATCTGTCGAAGACCGGAGGCATCGCCCGGGAGTGCGAGAGGAAGCTTCATGACGCTGCGTAGTCTGATCTCGCCCGGAGGAAGAATAGATTTTGCCGGGTTTGACACGACCCCAAAATAGTCCTCGATTCCCAGATCGACCTGCCAGGAGCGGGAAATCTGTGTCTCGACGAGCGCAAAACCAATCTCGCCGGCATCGACCCAGCGCCGCAGTACCTCTGTCGAACCTTCCATGATCTTCAGCTTCACGGTGGGATGGACGGTTGACCATTCGTCCAATGCACCGGCGAGAGCGCGGGCGAGAGGTCCTTCGTGATGGATCAGCGGTACGACGCCGATCGCCAATCGCTCCCGACGCGTCGTCGCATAGTGTGCGGCACTGGCAGCGATCCCGTCGCACGCCTTCGCGGCCGGTCCAACCAAGGCAACCAGCATATCGGTGCTGTCGTTCCGCTCAAGACCGGTTCGATGGCGAACAAACAGGTCACTCCCTGTTATCGCCTCCAGCTTGCGAAGCTGATTGGAGAGGGCAGGTTGCGCAACACTGAGGTATTTGGCTGCGGCAGTGACGCTTAGCCGTTCGGAAATTGCCAGAAAATAACGGATCTGCTTCATGGTGATCCGAGGCTCATACTGAACAACACTGCTGGGGAGCTGAAGAGCCTTCTGAAGCTCTCTGACATAGTCCAGCGCGACTGGCTCGCCAGCAGGAATTCTCGCAACAACCGGACTGACCAGCTCCACCGGAAGCTTTGCGTGGGAGAGATTGAGGCGGCCAATGCTTGCCATGACGAGGCTTTGTGGTGCAAGCAGATGAAACGGGGCTAATTCTCGAGACAATCGCGCGAATGTCCCGACATCTTCCTCGATGACGACCGGTTCCGGAAGGTCATGCATCGCGCAATAGGCACGCGCGTGCCGGAGCTGGGTCTCGCCCAAAGGCGGGAGAAGCAGCGGTGTTTTCCGCAGCTCTGCAAAACTGACCGAACCAGTCATGTCCGCATGACGGTTGCCGCCGCCACTGATCGAGATCCACTCGTCCCGGAAGAGCGGCACGCTGTCTGGCTCCTCGTTGTCTTGGGCGTAGTCCAGAACGATGCGGACAGCTTGTGCTACCTCCTCATCCGTGCCGTTACCGGACTGCTCGTTCGTGCTCCATTCGAGCGCATGGACATAGGGCGCCCGACCGAGCGTGAAGCGCGTGGTCGCGATGATGTTGGGAGAAACCTCTCGAACTGCGCGGGATGCGAGGCTTGCCGCGCGTGACAATCGACCAGCCATGAATTGCAGCGGTGAGTTGATCTCAAGCCGTTTGATGGGCCGGCGAGGCTCGGCCTGGAAAATCGTCTCGGCAGCCTCCACCACCTGTAGCAACGGCTCAACCGATTGATAGAGCCAGCGGGCTGCCTCGGTCGGGTAGTGCCCATGGGGACCCCGTTCGAACAATATCATCCCCAGTTCGCGTTCCAGTGCATCTATGTTTTCACTGATTGTGGACGCGGATATCCTTGAATGGGCTGCGGCTTCCGCATGATTTTTGAACTGGCAAGCGAGGATGAAATAGGAGAGCTGTGCTGTTTCCATTGCTACCGCCGTTGTCCACCCATCGTTGGTCAATGAGCGATTGCAAATCGAACGCGCTACCTGCTGCCATCCATTCCCAATGCGGATAACACTATCTAATCGCTGATACAGGGTGCCCAGTCACTTGCCAAGAACAAAGCACGGCGATGCCACGTTGCTTCACAGCTCCCGCGCTAACATGGTCGCAGAATCTGCCTTGGGCGGGATCGGCATGACGATCTCGACAAAAAGTGCGACTGTGGTCGCCTTGAAACGGATTTGAATTCCGGACCCGTCATTCTGTGGAACCGACGAGATTTTCGGCAAAGGCCAACTATGTCCGCCTTGATGGAAAAGTGACCGACGACCCCCGCTATTTACAATCGGTTTGCAGTTGAGGGGATACGAACCGGCGACCTGGTTTCAGTGTATCGAGGTTCAATGGCTTGGCGGCAACACGGGCTACAGGAGTCCCTTGATCTTGAGGTCGGCGGCGAAGGTGGCAAGTGGCATAACGAGAGTGAGCGGTTTCCCTTGCAGCGGTTCGGCGCCGTAGCTGGCGTACCAACGCGCGACGCGTTCGTTCTTGGCATCGATGATGAGCAGGATCCCGCCGCCCTCGCTGGCAAGACGCAGGCAACGAAGCGCTGCCGCAGCAAGGAGCTGGCCCCCTAAACTGCAAATTCCGAGGCAATCCGCCCCCTGATTCCGAAATGATGTCGCCCCCCAATTCCGAGAATTAGTCGCCCCCTTGTTCCGAGATGATGCCGCCCCCTACGGAGGGATGTGGCAAGGGTGTTCTGCCGGTGTGAAGTTCCTTCCGTCAATGATGACAAGGAAGGAACGGGATGCCTGCGGAGAGACTGGAGATGCGGCGTGTCCGCGAGATACTGAGATATCGGTCCGAGCAAGGGCTGGGCCACAAATCGATTGCGGTTCGGGTCGGAGCAGCAGCCTCGACGGTGCGCGAGACGCTGCGACGGGCGGCGGCTGCGGGGCTTTCGTGGCCGTTGGATGATGACGTGAGTGATGCCGTCCTGGAGGCGGCGCTCTACCGTGCGGCTGGGACGAAGACGGGTCATCGTCGCGCACCGGAGCCTGACTGGGTGCAAGTCCATCGCGAGCTCAAGCGCAAGCACGTGACGCTGCAAATTCTCTGGGACGAATACATAAGCCGTTATCCCGATGGTTACCGCTACAGCCGATATTGTGACCTCTATCGCGGCTGGGCGTTGAAGCTGCCGGTGACGATGCGGCAGGATCATATGGCGGGCGACAAATTGTTCGTCGACTACGCCGGCGACACGGTCACTGTTGTCGTTGATCGGCTGTCGGGCAAAACACGGCAGGCCCATTTATTTGTCGCTGTCCTGGGGGCATCCAGTCTTTCGTTCGCGCAGGCGCGCTGGACCGAGACGCTTCCGGACTGGGTCGAATGCCATGTTCAGGCGCTGGAGTTCTTCGGCGGTGCGCCGGCGTTGCTGGTTCCCGACAATGCCAAGGTGGCGATCATCAAGGCGTGCCACTTCGATCCCCAGGTCAACCGGACGTATTGCGCGATGGCAGCGCATTATGGCAGCGCCGTCCTGCCGACGAGGCCGAGACGCCCCCGCGACAAGGCGAAAGTCGAGGCTGCGGTTCGTATCGTCGAGCGTTGGCTGCTGGGCCGCCTCCGCCATCGCACCTTCTACAGTCTGGCCGAAGTCAATGCGGCGATTGCCGACTTGCTATATGATTTGAACGACAGGCGTGTCCTTCGCCGGGTTGGCGTCACGCGCCGCCAATTGTTCGAAGAGCTCGACCGGCCCGCTTTAAGGCCATTGCCCGTTGAACGCTATGTCTTTGCGGAATGGCGTATCCGGCGTGCTGGATTGGATTACCACGTCGAGATCGAGCGGCATTATTACTCCGTTCCCTATCGCTTTGCTCGCGAGCAAGTCGAGGCGCGCATCACCGCCAATACGATCGAGATATTCCACAAAGGCGAGCGAATAGCCGCTCATCGCCGCTCCAGCGGTAACGGCAAGCACACCACAATCCCCGATCACATGCCCTCGGCCCACCGCCGCTTTGCCGACTGGACGATCGAACGCATTCAACGCGAGGCCTCTTCCATCGGGCCGGAGGTTGCATTGCTGTGTGAGAAGATCCTCGCCGACAGGCCGCACCCGGAGCAGGGCTTTCGAGCCTGCATGGGAATTATCCGCCTGAACAAAAGCTTTGGCCGCGACAGAGTGAACGCTGCTTGCAGCCGTGCGCTTGAGATCGGGGCCCGGACCTACGGTTCGGTGCGCTCCATCCTCGACAATCATCTCGATCGAGCCGCCTCCACCAATGGACCACCTTCGCATGAGCCTATCCAACACGAAAACATCCGTGGACCTCGCTATTACCACTAAGGAGAACAAAGAATGCTTGCCCATCCAACACTCGACAAACTCAATTCCATGGGCCTGGCCGGCATGGCAAAGGCCTTCGGGGAGCTCGTCACCAACGGCGAAGCCGAACATCTCTCGCATGCCGAGTGGCTAGGACTGCTGCTCGAACGGGAGTGGAGTTCCCGCTACGATCGTAAGCTTGCCGCACGCCTCAGGTTTGCCAAGCTTCGCCACCAGGCCACCCCGGAAGATGTCGACTACCGCAGCGAGCGCGGCCTTGATCGCGCGCTCTTCATGAAGCTGCTCGGCGGCGACTGGATCAACGCTCATGACAATCTGGCCATTTGCGGACCCTCGGGTGTCGGAAAAAGCTGGTTAGCCTGCGCTCTCGGCCACAAGGCTTGCCGTGACGATCGTTCCGTTCTCTATCAGCGTGTCCCACGACTGTTTGCTCAGCTCGCACTTGCTCGCGGCGACGGCAGGTATGCTCGGCTGCAACGTACCCTGGGCCATGTTCAAGTCCTGATCCTCGACGACTGGGGTCTCGAACCGCTCAACGAACAGGCCCGGCACGACCTCCTCGAAATCCTGGAAGATCGCTACGGCCGCAGATCAACCATCATTACCAGCCAACTTCCGGTGTCGGCATGGCACGACGTCATAGGAAACCCGACTTATGCTGATGCCATCCTGGATCGCCTCGTTCACAACGCCCATCGCATCGAATTGAGCGGCGATAGCCTACGCCGAAACCTGCCCCGAAAAGCTTGACACCCCGCCTAAATGGACTGACAACAATCATCGCCTGCAGACCCCACTAAACAGGGGGCGAGATCATCCCGGAATCAAGGGGCGCAATCATCTCGGAACAAAGGGGCGGCTTCATCGGAATCGGCACCTAAACCTTTTCCCGCCACTGTTAAGTCGGATGCCAATCGCGCGAGCTTGAAGCCTGCGACTTCATGACGTGCAAGACCTCTCGTCCTCTTTGGAGGCACAGCCTCGTGCGAAACGGCCGAGGGTGCGACTGTGTAGAATCCGAGGATGCGATGGGGTTGGGCTTTGTCGATAGCACAGAAAGTCTTCGCTGCATTCTGCTCATGGCTCTGCCGAGCGAAGCGCCGAATGAACTCGTTCATTGCCGCATCGCCACAATCGAATGAGGCCCGATCGTGCGACTTAGCGATCGGCTCTTCATGCCAGATGGGGAGGGTCACAAAGTATCCGGCAGAGCAGAGATCGCGGCGCGTAGTTTTGCGTTCGGCTTGGGCGGGTGTTCAAGCAGATCAAGGATGCGGATGAAATCACGGTTCGACACGGTCTCGACTTCCGCGGCCTGGATGACGGCTTCGGCTTCAGGTACTATTTTATTGAGAATGAAATCGGCCATGTCCATGTTGGAAAGGGCGGCCGCGCGCGCGATCATAGCCTTCTGCGTTGGCGGTATGCGCAGTTGGTAGCGTTCGGTTTTATTGTCGGCGGTTCTCGGCATAATTATCTCCTTAACCCAAGTATAGCGTACACATAATATGTGTACAGGGAGTTTTGTAGGGTGATCGCCGCATCAATTACCCGAAAATTTGAAGCCCTTCCGCCTTTCCGTGCAACATCCGGCTTCCGGCAAACGGGTAATCGAGATGCAGTTCGTCGATCCGCCACATCAAGGCCAGATCGCCAGTCGACACTGGGCGCGACGAATAATAGACGCTGCCACGGCTGAAGCCGAGAAGCTTCGCCTGGCGCGTGCGACCGACAGTTTGTGCTTGCGGTGGATCATTTCTTTCCGCTCAGCAATCCGGCACAGTTTTTCGAGCCAGCTCTAAGCCGCCTGAGCTTTTCCTCATAATCGGACCAAAGGGACATGGCGACTGCCGGTATCGCTAAGTCCTAGTGCCGTCAGCGAAATCTCTGCCAATTGATGGTGGCATAGCCGGGTGGCGCTCCAGGTCGACAACGATGGTTCCCTAACTCGTCGCCCGCCGCCAACTCCAGTCATCGATACCAACCACTCGTATGTCGGGATTGAGCTGAGCACCCGTAGCATCCCGCTTCAACTGCCGCAGGATGGTGTCGTCGCTGACCGGCATGCCAAGTCGCTGCATCAGGCGCTCGCCAGGACGGCCGCCAGTGCTGTTGCCGAGCAAGCCGGCAATCTCTCCCCCCTTCTCGTCCGGCGCGCATAGGGAGCAGCGATCATCGGCAGCCGGCCAGTGAAAGTCCGTCGTGCGCATTCCTGATTTGCACATCGCCAGCGGCTCAGTTGGAGCTTAACTGTCACGGGCTTGTCCTGGGCTGGCAGATCCTGAAGGCTGCGGTTGGACCAGCCATGGCTATTTCGGCTTCGACGTCCACAATCGGGGCAATTACCGATCGTGGACCCGGCTGCGGAAACAACCCAACCGTCATCAGCAGTGAGCGCGACACCCAGTATCTTGACCCCTGGGTCGGGCGAACATTTCGAATTCGTTCGCATACGCATACCCGCCCATAGCGACACCGTCGCTAATAACGGATGAACCACACAAAACGAGGAAGAGCCGCTAAACATAAGAAAGAAGGTGCGTTCTGTAGGTAATTGACGTCAGTTACCTACAACTGCGCCAGTCGTTCCAGTTCATGGACTATATCGGCTTGACGATCAGGCACATCGGTCACGATGACGGCCGACCTGCCTGAGCTCTATAAAGGATGATCCGCGCCGACGGCACGATCTGGGTTAGCAAATCGAAATCACGGATATTGCCGGTAAGCACACTGGCGCCCAACTGACGCGCCTGCAGGAAAATGAGAGCATCGCTTGTGAACCGACGTTCGTGCCCCCTCCCCTTCGGCAAGTTGCTTAGTCGAAACATCAGGCCCGCAAGGACACCGGCCTCCCCCCATATGCCTGCGTCGGGTGCATGAAGTCGATGATCTGGAATGTCCTCTATTGTCTCAGCAATCGTTTCGAGAACGGCTTTCGTGGAGTCGTGCTTTGGGTCAAGCCGACCGAATGCGTGGGTCAGCTCCGACAAGCAAACAGCCGAATGGTGGCACAAGCGATAGGTAAGCAGCGTGTCGACTTCAGCCGGTGATCGCCCCTGCAAAACATCCAGGTACACGCTGGTATCCAGAAAAAGCGGCCCCCCGATCGCCGGCTCGCCAACGACCCATGGGAGATCGTCGTCGGCCCTGCGCTCCAGGGTTCCGGTATGCTTTTGCGGCTTCAGCGATCGCAGTGTTTCGGCAAGATCAAAGCCCAAGATCAATATCCGCTGGGATGCTGCCCTTGCGACTAACCAGACGAGCTCCAAAATCATCTTCGAGGGCTAGGCGCGATAGCGCCAGCTCCAATAGTTCCGTGTCCGAAGTGACATGGGCGCGCTTCTTTGCTGCCTCGATCAACTCTGAAGGAACTCGCCCAGAGAGACGAGTATTCTTTGCGGTGCCGAGGAGGCCGACGGCTTTTGCCTGATCGAGCACGAGCTTGTTACGGTTCAAAGCGACCTTTGCTTCGCTGTCCGCGCTAGTACGTGTTTGGGCACCCATCGAAATCTCCTGCGTTCAACAGAACATAGTTTGCGTTGAACGTAAGCGCAAGACCTAATGCGCGCAGGTCGCTCCATCCCATCAAATTAGCTGCGACGATCGCATTCTCACGTTACTGGATGAACCTGCCGCTGTTACAACATTCTATGCGGCCACTCTTAGCCTCTCTCCGGAACTCGAGCCTTCTCGTCACGCACGATCATCAAAGTCGCCAAAGAGCGAGCCTAAGAGTCAGAGGGCCTCTCGACCTGCCCCGCCATCAACCTCCAGTCACTTTTTGCAGGCCTCTACCAATCGCGGGGTTGAAGCCGGGTCCTTGCGTGCGAAAAAAATCTTACTCCTGGTCCTCGTAGCTATAGGTGGCACAGCTCTCGTCGTCGCTTCGCGGCGGCCTCGAACCGGTGAACACCGCGATCGCCGTGGAGCCGTCGCCGTCGCTCCACGTGGCGAGATAGGTGACCTTGCCTGCGCCGCAGAGACGGTTGCCGTTCTTCAATTCCGGATCAAGCGGCCGCGCGACGCGGTAAACCGATCCCGGCACGCGCTTGCCATCGACTACCAAATTGTCGGCGATCAAATCCGAAAAGGTAAGCTCCTTGCCGTTCTCGAAGGTGATCCCGTCATCATCCATATCGACGTCGCCGGTAATGCTCATGGCAGTGTTGCTGCTTGCTGAGTAATGGTCTGCCGCCATTGCGGATGAAAAGCAGGCAGCACCGGAGATTGCTGCGAGAAACACGGTGATAAGGGTCGTGCGCATCTTGCCCTTTCGAGGTCGGGGAAACGGTTCGATTGTACTCGGGGCGCCTGCTGAGGCCGGCGCCCCGATCCGTGATCAGTCGTTGATCGGCTTCAGGGACGAGATAATCCCACTGACCGCGTCATCATGCTTGGCCTCGTCTTCCGTCGAGCCCCAATAGGTGATGACTAGCATCTTGTGTTCGGACGGCTGCGCAAATGCGAGTTGCACATGCACCGGGCCGTCCTTATCGGTGCCGTCCCACTCGAGATGGCCGAGCTTCATGCCGTTTAGGGTCGTGTCAGGAAACTCATGCTTGCTCTTCGCATCGATATTCACGCCATTCTTGACGAGGAAATCGACAGCGTCGTCGACCGTCTTGTCCATGGTTGCATCGTTTGCGATATCGATCGAAAAATAGATGGCGGAATCTGGCGAGGTTGCATCAATTCCGGTTTCGGTTTCCTTCGGTCCCCAGCTGTGCGGGATAGACACCTCAGCTATCGGCTCTTCACTTGGAAACTGCAGCGTCTCGGCATGAGCAAACATCGGAAAGGAGATCGCGAGAGCCGCGACCAAAAGCGTATGTTTCATGACAGGTCCTGATTAGAAGATTAGTGACGTCGGCGTTGCGGGGCGCAACCGCCGAACGATGATGCCCCCATTATGCTGAAATATTCCTAATCCCTGTGCAGTCGATCGGACCATTTCTGGTGCTGCTCGCAGTAATATCGTCGGCGGTCGACATACTTCTGTGACAAGGAACGCCGGCTCCGCTCATTGCCGAGTAATTCCCCAGGGATGGATGAGAACGAAATCGCCGATCGTGGTAGAGATCAAAGTTGGGTTCGCTCGCATTGGATTCTAACCTCATTCCCATCGTCGGCGTGCCGGTGCGGCGTGTTCGGCGATGACGGCAGCACACGCATATCCTGTCCTTTCACGTCGCTGAGCATTGGAGCGACAAAGCTTGCCGCGCCCGGTTGGTCTTTTCGGACCTTGCCTTCATCTCTTTCATTTCCGCCGCTCTTTCTCGGCTTCCGAAAGCGTCATGGTTGAAAGAAAGATACCATCGGCTTCACCCTGGACATGGAACCAATTGCGAACCGCGTCAGAGGGCGGAGTCCGATCTGGGGCAAATTTGCTGATGATATTGGTATCAAGCAGATATGCAGTCAAAGATCTATGTCCCTCATTTTGGAAGGGTTTCGCTCCAGATCGACACCGCCTGGGAACGTCAGCAGAAAGTCCCCAAAATTGGCCCGTGGCTTCTTCAGTGCCTTCTTTGCTGCTTCAGCCGCCTCGACGCTGACAATCACTGCAGCAGGCTTTCCGTGCCGGGTAATCGTTACGAACTCTCCACTGGCGGCTTCATCTACCAGACCTGCAAATCCGGCCTTGGCCTCCGCTACGCTTATAGTCGACATGTGGCCTCCTAATCTGAAATGACCATATGTAGTCATAGCGGCAATTATGGCTGGGGAAATCAAGAGAAATCGTTTTCCTGGCGCTTGCCGAAGGCAAATGCCCTGGAGATCTGGTGCGTCGTCAGGTCAAATACCTGAACAATGTCGTCGAGGCCGATCACTGCAAACTTAAACAACTGATCCGACCGGTGAGAGGATTCAAAACGCTGAAAACGGCCTATGCGACAATCAATGGCTTCGAGGTCATGCGCGCCTTACGCAAGGGTCAGGCAGCCATTTTCAATCTCACCGGCGACATCCGTGGAGAAGCGCGCATCGTTGAACGCGCTTTCGGTATCGGGCCGAGCGCCTTGACAGAAGCCGTAGCACTGCTCGCTTCGAACCTCGAAAGTCAGGCCGCGTGACAGCAGAGGATACAGGACCTATCCAACCAGCCGAAATTTTTGCAACAGAGCCGGGATGTCCACATCCTGACCCCCGACCTGCCGGATGACGCCATCATCCGCGAGCTTTATCGACTGAAGAGTGCCTCTTTGCTGCGCGGTTTCCGCGGCTCGCCACCGCGTGACATGAGCGCCGCCGCCCGGATCATCGCCACGCTCGGCCGACTGCTACTTGCCGAACCGACGATCCGGGAAATCGACCTCAAGCCGGTCGTGATCTATCCCGACGGCGAAGGCGCGGTGGCATTGGATGCCCCGATGCTAGCCGCCCCGTACCCGCGGACGCTTGAGCTGCGAAACCCACATTATCGAGAGATGATCACGGCCAGTCGGCATAGCCCGACGACAGGACATGGCTTTCCGCGACTTCACTCCTGCGGGCGAAGTCGCGATAGGTTGCCGGTGAGAAGCCAGTCTTCTTCTTGAAGAAGTGACTGAAATAGGTGGGGTCGCGAAAACCGAGCCCATCGGAAATCTCCTGGACCGTTCGAGCCGAGCGCTCGAGCCGCAATTTCGCTTCCTGCACGAGCCGTTCATGCAGCAGCTGCACCGGCGAACGGCCGAGCGCACTGCGGCAGATCGAGTGCAGGCGATCGGTGGTCACGCCGAGTTCGCGGGCATAATCCGTCATCGGCCGGTGTTGCCGGAACCAGGTCTCCACCAATTGCCGGTATCTCTGCAGCACCGATGCGCTTCCGCCGCGGCCGCGCTGTTCGGCGGTCTCCACGCCACCAGCCCGCCAAAGCGCCATCAGGATCAGGCGCATATAGGCTGCAATCGCCATCCATGATGCCCGCGCGGGATCGCCGAGTTCGCGAACGAAGCCAGCCAAGAGCGGTTGTGCCTCACTAACAGCGACGGCGTCCGGCTCGGCCATGAACCAGGGTTGCTCGCTGAAAATTCTGAGCGCGTAGGATTCCGCCCGGTCACCGATCGCGTCGACCACGATCTGCGGCGAGACGCCGATGATGAAACCCGCGGCACCGGCCGCCATGTGCAGCTCGCAGCGCGACTGCGGCGGCAGATAAGCGATGGTCGGCCCAAGCAAAGCCCTTTGGTCTTCGCCCTCGAGAATGAGCGTCGCCGTGCCCACCTGCAGCAGGAACAGGTGATGGAACTGGGCATACAGGCCCTTTTGAAAGCGGATCGTGCGAGGCGTCAACGAGGGTTCGCGCCACTCTCCGCGCGCATGAAAATGGATGCCGCTATCGGAAACCAACGCATCCTCCTTCGCATGGCATGACGAGAACCTGACATGATTTGCCAAATAATTACAATATTAACCCAGAAAATCACATTCAATGCGTGCGGCAACAGCGTAATCTTCTCCCATGAGCCTTTGGGAGGAGGTCTCCGCACAAAAGATATGGTCATGCAAGGCTGCATCCCGGCCCCGTTTAACTGTGCGCGCTTTCTCTCATTCAGATCACTGCAGGCAGAGCCTGCCAACAGCGGACGAGCGCCATGTTCGTGGCAAAACTGCTAATCGATGATGAAGCGCTGGATGCGTCCGACGCCGCCACCTTCGAATCCCTCGATCCAGCAACCGGCGATGTCGCAACCATCGCGCCGGCCGCTTCGGTAGCGGACGCCTCCCGCGCGGCCTGCAGCGCGGCAGCAGCCTTTCCCTTGTGGTCGCAGACTGGACCCGGTGAACGACGGGCGCTCCTAAACAAGGCTGCCGATATTCTCGCCCGCCGTACAGCCGATTTTGTCGAGGCGATGGTCGGCGAAACCGGTGCGACCGCGCTCTGGGCCGGGATCAATTGCAATCTCGGCGTTGATATCTTGCGCGAGGCAGCCGCCATGACGACGCAGGTCGCCGGCGAGATCATTCCATCAGGCGAGCCGGGCAGCCTTGCCATGGCGGTGCGCCAGCCGGCCGGGGTATGCCTCGGGATCGCCCCATGGAATGCGCCGATCATCCTCGGCGTGCGCGCCATCGCCTTGCCGCTCGCCTGCGGCAACACCGTGATCCTGAAGGCCTCCGAACTCTGTCCCAGGACGCATTGCCTGATCGGTGAGATCATGCGTGAGGCAGGCTTTCCGCCCGGTGTCGTCAACGTCATCACCAATGCGCCCAAGGATGCGGCTGTGATCGTTGAAGCATTGATTGCGCATCCGGCCGTGCGCCGCATCAATTTCACCGGCTCGACCCGCGTCGGGCGCCTGATTGCGGAAGCGTCGGCGCGGCACCTCAAACGCTGCCTGCTGGAGCTTGGCGGCAAGGCGCCGTTCATCGTGCTTGCTGACGCCGACATCGATGAAGCCGTGCGCGCCGCAGCTTTCGGCGCCTTCATGAACCAGGGCCAGATCTGCATGTCGACCGAGCGCATCATCCTCATGGAGGAGATTGCCGACGAGTTCGTTGAGAAGTTCATGGCAAAGGCCCTGACGCTTCTTGCCGGCAATCCGCGTGATGGCAATACGCCGCTCGGAACGATGATCACCGCCGAGGCCGCCAGGCGCGTTCGTGCACTGGTGGAGGATGCGACTCAGAAGGGTGCGGTCGTGGTCTGCGGAGGGCAGGCGCGGGGCACGCTGATCGACGCGACTGTCATCGACCAGGTAACGCCGGCGATGCGGATTTACCGCGAGGAGAGCTTTGGGCCGCTCGCCGCGATAATCCGGGTCGACAGCATCGACGAGGCCGTGACGGTCGCTAACGACAATGAATATGGACTGTCATCGGCGGTGTTTAGCCGCGACATCAACCAGGCGCTTTCGGTTGCAAGGCGCATCGAGACCGGCATCTGCCACATCAACGAAGCCACAGTTGCCGACGAGCCGCAAATGCCGTTCGGCGGCGTCAAGTCGAGCGGCTACGGCCGCTTCGGCGGCAAGGCGGCCATCGATGAATTCACTGAACTGCGCTGGATCACGCTGGCGTCCGGCAAACGAGAATATCCGATCTGAGCCTTCCGAGGCGCCTGATCGGCAAAAGACTGGGACATGCGGAGTAAGAGGGCTCCGACAACAAGGGAGGATTATTTCATGACTGGTAGTTTCAACAGGCCGATATTGAACGCTGGATTGACACGGCGCGGGTTCATGGCCGGAGCGGCTGTCGGCACCGCCGCCATGGCGCTGGGCGGACGGGCGGCATTTGCCGCCGACGATACGCTGAAGGTCGGCTTCATCAGCCCGCGCACGGGGCCGCTTGGCGGCTTCGGCGAGACGGATGGTTACGTCCTTGAGCTTGCGCGCAAGACGCTGGCGGGCGGCCTGCAGGCCGGCGGCAAGACATGGAAGGTGGAGATCCTCGACCGCGACACGCAGTCCGATCCGTCGCGCGCCGGGCAATTGGCGAAGGACCTGATCAACAATCAGGCCGTCGACCTGATGCTCGTGGTCTCAACGCCCGAGACGATCAATCCGGTCGCCGATGCCTGCGAGGCGGCGGGCGTGCCTTGCCTGTCGACGGTCATGCCGTGGGAAGCCTGGTATTTCGGCCGTGGGGCCAAGCCCGGCGCGCCATCGCCGTTCAAGTGGACCTATCATTTCGGCTTCGGTGTCGGCGAATTCCTTAAGACCTATATTTCGCAGTGGAACCTGATCGAGACCAACAAGAAGGTCGGCGTCATGTATCCGAATGATGCCGATGGTAACGCAATCCGCTCCAATCTGGCGCCGGCGCTTGCCAAGGCCGGCTTCACCATCGTCGATCCCGGTGCCTACGAGACCGGCACGACCGATTTCTCCTCGCAGATCGCGCTTTTCCGGCAGGAGGGCGTGGAGATCTTCAACAGCTTCCCGATCCCGCCGGATTTCGCGGCCTTCTGGCGGCAGGCGGCGCAGCAGGGCCTCACCCAACAGATCAAGATCTGCCAGGTCGCCAAAACCGGCCTCTTCCCGTCCGATATCGAGGCGCTGGGCGACCTCGGAATGAACATCGCCAGCGCCGCCTATTGGCACAAGGCCTTCCCTTACAAATCGACGCTGACGGGTGTTTCCGGCAATGAACTGGCCGATGGTTATGAGGCCGCAAGCGGCAGGCAATGGACCCAGCAGCTCGGCGCGAGCCTGTCGCTTCTCGATGCCGGCTTCGACGCACTGAAGGCGGCCTCCGACGTCAAGAGCAAGGAGGCCGTCGCCAAGGCGATGAGCACGCTGAAGACCACAACGATCGCCGGCAAGGTGGATTTCACCAGTGGCCCCGTCGCCAACGTTTCTCCGGGGCCGATCATCGGCACCCAATGGGTCAAGGCACCGGCTGGTTCGAAATTCGCGCTCGACTATGTCGTGACCGAGCACGCCACCGATCCGAATGTGCCGGTCGGCACCAAACTCATCGCTTACAACGGGTAGCGGCATCGTGCAGGTTAGAGAACAACAGCGGCCGGGACAGGATTTCCTGTCGGCCAAGGGTATCCACAAGCGCTTCGGGGCGCTTGTGGTTCTGGAAAATCTCGACTTCTCGATGGGCGATGGCGATGCCGTCGGCATCGTCGGTCCGAACGGCGCCGGCAAGACGACCTTCCTGAGCGCTCTGGCCGGTGCATTTCCGCTGAACGCGGGAACCATCACCTTTGGCGGACAGAACGTCACGGCGCTGACGGCGGCCGACCGCTGCCGCTCCGGCCTCGTGAGAACGCACCAGATCCCCAAGCCCTTCAGCGGCATGACAACCTTCGAGAACGTCTTCGTCGCCGCCTCGCATGGCAAAACATCAAGCCGCGACGAGGCCTATGAGCGCGTCGCCGATTCCCTGCGGCTCTGCGGCATGCTCGGCGTTGCCAATCGCCGCGCCGATACGCTTGGCCTGCTCGACCGCAAACGTCTGGAGCTTGCCCGGGCCCTTGCAACCGGCCCCCGGCTGCTGCTGCTCGACGAAATCGGTGGCGGGTTGACCGATGGCGAGGCCAGCGAGCTGGTGGAGACCATTCTCGAATTGCGCCGCCGAGGCATCGCCATCGTCTGGATCGAACACATGGTCCATATCCTGCTGCAGGTCGTCGAACGGCTGATCTGCATGGATGCCGGTAAGATCATTGCCGACGGCAATCCGAAGGCTGTCATGAGCGATGCCGAGGTGGTGCGCGCCTATCTTGGAGGAGCGCCCGCATGAGCATTCTTTCCATTCGCAATCTGGATGTCCGTCACGGTCTGTTGCAGGCGGTACGTGATGTCAGTTTCGACCTTGCCAGGGGTGAGGTGCTGGCGCTCGTGGGAGCCAACGGCGCAGGCAAGACGACATTGCTGCGCTCCATTGCCGGCGCCCATTTTCCGGCCAGCGGCCAGATCCTACTCGACGGCGAGGATGTTACCGCCGTTTCCTCGCACAAACGCATCGCCCGGGGCATTGCCCTGGTGCCGGAGGGGCGGCGATTGTTTTCGCAGATGACAGTCGAGGAAAATCTGCTACTCGGCAAAAGCGCTGGCCGCAAGGGCGAATGGACGGTCGAGCGGGTCTTCGACGCCTTTCCGAACCTGAAGCCGCGCCGCCATGCCAAGACCGGCCATCTCTCCGGCGGCGAACAGCAGGCAACGGCGATCGGCCGGGCATTGATGAGCAACCCCGATATTCTGCTACTCGACGAAGTGTCGCTTGGCCTGTCACCACTGGTGGTCGACCGCGTGTATCAGCAGCTGCAAAGCCTGTTGTCGTCGGGCACGACGATCATCCTTGTCGAGCAGGATCTCGCACGCGCCATGGGCGTCGCGAGCCGCGTCATCTGCATGCTCGAGGGGCGCATCGTGCTCGATAGGCCGGCAAATGGCGTAACGCGCGAGGAGGTCACGCAGGCCTATTTTGGGCTCCACCGGCAAGCCGCTGAAAGGAGCGCGTCATGATCAACACCCTGATTCAGGGCATTTTGCTCGGCGGCTATTATGCCGTCATCGCCTGCGGACTGTCTTTCATGTTTTCGGTCATGCGCATAATCAATCTCGCGCATGGCAGCCTTGCCGTCGTTGCTGCCTATGGCCTTTGGCTGCTGGCCGCGAAACTCGGCATCCCGCCCTTCGCCGGCCTGTTGATCGTACTGCCCGTCATGGCCGTGTTCGGCTGGCTATTGCAGAGGTTGGTGCTGGAGCGCAGTGCGCGCGGCGGCACGCTGCTGCCGATCCTGACGACCTTCGGCCTGTCGATCGTCATCGACAATCTGCTGTTCGAGCAATTCGGTGCCGACACGCGCTCGCTTGCGCCGTTCATCGGCAACCTGTCCTATGCCTCCTGGCAATTGCCCGGCCATTTCTTCGTCGGCAAACTCGCCGCGCTGACGATGGTGACCGCGATCGTCATCCTCGGCGGCCTTCAGCTCTTTCTCAGCCGTTTCGCGCTCGGCCGTTCCATCCGCGCCACGGCGGAGGACCCGGATACGGCGGGGCTGGTCGGTATCGATGCCCGGAGGATCAACGCGGTTGCGACCGCGATCACCATGGTCACAGTCGGGATTGCCGGCGCGTTCCTGGCGATGCGGGCGACCTTCAATCCCTATTCGGGCGGCCCGCAATTGCTGTTTGCCTTCGAGGCGGCCGTGATTGGCGGCACGGGCTCGCTGTGGGGAACCCTGCTTGGCGGCATCGTTCTCGGTCTGGCGCAGTCGATCGGCGCCCAGATCCATCCGCAAGGCTTCCTGATCGGCGGCCATGTCGCCTTTTTGCTCGTCCTCTTCGTTCGGCTCCACCAGTTCGGCATACCCCGGCTCGGCAGGATCCGCGCTCTTCTTCGGAGCCCGACATGACCGTGATCGCACCCGGAATATCCGTCGAACGCTGGACGGCATCGTCCCGCTTGACATTGGCTGTCATGACAGTCGCAGCAATGTTGCTGGCTGCATCGCCCGCCTTTTTGGGAGCCGGCGCCATCGACCGGATGACGGCGCTCTTCATCTATGTGATCCTGGCCGCCATGTGGAATGCTCTGGCGGGCTTCGGCGGCCTTGTTTCCGTCGGCCAGCAGGTGTTCTTTGGTCTTGGCGCCTATTTCACCATTCGCCTGGCGGATGCGGGGCTCGATCCTTTCGTCTCCCTCTTCGTTGCTGCGATCATCACGGGCATTCTCTCCGTTCCGCTCTCATGGTTCATGCTGCGGCTGAAGGGCGGGGAGTTTGCGATCGGCATGTGGGTGATCGCCGAGCTTGCGCATCTGCTCGTCAATCTCGACCGGCTCATCCAGGGGGAAACGGGCACCTCGCTCATCGCGCTGAACGCCTATGAGAGCAGCACCCGACGGTTGGCGATCTATTGGCTGGCGCTTGCCGCCATGATTGCCTTGCTTGGCGCCCTCTTTGCGCTCATGCGCAGCCGCGCAGGCGCTGCGATGCAGGCGATCCGCGACAACGAGGATGCGGCAACCTCCGTCGGTGTGCGGGTCGCCGCGACCAAGCGACTGCTCTTCGTGCTTGCCGCCTTCGGCATCGCCGTTGCCGGCGGGCTCTGGCTGGCAACCGCAGTCACCTTCCAGCCGAAGACCTATTTCAGCGCGCAGTGGACCGCCTACATGATCTTCATGGTGCTTGTCGGCGGTATCGGCAAGTTCGAAGGAGCTATCCTTGGCGCCGTGCTATTCTTCGTCGTCGAGACCGTCTTCGGCGGAACGGGGGTCTGGTATCTGGTCGGCCTCGGTGCCGCAGCGCTGCTGTTTTCACTCTGTCTGCCGCAGGGACTTTGGGGGGGCGATCGATCGGCGGTTCGATCTGCAACTGTTGCCCGTCGGCTACCGGCTGACGTTTTCGGATCTCTTCAAGAACAAACAGTAGCGGCGGCGCCTATCGTCGCATTTCATGAGAAAGGTGAAATCATGCTTTTCGGCAAGACCATCCTCGTCACCGGGGTCGCTTCGGGCATCGGTGCGCGCACTGCGGAACTTGCGGGACAAATGGGCGCCGATGTCATCGGGGTCGACATTCGCGAGCCGCCGTCGGGCATCAGCTCTTTCATCAAGGGCGATATCTCAACTGCCGCTGGCGTCACAGACATCGTTCGCCAATTGCCCAACCGCATCGATGCTCTGGCCAATGTCGCAGGGCTTTCCGGAAGCACCGGCGTAGTGGCAACGCTTGCAGTCAATTTCTACGGTCTGCGCGCGCTTTCCGAGGCGGTCGCACCTCATCTGCGCGAGGGCGGGTCGATCGTCAATGTCGCGTCGATCGCCGGCTATGGCTGGCGTGCCAATCTGGAGCGGGCAAAGGCGCTGACTGCAGTCAGGGGTTTTCCCAATGTCGCCGGTCTCGTCAGCGAGCATGGGCTGAAGGACGAGGAGGGTTATCCGCTCTCGAAGGAACTTCTTTTGCTCTGGACTATGCGGGCCGCGCACCAACCCCTCTTCAGGGATCGAGGAGTACGCGTCAATGCCGTCAGCCCTGGTCCTGTGGAAACACCGATTCTCAAGCAGTTCCGCGCCGTGCTCGGCGATGAGCGTGTCGACAGCGACATCACTCGCGTCGGGCGGGCAGGAACATCAGCCGATATCGCGCCTGCAATCCTGTTCTTGTGCTCGGACGGGGCACGCTGGATCAGCGGCGCCAATCTTCCCGTCGATGGCGGCCTTGAAGCCTCCATCAATGCCGACGTGCTCGGCTTCTAGACATCATTCGCATCAGGAGACAAGAGATGAACATTTCCCTTCTCATCAATGGCGCCGACAGGCCGGCAGCCAGCGGCCGAACCTTTGACCGGCTGGACCCCTTCACCGAAAAACTGGCAAGCCGGGCGCCGGCCGCTGGCCTCGAGGATGTGGCGACGGCGATCAAAGCCGCATCCGACGCCTTTCCGGCCTGGTCAAGCACCGGTCCCGGCCAGCGCCGGGCGATCCTGGCAAAGGCGGCCGACATCATGGATGCCAAGGTCGGCGAGTTCACGACGCTGATGATGGAGGAGACGGGGGCGACCGCGCCCTGGGCCGGCTTCAACGTCATGCTTGCCGCCAATATCCTGCGCGAAGCCGCCGCCATGACGACACAAATCGGCGGCGAGATCATTCCGTCGGACAAGCCCGGTACGCTCGCGATGGGTATCCGCCAGGCGGCTGGCGTCTGCCTGGCGATCGCGCCGTGGAATGCGCCTGTCATCCTGGCGACACGCGCCATCGCAATGCCGATTGCCTGCGGCAATACCGTGATCCTGAAGGCCTCCGAGCAATGCCCCGGCACGCAGCGGCTGATCGCGACGGCCCTGACGGAAGCAGGCCTACCGGCCGGTGTCATCAATGTCATCACCAATGCGCCCGAGGACGCGCCTCAAATCGTCGAGGCATTGATCGCGCATCCGGCGGTGCGCCGCGTCAATTTCACCGGCTCGACCAAGGTCGGGAAGATCATCGCCGAGCTCAGCGGCAAGCATCTGAAACCGGCTCTGCTGGAGCTCGGCGGCAAGGCGCCGCTGGTGGTACTGGAAGATGCCGATGTCGATGGCGCCGTCAACGCGGCGATCTTCGGCGCCTTCATGAACCAGGGCCAGATCTGCATGTCGACCGAACGTATTATCGTCCACCAGGCGATCGCCGATGAGTTCGTCGCCAAGCTCGCAGCGCGTGCTGTAAAGCTTCCGGCGGGTGATCCCCGTGACCAAGTCGTGCTGGGCTCCCTCATCAGCCTCGACGCCGCCAAGAAGATGGAAGTATTGATCGCCGACGCTGTTACTAAGGGCGCGAAGCTGGTCGCCGGCGGCAAGCGGACGGGCACGGTCATCGAGGCGACCCTTCTCGATTACGTCACGCCCGAAATGCACGTCTATGCGGTGGAGTCCTTCGGACCCGTGAAACCGATCATCCGTGTTGCGGACGAGGACGAGGCTGTGCGTATCGCCAATGATACCGAATACGGGCTATCGTCAGCGGTCTTCAGCCGCGATGTTCAGCGGGCGCTCGCTGTCGCGGCCCGCATCGAGTCGGGGATTTGCCACATCAACGGTCCGACCCTGAACGACGAAGCGCAGATGCCATTCGGCGGCGTGAAGGGTAGCGGCTACGGCCGCTTCGGCGGCAAGGCAGCCATCGCCGAATTCACCGACCTGCGCTGGATCACAATCGAGGATTCGGCTCAGCACTATCCGTTCTAAGAAAACGGGTGGCAGGCGTCCGGACGGCGACCGGCATCAGTTGATGGAGTTGCCGGCCGCCTGTTTCGGCGCAGCAAGCCAATCAGAGTGGTAAAAATCGCGACAGATATTGCTGCACAAAGGCTGCACAAGGAATCTGTCCCTGAAGATCGGGTAAGCCTTATTCAGCCGGCACTATACCGGTGCCGCCTTTGCCTTGCGGATGATCGTGACGCCGCTTCACGCGAAAACCAGGGCATGGGGACGTTTAGTCGAGCGGAAGGAGGGGTCACAGGCGGTCCTCGGCCTAGCAGAATAGCTGCTGCTCCCGTGAGGCAGATGACTGCGCCCGTTTCGTCTCAGCAATCGGGATGATTTCCCCGACCACCCGGAGCCAACCTATGGATGCGACAAAGCAGACACCTCAGTAGGCCGCGTAGGCACGTCGTTGCGAATTGCCACTTAACGAAATTCTGCGACAACAACCACTTCCGGCTCAAAAGCATGCGAATTGGCAGAAGCGAGGACAGACACGCCACGGCGCCATCTACATTTGCAGTTGAGGGGATACGAACCGACGCCCGCGTTATTTACTTCGTCAGCGCAATCGATTTGTCATCGCTCCATAGCCCGATGGTGGTGACCAAACCGCTCATTTGCCCAGCCTCGCAGCCGCAACAGCGTGCGGCATCAGGAACGTTGCAATCTCCGCGACAACGTCCGTCAGATCGCCGGGTTCGTGTGCAACGCTTTCAACGAATGCGTGCCATTGCCGTTGCTTTTCCTCGTCCTTGGCAAAGGCGTCCGTTAGGGCGTCTGGTGCCTCAGTGGGGATCGGAGTTTCGCGCCGCTCGAAAGTCGCTGTGATTGCACGTGCCAATCTGTCATCATTGAAATCGAATGACCTGCTGAGAATCCAGATATCGTAGAAGTCCTTCATCCGGCTGTTTGCACGCCCCAGCATGACCATCGCCTGGAACTTCTCGGCAATGACCGTCTCCCGCGCATAGGCTCGGAGCCGGGGCATCGGAAAACCGAGCATAGAAGGATAATCTAGCACCTCCGCCCCAGGCTCGAGCGCATCGCCAAACCCGATGTCGATCGTCAGGGCGATCCGGGCGCCGCTGATCGAGGCGACCACCCGCAGCCTGAGCCCACCATATTCTAGTGCCTCGCGAATGCGATCCACGCGTAAAGTTTCTGCGTCGAACGTGACGCCATCATCAGCCTGTTGCGCCAGAATCTCCCGAAAGGTCTTCAGCATCGGGTCCGGCTCTGGACTGCCAAAGCCCAAAAGGTCGAGATCACGCGTGCCGCGGTGCGGATCGTCAAACCAACTCATCATCAGCATCGCACCCTTCAGCACAAAACGGCCCGCATGGGGTGACTGGCTGAGCCGGAATAGTAACCGCTCAAGCGCAAAACGCGTCAGAACCAAATCGAAGCTTTGCCCGCTTGCCTTGGCGAGTTGCAACAGGCGCGCGCGCACCGAGGCGCCGAGATTTTTGGTTTCTTTAGCCATTGGCGGTCAGTGCCTCGAGATACGGCCGGATCACCGTGCCAACACCACCGCGCTCGGCCTGATCAGCGATTTCGCCAGGAGTAGCCCTTCGTTGCCGCAGCGTCTCCTGCAGCCCCTCAATCGCTATGGATAGGCCAATCTTGTTGCGATAACGAAAGCAATCGGCAATCGTCTTGGCGATTCCAAAAATCTTCACCGGAACGCCTTCAACGACATGGATCTCGACGCTTTCGTTGAGAAGGCTTTCTGTGAAACGTACGATGCGCATAGCAGGGCCGTTCGGTTGTGGGGCCCAGTCGTTGCGGCCTATGGCAAGCCAGATTTGCCTCGGGAGTTGATCCGTCAAGCCGTGGAAAGCGAGGGCCGAAACAAGACAGACAACGGCTTTCGGGACGCGTTTGGCGATCTCTGCCAGACTGTGGTTGGCGTCGAGCTCCGCATCGGGGAGTTGATAAAGACCGCGGGCAAGCCGCACGACCTCGCCATCCCGTTCCATTCGGCTCATGGTGGCCGCCGTCACGCCTGCATTCCGCAGTTCCGCCAGACGTGCTATCCCGCGTTCAGCGAGCACAGTTCGGGCGATTTGGCGTTGAGTGATGGAAGCCGGCATTGATACAAAAACTCGGAGCATAGGATCTATTATCCGAGGATTTGTATCACAATCCTTAGCCTTGAGAAAGGCGTCGATTGGCAAAGCCGTGAGCAACAACGAACCGTTGCTCTTGAAAGGGATAGAACCTGCGGTCGCGTTACTGTCCTCACCTGAAATCCCGCGTCTTCACCCTGATCTCATCGAGATGCAGATAGGGATCGACGCGATATCGCGCGGCCGCGACCCCTTCGGCATCTCGCGCGGATCTGGCGTCGGAGATCATGATAAAACTCGTCCTCACGTCCATGCAACAGCGGGAAGACATGGTCCCGGTCCCCCACGCTCCCTAATTCTCCTAAAAGGTCGGTGAGACGATGAGCGACATCCCCTTCCCGCTGGATGCGACGGCATCTAAGTCATGTGGCGGGTCAATGATGCACGCACTTTGTCGGAACGCACGCCGCCAGGGCTCTATTGAACCTCATGCACATAGCGGTGGCTTCTAGTCGTCGCGCGATGCTTCGCGACGAGAACCGGAACGGCAGACTGATCGTAGGCAACTTCGTCAATCGTCAGTACGGCGCTGGGCAGGCTCAACTGCAGCAACCGGCTATCCTCCTCCGTTGCCATATCGGCCGCAATCTGCTCACGGACAGCAGAAATGCGAATGCCATAACGATCAAGAAGAAAAAGATAAAGAAGCGGAGGCACATCCTCTTTCTTATCAGGGAACTCCGGCAGCATCTGCGCTGGAAGCGCCATCACTTCATGCATAACCGGTTTACCCCCGACGCTGCGTAGCCGGTGGATCGAAATCACTTCTGCTGCTCCTTCTATCCGCAGCCCTGCGCGCTCGTCCTGGCTCGCGTTACGACGCTCCAACGAAAGAACGTCAGACGTCGAGTTTTGCAACGAGCCATCAAGCCCATGCAGACGAAAATACTGGAAAAAGAACCTCAGGCTGTGTTGGGGTGTGCGGCCGGTGACCACCGTGCCTGTCTTGCGTCGACGACTGAGCAAGCCTTCATTGGTCAGATCCTGCAGGGCTCGCCTGATTGTGCCCACTGCCACGCCAAACATTTGCGACAACGCGATCTCGCTCGGCAGCACAGTTCCAGCAGGCCATTTTCCCATCATGATCGCTTCAGTGATCTGACGTTTCACGACTTCGTAGAGGGGAACTGAGAGTTCGGAAGCACGTGGCACATCTGCTGAAAATTTAGGCATTTCGCGCAATTATTTGCCTCTTATTTGGAGTTGACTCGAAGCCTGAGCGGCAGCATCATTACTATATAGTTTATATAAATACGAGTGCAGATCCTCCATGTGTTTCTGCGCGATTTCCGGAATTCGAGCATAAGCGATCAAGTCTTGTCATCTTTCGAACAGCCATTTGCAAGCGCCTTGAAGACCATCGAAGAGAACGTCGACAACACGGTCGGCGATCTTGCGAGAATGATCGCTATCGACACGTCTTTTCCGCCTGGAAATGGCTACCCGGCTTTTGCGGAGCTGATGTCGAGCCTACTCGAACCCATGGGCTTCAATTGCCGGCAGGTGATCCTGCCGGAAGAGCTGTGGCGGGTTAAGAATGGTCCAGCCCAGGGGCCTCGAGTCAACCTCATCGCCGAGCGATCCGGTAGCAAGCCGGTTTGCGGGCTTTACTACCATGTCGACACAGTTCCCGCCGCCCCTGCTTGGCAACAGGATCCGTTGCGTCTCCGGCGCGATGGCGATCGCCTCTTCGGGCTTGGAGCCGCGGACATGAAAGGGACCATAGCGGCAACACTGCTTGCGCTGCGTGCCGCCGACGCCTGCTGTGTCGATCTGGCCTACGATCCGATGCTGCTCCTTTGCACCGATGAGGAAGGCGGCCTTTATCCTGGAATCCGCTACCTCGCCGAACAGGGTATGCTCAAGGGACATATCGTCAATTTCAATGGCTCGGCGGCGCCACGCATCTGGGCGGGCTGCTTCGGCGTCTTCAATCTTCAGATCACGGTTCGGGGTCACGCCGTTCACGCAGGCGAAGGCAACCGCACCGGCTCGGGCATCAATGCCATCGACGGGGCCCTTCCCCTCCTGAACGCCCTACACGCTTTGAAGCCGCAGGTGGCGGCCTTCACATCCGCCCTGCCGGCACCGCCACATGCGAGCGGACCGTTGCGGCCGCAGCTTTCCATTGCGGCCGTCAATGGCGGCATGTCCGGGGGACAGGTTCCCGCGGAGCTGAAAATCCTCGTCAGCCGGCGCTATGCGCCCGAGGAGAATTACGACGCGGCAAGGGCTGAGATCGAAGAGCTTGTCCGCACCGTCATGGCGAAATCGCCGGAGCTGCACGTCGAGATCGATCTCGTCGGTCACCTCATCCCGACCTCCGACCCGGATGGCCCGCATTGGCCTCGTTGGCAGAAGGCTCTCAGCCTCGGCTTCGGCTATCAGGATTCCGACTTCAGCAAATGGGGTGCCGCAAGCTGCTCGGACTTCGGCTACGTACAGCAGACGGGCGTCATGCAGGAAGTTCTGCTCGGCGGGCTTGGACGTCCGGAGAGCTGCATCCACAGTCCCGAGGAACATACGACGACCACGGATATCGTCGCGCTGGCGCAAAGCATCCTTGCCTATCTCGCCCGCGACTTTGCGACCGACCTCATTCCAGAACACGCACCATCAAAATAAGGGAACATTGCAATGCTGAAGCTCAATCGACGTCATTTCCTGGCGAGTACCGCCGCCATTCTGGCAACGCCTGCCATCGGCTTTGCCCAAGCCGCTACTCCCGGCAAGGGCGGCACCTTGCGCATTTCCGTCGATCAGGCCGCAAGCGTCATCCATCCGCTGCTGACGCGCGTCAACCCGGAATACATGGTCACCGAGCTGCTCTACAGCAATCTGACCCGACTGAAGGTCGATATGTCGGTCGAACCCGATCTGGCCGAAAGCTGGAGCGCCAACGATGCACTGACGGAATGGACCTTCAAGCTTCGCAGCGGTGTAAAGTTCCATGATGGATCGCCGTTGACCGCCAATGATGTCGCCCAAACCTTCAAGGCGATCCTCAATCCGACGAACGCCTCGCCGGCACTCAACAATGTCGGCCCGATCGCCGATGTGACTGCGGCCGATCCGCTGACCGCCGTCTTCAAGCTTTCGACCCCTTATGCCGACTTCCCCGTGGCGATGGCCTATACGGTCGCGCGCATCGTCCCGGCCTCCATCGCCACCGGCGACTTCAAGAAGCTGTCGACGACGGCCGTCGGCACCGGTCCGTTCAAGCTCGTCTCCTACGAACCGGACCGGCTGATCGTCGTCGAGCGCAACCCCGATTATTACGATCCGAAGCGCCCCTATCTCGACCGAGTCGAAATCCAGGTTTTCCCAGATACCTCGGCACAAACCTCGGCCCTGCTTGCCGGCGATATCGACGTCATTTCGACCGTACAGCCGACCGAATATCTGCGGATGAAGGATGCACAAGGGGTCAATCCGCTGCGTGTGCCTTCAGGCCAGTTCTGCAACATCAATTTCGGCTGCGACACCAAGCCCTTCAACGATGCGCGTGTCCGCCGCGCGCTGGCGCTCACCGTCGACCGGCAGGCGATGGTCGATTTCGTCACCGAGGGTTTCGGCACGCCGGGCAACGATACCGCCCTTAATTCCTCCTATCACTTCTATGCCGACCTGCCGCTGCGCCAGGCCAATATCGAGGAAGCCAGGAAGCTGCTTGCCGAGGCAGGCTACCCGAGTGGCTTCGAAGCGACGCTGATTGCATCGGACAAACCGAGCCAGCGCACCCAGCTCGCTGTCGCCTTGCGCGAGATGGCAAAGGAAGCCGGCATCAACATCAACGTCCAGACGATGCCGCATGCGACCTATCTGGAACAGGTGTGGAAGAAGGGCAGCTTCTATGTCGGCTTCTACAACATGCAGCCGACTGCCGACGCGATCTTCAAGCTGCTCTACACCTCCGATGCAGCCTGGAACGAAACGCGCTGGAACAACGCCGCCTTCGACAAGGTCGTCAACGAAGCCCGCGGCATCACCGACGAGGCCAAGCGCAAGGAGCTTTATGCCGAGGCGCAAAAGCTGATGAACGAGGAAGTCCCCTCCATCATCCCGGTGTTCTTCGATGTTCTCGCCGCCAAGCGGGATTGGGTAGCCGGCTTCGAGGTCCACCCTCGCGCTTCCGTCTTCCGTCTCGATTACGTCTCCTTGAGCGACAAGGCGCCGAAGCGGAGCTGATGGCGCCGATCGAGCTGAACGAGCGGCACGGCGCGATCTCGCGCCGACGACGCATCCCGTAGCAAGAAGGCCGGCGCGCGCGTCCGCGCGACCGGTCGCTCCAAAGCCAGGGAACGGCCCTTGTCACCGAATTATCTTCTGAAGCGGCTTTTGATGATCGTCTACACGCTCTTCATCGTGTCGCTCGTCGTCTTCGCGATCACCCAGGTCCTGCCGGCGGATGCCGCCGTCATGATGCTCGGGGAGAACGCCACCGATCAGGCGCTCGAGGCGCTGCGCCAGCAGATGGGGCTCAACGATCCCGTCTGGCTGCAATATCTGCACTGGCTGGGCGGTATCCTGCATGGCGATTTCGGCCAGTCGCTGCGCACCGGCCAACCTGTCGGCCCGGCCATGCTCCAGGCGCTCGGCCGTTCGCTTCTGCTCGCCGTCCTGTCCATCGCCTTGATGCTCGTGCTCGCCATTCCGCTCGGTGTGCTTGCAGCGATCCGCCGCGGCAAGCTCGCCGACATGATCGTCAGCCTTATCTCCTATGCTGGCGTATCGCTGCCGGAATTCGTGACGGCGACGCTTGCGGTGCTCTTTGTCGCCGATTGGGCGAAGTTGCTGCCGCCGACGGGCTATGTGCCGCTGACCGAGAATTTTCTCGACGGCCTTGCCCATCTGGCACTGCCGGTCTGCGTGGTGTCGATCATCCTCATCGCGCATGTCTCCCGCATGGTGCGTTCCGAACTCGTGGACGTGCTGCATACCGACTACATTCGCGCGGCGCGGCTCAAGGGTCTTTCCACGTCGAGAGTGCTGTTCGGTCACGCGCTGCGCAACGCCCTACTACCGACCATCACCGTCGTCGCGCTCGATGTCGGCTATCTCCTGGGCGGCATCATCGTCGTCGAAGAAATCTTCGCCCTCCCCGGCATCGGCCGGCAATTGATCGTCGCCATCCAGACGCGTGACCTGCCGGCGATCCAGGCCGGCGTGCTGCTCATGGCCGCAACCTATTCCATCGTCAATTTCGCCGCCGACATTCTCTACGCATGGCTCGACAAGAGGATCCAGTATGATTGAGCTTCTCAAACGGCTGCTGCGCACGCCGCAGGGCGCAGTCGGCCTTGTCCTGGTCGTCCTCGTCTTCATCGTCGTCGTCTTCGGTCCGTTTCTTGCCCCGCGCGATCCGGAAGCCATGTCGATACTAGCCCGTTACAAGGGGCCGAGCGCCAGCTTCCTTCTCGGCACGGATCAGTACGGCCGCGACATCCTGAGCCGCCTGCTGATCGGCGCGCGCTCGACCGTGACGATGGCAGTCCTCGCCACGCTTGCCGGCACCTTTGCCGGAGCCTTCATCGGCACGGTATCCGCCTTCCTCGGCGGACGCGCCGATGAGATCATCATGCGCACCATCGACGCGATCATGGCGATCCCGAACCTCTTGTTCGCGCTGCTTGTCATCAACCTGCTCGGCTCCAGCAGCATCAATGCGCTGGTCGCCGTTGCAGTCGCCTTCGCGCCGGGTATGGCGCGCATTACCCGCAGCGTCGCACTTGCCGTACGCAAGCAGGACTATGTGAGCGCGGCGATCGCCCGCGGCGAAAGCTCCCGATATATCATCCTGCGCGAGATGCTGCCGAATGTCGTGGCACCCATTGTCGTCGAAACGACGATCCGCGTTTCCTTCGCCGTCATGCTGTTCGCAACGCTGAGCTTCCTCGGGCTCGGCGCCCAGCCCCCCGCCACAGAATGGGGTCTGATGGTCTCGGAAGCGAGACAGTACATGCACCTCAGCGCCGGCATCCTGATCTGGCCAAGCCTCGCAATCGCCATTGTCGCCATCGGCTTCAATCTTCTCGGCGACGGCCTGCGCGACGCGCTGAACCCGCGCACCGGAGGCTGAGATGACGGAAACTGCAAACAATAGCGTCCTTCAGGTCCGAAACTATTCGCTCGACTATCTGACGGCGGGCGGCGCGTTTCATGCGCTGAAGAATATAGATCTCGAAGTCGGCGCCGGCGAAATTCTCGGCCTTGTCGGCGAGTCCGGCTCCGGCAAGACCTCGATGGCCTGGTCGATCATGCGCTACCTGCCGGCAAATGCCCGCGAGGTCGGCGGCGCAATCCGGCTTCGCGGCGAGGATCTGACGGCAAAATCGCCGAGCGAGGTCAATCGCATGCGCGGCAAGCGGATCAGCATGGTGCTCCAGGACCCCGGCACCTCGCTCAACCCCACGCTTTCGCTCGGCACCCAGCTCACGGAAACGCTGAAGCGCCATCGCGGTTTGACCAGCAAACAGGCATGGAGCGAAGGGGAAGTCATGCTGGATCGCGTCGGCCTCAAGAGCCCGGCGGAGATGATGAAGCGCATGCCGCACGAGGCATCGGGCGGCGAGAAGCAGCGCGTGGTCATCGCCACCGCTTTCGCCTGCAATCCGGAATGCATCATCTTCGACGAGCCGACCACGGCGCTCGACGTCATCACGTCCCGTCAGATCCTCGACCTCTTCCTGGATTTGCAGGCTGAAACCGGCGTCGCCTCGCTTTATATCTCGCATGACCTCGCCTTGCTGTCGCGTACGGCAAAGCGGGTCGCCGTCATCCGGCGCGGCGAAATCGTCGAACAGGGAGCGGTCGGCGATATCTTCAATGCACCGCGGCACGACTATACGCGCCAGCTGATCGCCGCCGTGCCCCGGCCAAACGACCGCCTGACGCAGAAGCGTCCGTCCTATCACGACCAGCCGTTGATGAAGGTCGAGAATGTCAGCGTACATTACGGCCGCAAGCCGTTCCTCTCGGCGCTGACCGGCCGGTCCTTCGAACGCTTCGCCGGCAATCGCGCCGTCAGTCTCAGCGTTCAGCCGGGAGAAATCCTCGGCATCGTCGGCGAATCCGGCTCGGGCAAATCGACGCTTGCCAAGGCGATGACTGGGCTTAATCCCTTCGAGGGCCAAATGACGTTCGCCGGGCGGACGATTACGGGCCTTGCCGACATGGACAGGGCCTATCGCAAGAACGTCCAGATGATCTTCCAGCATCCGGACGCTTCGCTCAATCCGCGTCAGAAGATCCGCGAAATACTGGCGCGGCCGCTGAAACTCTACGGCGAGGGTGACGGCAGCGCCATGGCGCAACGGATCGGCGACCTGCTCGAGCAGGTGCGCCTGCCGCGCACCCATGCCGATCGCTACCCGCATCAGCTCTCCGGCGGCGAAAAGCAGCGCGTCGCCATCGCCCGCGCCTTTGCATCCAAACCAAAGCTGGTGATCTGCGACGAGATCACCTCCGCACTCGACGTCTCGGTACAGGCCTCCATCATTGAGCTGCTATTGGAACTGCACCGGAAGCATTCAACCGCCTTCCTCTTCATCACCCACGACCTCAACCTCATTCGCCAGATCGCCCACCGCATTGCGGTGATGTATCGCGGCGATCTCCTCGAAGTCGTGCAGGCGGAAGACATCACCAGCCCCGAGCGGGCCGACTATACGCGCCGGCTGCTTGCCGCAGTCCCGACGCCGGCCGGCGTCGCCCCCACAGAATCAGACTTCTAAGGAGCATCCAAATGGACCCGAAATCGCTCATCGGAACAATCGATGAGACGAGCTGCCTCGACTTCCTGTCGATGATGGTTCGCCAGAAGAGCCATTCCCAGACAGAAGGCGAGCGCGAGCTTGCACGCATCATGGCACGCCAGATGGAGGCGATCGGGCTTCAGTCCGAGCTGCAACCCTTCGACAATGGCGAGCGCTTCAATGCGATCGGACGGCTGAAGGGAACCGGCGGCGGCAAGAGCCTGCTCTTCAACGGCCATCTCGACACCAACCCGGTCACTGAGGGCTGGACCGTCGATCCCTGGGGCGGCCTCGTCGACGACAAGTTCATCTACGGCATCGGCGTATCGAACATGAAGGCGGGGGATGCCGCCTATTTCTGCGCCGTCAAGACCTTGCTGGACGCAGGCGTCAAGCTCAAGGGCGACGTGATCCTGACCTATGTCGTCGGTGAGCTTCAGGGCGGCGTGGGCACGCTTGCCGCCATTCGCAACGGCGTCAAGGCCGACTATTTCATCAACAGCGAGCCGAGCGATCTTGCGGCCGTGACGATGCATGCCGCGGCGCTGAGCTTCGTGATCGAGCTGACCGGCGATACGCGGCACCTGTCCAAACGCGAACAATCGGTCGACGCCATCGCTGCGGCCTGCGATCTCATCCCTCGCATCAATGCCATGACCTTCAGTGACGCCAAGAGCGAGGTACACAGGTCGATCAATCGCGGCCATGTCGGTGTCGTTCACGGTGCGCTCGGTCGCGATCTCGAAGAATGGCGCCCGCCGCAGGTCGCCGATTTCGTCCGTATCCGGGGCTCGGCCCGCTATGCACCCGGCCAGACGCAGGAAGGCGTCCTTGCCGACCTCGCCGCGGAATTGACGCGGCTCGAAAAGCGCTTTCCCGGGCTGAAGGCCAAGCTGGTGCCCGAGATGATCGAAGGCCGCCCGCTGATGCCGCCTTTCGAAGTCTCGCCGACGTCGCGCATCGTAACCTCGATCAACGCCGCCTACGAGGCCGTCCGCGGCGAGAAGCAGCCGACAGGCGCCATTACGCCCACGCGCTTTTACGGGACGGATGCCGGCCATCTCTACCATGAACTCGGCATGGAAGGCATCGTCTGCGGACCAGGTGGCCGGTACAACACGATGCCGGACGAACGCGTCGACATCGTCGACTATCTCGACATGATCCGGGTCTACATGTTGACCATTCTCGACATTTGCGAGGTTGCCTGACGCCTCATGTTTCCTCGTGACGAATATGATTGGCGCATCGCCAAAGCACACGCCGCCATGGACGCAGCTGCTGTCGATCTGCTCCTGATCGACAGCGGCGAGCTTCTCGCCTGGCTTACCGGCTATACGGTCTCGGAGACCATGTATCGTGCCGCTTTTCTACCGCGACACGGCACGCCATGGTTCGTTCTGCGAGAGCTCGACGAAGCGCCATGCAGGGAAAAGACCTGGATTTCCGAGATCGTCAGTTTTGCCGACACTGCCGATCCGCACGAGGCCATCGCCGAGAGCATTCAAGCTCGAGGTTTCGCCAATGTCCGTATCGGTGCCGATTTCGCCTCGTATAGCTTTAGCGCCGATACGGCGGCGAAGCTGCGGGCGCACTTGCCCCAGGCACAACTCGTCGCACTTCCCGGCCTCAGCGATAGTCTGCGATGGATCAAATCGATGCGCGAGATCGCCGTTCTCACGCAGGCGGCCGGTATCGCCGACAGGGCCATGCAGGCAATTGTACATAGCACACGCGCTGGCTCTTCGACCCGGGTGGCGGCTGCAACTGCGGCGGCGACCTTCCTGCTTGAAGGCGCCGACAGTGGCGAGACTGGCCCGATCGTGAAAGCCAGCGGCAATCATGAGTTTCTGCATGGCTCCTTCAGGAGCGAAATACTGCAGGACGGCGATATCCTTCATGTGGAACTCATTCCACGCGTGGGTGGCTATGGTGCACGACTGATGCGGCCGATAGTCATCGGGGAGCCGACAGACGAACTTCGAGATATTGCCGCGCGTATCGTTGCTCTGCAGGACGAGCAAATCGACGCCATGAGAGCCGGAGTTACGGCTGTTGAGGTCGATGCCATAGTCCGTCAGGGGCTCTTGTCGAGCGGACTAAGACCGCGCTACGACAACGTAACAGCCTATACGCTTGGCCTATACACTCGCACACCACGCCCCAGCGATTTCTCCAGGGTTTTTCTGCCAAACGCGGATTGGCGTCTGGAGCAAGGTATGGTGTTCCATGTGTATGCGACGGCCGCCAGGCTCGGCTTCAGCGAAACAGTAGTGGTCACGCCGAAGGGAGGCAAACGGCTAACCGCGACTGGGCGACGCCTTCTCAGTCGCGAATAGGCGTCGCGATCAAAGAGCCGATGGTGTCGTCAACTCCCCGTCGCCTCCGTGGCGGCATTACTGCCTCTTGAAGTCTGAACGAACGTTTCACGGCCCTTTTGGTCGCCTAAGCTGTTTGGAAAAGGTGCCTAGACTCAAGACAGTCACGACAGGTTAAGCGGGTGCGAAGAACGCCTATGGATGTTAGCGTTATTGAATCGCGCGATCTTTCCGTTGATGCAAGCTCCACAGCTCGCATCGCGGATTACGCATGCAACATCGCCAATCGCCGTGAAAGACAAAAGACATTGGATCCCCTCCAACAATGTTGCTCTCAGGCTGCCTTCTGGGCAGCCTTGGCGGTCCTGTAGGCGATCAGGTCTTCGATCGTGATCAGATGCAAGCCGTGGCGTTTCGCAAACACTTCAAGGTCCGGCAGACGGGCCATTGTGCCGTCGTCGTTCGCGACCTCGCAGATAACGCCCGAGGCGGAAACACCGGCTAGCCTCGCAAGATCGACAGCCGCCTCGGTGTGCCCAGGACGCGAGAGAACACCGTCTGGATGCGCCCGCAGCGGGAAGATATGGCCGGGTCGAGCAAAATCCTCAGGCCGGGAACCCTTCCGCATCAGCGCACGAACCGTTGCCGCACGATCGGCGGCGGAAATGCCAGTCGTCGTCTCGGGAATATAGTCGACCGAGACGGTGAAGGCGGTCTTCAGCATCTCGGTATTGTTAGGCACCATCAGCGGAATCTGCAGTTCATCCAGCCGTTCGCCCTCCATTGCCACGCAAATGAGACCGCGGGCGTAATTCATCATGAAGGCGATAGCCTGCGGGGTGATTGCTTCCGATGCGATGACAAGGTCGCCCTCGTTTTCCCTGTCGCGATCGTCGACGACGACCGCGATCTCGCCACGCGCAATTGCGGCGATCGCATCTTCTATTTTGGAAATTGCCATCTTCTCTGCCTTTCAAGGGTTAGCCGCGATGTGCGGCATTCATGGCCTGTCAAAAGCCACCATTTTCCCTTGGGCGAACAAGCATGCGAAACCCCGCTTGCCGAGCGGCGTCCTCTGCGTTGCTCTCTTTCATCCGGACTATGACCGTCGGCTCCGGCATCTCACCGGATCTGCTGACCCTTCGCTTTCACAAAGGCGCTCGCGGGCTCCGAGTTGCCTCGATACCGCCGGTGGGGAATTGCACCCCGCCCTGAGAACATTACTTTGATAGATGATGAAGGCCTCGTTCTGCAAGAGGCTGGCGCTCAATCTCTCTTAGAGAATTGGCTCGCAGGGGTGAAAGCACCGTTCTCTATTGTCGAATAAAGCTATGACATGATCAGGCCGCCATCGACATTGATGGTCTGTCCGGTGATATAGGCCGCGTCGTCGCTTGCAAGAAAAGTGACAAGACCGGCTACATCTTCGCCCGATCCCGCGCGCTTCATCGGGATGCCCTCGACCCATTCCTTCATAAGTTCGCCGGGACCGTAATTGCCGAGCAGCTTGCCCCATGCCTGGTCGTTATAGGCCCACATATCGGTTTCGATGATGCCGGGGCAGAAAGCGTTGACGGTGATGCCGTCGGTCGCGACTTCCTTGGCAAGGCTCTGGGTGATACCGACCACACCCATCTTCGAGGCGGCATAGTGTGGCGTGTAGATGAAGCCGTCGCGCGCCTGGCCGGAGGCGGTGTTGATGATGCGGCCGCCGCGACCATGCTCGCGCATGCGGGCGATCGCTTCCTGAGCGCAGAGGAACACGCCCTTGGTGTTGACTGCCATGACTTTGTCCCACTCACCCTCGGTCATGTCCTCGATGCGGGCAATGGTGATGACGCCGGCGTTCTGAATGGAGACGTCAACAGCGCCGAATGCCTGTTCGGCAGCGTCATAGAGAGCCTTGACACTCGCCTTGTCGGTGACGTCGCCGACGAAGGAGATTGCCTTCCCGCCATCGGCCTCGATCTGTTCGGCCACGCCATGCACGCTCTCTTCATTGGCCGAAACGACGAGATTGGCGCCCTCGCGCGCAAAACGTTTGGCGATTGCTGCACCGATGCCGCGGCTTGCGCCGGTAATGACGACGGTCTTGTTTTCAAAACGTTGCATTCTCTTTTCCTTTCAAGAGTGCCGGCGTGGGCACGCCGATCTGCGCCGTCAACACTTGCCTCATCACTCCGACTTCAAATGGCCGCAGAAATAATCCCAGCAAATTCCGATGCCTTCAGCGAAGCGCCACCGACCAGCGCTCCGTCCACATTCCGAAGCCCGAAAATTGCTTCGGCATTGGATACCTTGACCGAGCCGCCGTAGAGGATCTTGACGGATTGGCCGTCATTGCCCAGCCGCTCCTTGAGCATCTGCCGGATCGCGGCATGGACCTCCTCGATCTGTTCATTGGTCGGCACCAACCCGGTTCCGATCGCCCAGACCGGTTCATAGGCGATGACGAGATTTGCGCTCGTCGCTCCCTCGGGGACGGATTCTCTGAGCTGCCCGCCGACGACTTCAATCGCCCTGCCCTCGTCTCGCTCATGTCGCGTTTCACCGACACAAACGATCGCGACCAAGCCCGCCCGATGCGCTGCGACGGCCTTTGCAAGGATGATTCCATCGTCTTCACCGTGGGACACGCGGCGCTCGGAATGGCCGAGGATGACATAACGCGCGCCGATATTGGCGAGCATTTCGGCAGAAACGTCGCCCGTGTGGGCACCCGACTGCCGCGCATGGCAATCCTGAGCGCCGATCGCGAGGTTCGAATCCCTGGCCCGCTCTACCGCGCGGTCGATCAGCGTGAAGGGCGGGCAGACGACGATATCGCACGTCGCACTGCCCGTCAGTCCCTTCAGCGCCTCGATCTCGGCTTGGGAGGAGACGAGACCGTTCATTTTCCAATTGCCTGCGATCAGCTTGCGCATGACATCACCAGCAGCAGAAGCCGCCGTCGACGAGCAGATCGACGCCTGTCACGAAGCTTGCGGCATTCGACAGCAGGAAGACCGCAGGACCTACCATCTCGTCGACATTGGCCATGCGCTGCATCGGAGTCTGTTCCTCGAATAGTTTGGTCTGATGTACCATTTCCGGCCGGGTGTTCATCGGTGTTGCGGTATAGCCTGGCGAAATCGTGTTGACGCGGATGCCGCGACCGACCCACTCCATGGCGAGCGACTTGGACATATGGATCACGCCGGCCTTGGAGGCGTTATAATGCGCCTGGCTTAGACCGCGGTTGACGATGACGCCGGACATGGACGCGATGTTGACGATCGACCCACGGCCGTTCTTCAGCATCGCGCGCGCTTCGGCTTGGCAAGACAGGAAGACGCCCTTCAGATTGATGTCCATCAGCGTCTGGTACTGGTCCTCTTCCATCTCCTCGGCGGTATTGGCGTTCGCGATACCGGCCGCATTGACCGCAAGCGAGAGAGCGCCGAGATCGGCTTCGGTGCGGGCGACGGCATCCGCCAAAGATGTCTTGCTGGTCACGTCGGCAGCGATCTCGATCGAACGACGGCCGGCAGCCCGGATGTGTCTGGCTGTCGTAGCAAGACCGTCATCGGTGCGACGATCGAGAAGTGCGACATCGGCGCCGCACTGGGCAAGACCGATTGCGATCCTTTGCCCGATGCCGCTTCCTGCGCCGGTGACAATGGCAACCTCGCGACTGAGGTCAAATAGTTTCGGTGCATTTAGAGAGATGTCGGACACCGCTCTTCCTTTCTGTCTTTGCCTAGATTGTCGCCAGTTCCATGACCGAGACGTCGTTTGCCTGGTCACGCTTTAGAATGCCTGCCTGCTTGCCCTGCGCCAGCACGAGAATGCGGTTCGATACGCCGAGAACCTCCTCGAGATCGGAGCTCACGACGATGACCGCGACACCCTGCTTGGCGAGGTTGACGATGATGTCGTAGATACTCGCGCGGGCGCCCACATCGATGCCGCGTGTCGGCTCGTCCAGCACCACGACCTTGGGGTCACGCATCAGCCATTTGGCGATGACGACCTTTTGCTGGTTACCGCCGGAGAGATCGGAGGCGAATTGTTCCGCGCGCCCCTTGACGCCGAACTTCGCTACCGCCGTTTCGGCGATGACACGCTTCACGCCTGCTGTAATCCAGCGCCCGCCGAGCTTGTCGAGATTGGCGTAGATAATATTCTCACTGATCCTGTGCGCGACGACGAGGCCCTGTTCTTTCCGGTCTTCAGGCACCATCACGATGCCTCTGGCAATCGCATCCGCCGGGCTGCGCAGCTTCAGCACCTGACCCTCCAGCCTGATTGAGCCAGCGCTGATCGGATCGGCACCCGAAATGGCGCGGACAAGTTCGGTGCGACCTGCGCCAACGAGGCCGGCAATGCCGAGAATCTCGCCCGCATGAACCTTAAAACTCACATCCCGGAAGGATTCATCCGGCGACGTCAGGCCGGACACTTCGAGCACAGGCCGACTTGTCGGCTCGGGAAGTGTCGGAAACATGCGATCGAGCGATCGGCCGACCATGCTTTCGACAATCGTGCGCACCGGTGTCGAGCTGTCGGCAAACTCATGCACGCGCTCTCCGTCGCGCAGCACGACGATACGGTCGGTGATTTGCTTGATCTCTTCCATGCGATGGGAAATGTAGATGATGCCGACGCCCTCGGAGCGCAATTTGCGCACCTGCTCGAACAGGGCTTCCGTCTCCGCCCCGCCGAGGGCTGCGGTCGGCTCGTCGAGGATCAGCAGCTTGGCATTGAGCGCCAGCGCCTTGGCGATCTCGATGAGTTGCTGGTTGGCCGTCGAAAGCCCGGCAACCTTTCGGGTGGCGGGAATGTGGAGGTTCAGCCTCGCGAGCTGTTCCTGGGCGCGGCGAACCATTTGGGTGCGGTCGACCACACCGTTCTTCATCGGCCATCGTCCGATGAAGACATTTTCAGCAATCGAAAGATGCGGCAGGAGCTGCAGTTCCTGATGGATAAGGACGACGCCCTTGTCGATTGCCTCGCGAGGAGCGGCCGGGGCATAAGGCTGCCCCAGCCATGTCATCGTGCCCTCGGAAGGTGTGCGGGATCCAGCGATGATGCCAGACAGCGTCGACTTGCCGGCGCCGTTCTCGCCTAGAAGTGCCACCACTTCGCCGGGATAGATGTCCAGGTCCACATTCTTCAGAACCTGGAGCGGTCCATAGCGCTTGGATATGCCCCTCAGGGAAAGAACCGGTTCGGTCATAGCACACCTCCTGGAGATTTCGACTGATTAAGGATGGTTGGCGATGAAGCCTGCCACGTTTTCCTTGGTCGTCAGAGTCGCATCGAGAAGCTGGACCGACGGAACCTTATCGCCGGCGACGAGCTTGATCGCGTTGGCGACAGCGTCGCGGCCCATCTTCTGTGTCTGCTGCGTTGCCGTCACGTCGAAGACACCCTTGCTGAGGGCTTCGAGGGCCGCGGTATCACCATCGAAACCGCCGACGACGATCTTCTGCGAGGGGTTTGCGACCTTGATCGCCTGGGCAGCGCCAAGCGCAAGAGCGTCTGCCTGACCGAAGACGATCGAGACATCCGGATTGGCCTGCAGCATGTTCTGCATGATCTGGAAGCCTTCGTCCTGGAACCAGTTGTTGGAATACTGCTCGGCGACGACCTTGACGTTCGGATAGGCCTTCAGTGATTCCTGGCAACCCTTGGTGCGGTCGAGCTCAGGCGTGGTGCCCTTCTGGCCATGGATGATGACCATCTTGCCCTTGCCGCCGGCTTCCTTGAGGATGTAGTCACAAACGGCCTTGGCGGAGGCGACGGAATCCGTTGCCAGGAAGGTATCGCCGGGAGCGCCGTCGGCATTGCGGTCGACGTTGACGACCGGAATGCCGGCCTGCTTAGCAAGCTTGACCGGAACGGTGGCTGCAGCAGCGCCGGCCGGGATGTAGATCAGGGCATCGATGTTCTGGGTCAGAAGGTCCTGGATCTGGTTGACCTGGGTCGGGCCGTCACCCTTGGCGTCGACTGTGACGACCTGGATACCCCGCTTCTTGGCTTCGTCTTCGACAGACTGTTTGATCTGGTTGAAGAAGTTTGCTTGCAGATTGGCGACGGCAAGACCGAGTTTCTTGACTTCGGCCGCGTGAACGGATCCGAGGCTGAGGCCAAGCAGGGCGGCAGACGCGAGCAGAATGCGCGCAAATTTCATGTCAGTTCCTCCGTTGTTAGTGAACCCTTGGGTATCCTCCCCCTCGGGCAATAGATCCGCTCCAAACCTTTCGGAGAGGAATTCCTAGCGGCCCGCATTGTCTGCGGGCCGAATGATCAGGCAGCCCGCCGCTTGCGGATTGTCTCCGCACCAACAGCCAGAACAATCACGACACCGATGATGACCTGCTGCAGGAAGGGTGAGACGTTGAGCAGGTTAAGGCCGTTGCGCAGGACGCCGATGATCAGGACGCCAATCAGCGTTCCGCCAATGCCACCAGCACCTCCCGACAGCGAGGTGCCGCCGATGACAACGGCCGCGATTGTGTCGAGTTCATAGCCGAAGCCGCTGGACGGCTGGGCGGAGTCGAGACGGGCGGCAAGAACGATGCCAGCAAGGCCGGCCAGAACCGCGCTGACAACATAGACAAGGATTGTGACGAGCTGGACGTTGATGCCGGCAAGGCGCGCGACCTCGGGATTGCCGCCGACCGCGTAGAGCATGCGGCCTTCCGAGCGGAAGTGTAGGAAAACCCAAGCAGCAGCCGCGACGGCAAGCATTAGAAAGACCGTTGCGGTCAGGATGCCGAAATGGCGGTCGATCGCCAGCATCATGAACCAGTCGGGGAAGCCGACGATCTGCTGACCGTCAGTGATCATGTTCGCCACGCCACGCGCGGCCGACATCATCGCGAGAGTGGCGATAAAGGCCGGAACCCTGAACCAGGTGACCATGATGCCGACAATGAGACCGCTGATCATCGAGGCTGCGAGAGCAACAGCTATGCCGACGCCAAGCGGCAGACCTGCGACATTCGCGGTCCACCCCATCACCATCATCGCAAGCGCCAGAACCGAGCCGACCGAGAGGTCGATACCGCCGATCAGGATCACGAAAGTCATTCCGACCGCCATAATACCGAGCACGGTGATCTGATCGAGAATGTTCAGTCCGTTGCGAACCGAGAGAAATGCATCGGTGCTGAAGGTCAGGAAAAGACAGAGCAAAAGAAGGCCGAATAGTGGGCCGGTCGCTCCGGTGAGTTTGCTGACCCATGCGCCAGACGGGCGGCTCTGTTCATTCACGTCGATCGCCACCATCGTTCCTCCCTGAAGATTAAGGCCGGCGGCCAATATTCCATCAAGCAAGAATAAATATTCATGCCTGCCGAAAAATTCATTAACAACTTGCTTGGATGGTGTCAATCGACTTTTCTGACGAAAGATCGGGCATAACGATCAAGGGGGGACTTGACTAAGTCGCCGTCTGTGCAAAAATATCTATATGTGAATATTTATTCAGAGGAAACGATGGAGCCTTCCGAACTTGAACGTGTTGCTCGCCAGATACGCCTGCGCGACCTCCAGGCCGTCTATGAGGCGGGTGCCGGCCACATTGGTGGCGAGATGTCGGTGATCGATCTTCTCACTGCGCTATACTTCCGCGTTCTGCGTGTCTGGCCCGACCAGCCAAAACATCCCGATCGCGACAGGTTCGTGCTTTCGAAGGGCCACACGGCCTGCGCGCTTTATGTCGCGCTTGCCAAGCGCGGCTTCATTCCGGAAGAGGAAATCTCGACCTTCCTGAAACCTCACTCCCGCCTGAACGGCCATCCGAACTGCAATAAGGTGCCGGGCGTCGAGACAAATACCGGCCCACTTGGACACGGGCTGCCCGTGGCTGTCGGCATGGCTAAGGCCGCAAAACTCTCGGGCGCAAGATATCACACCTATGTCATCACCGGTGACGGCGAGATGCAGGAAGGCTCCAACTGGGAAGCCATCATGGCGGCATACCAGTTCCGCCTGGATAATCTCACGCTGATTATCGACCACAACAGGTTCCAGCAGGGCGCTTCACTGTCGGACACCAACGATCTTGCCCCTCTTCGCCCGAAGCTTGAGGCCTTCGGCTGGGAAGTCAGCGAAATCAACGGCAATGACATGCACGCCATCGTACCGGCCCTCGAACATCGCGGCGACCGTCCGCACTGCATTGTGGCGCACACGAACAAGGGCCATGGCATTTCGTTCATGCAGGATCGGGTCGACTGGCACCACAAGGTTCCGAGCAAGGAACAGTATGAAACCGCATTGGCAGAACTGTCGGAGGCACTCTAATGAACGCGCCCGTAACCCCACCGAAGCTGTATGACTGCCGTGATGCCTTCGCCGCGACGCTCGAGCGCTTGGCGTCCGATAACGAAAGCATCGTCGCCGTTTGCAACGACTCCGTCGGCTCGTCTAAGCTCGGCGGTTTCAAGTCGAAATTTCCCGACCGCCTCGTCAACGTTGGCATCGCCGAACAGAACATGGTCGGCGTCGGAGCCGGTCTCGCCAATGGCGGACGTCTGCCGTATATCTGTGGTGCTTCGCCGTTCCTGACCGGCCGGTCGCTCGAGCAGATCAAGGCCGACATTTCCTACTCGAACGCCAATGTCAAGCTCGTCGGTATTTCCTCGGGCATGGCCTACGGCGAACTCGGCCCAACCCATCATTCGATCGAGGATTTTGCCTGGACACGTGTCCTGCCCAACCTGCCGGTGATTGCGCCTTGTGACCGCATCGAGACGGCGGCTGCCGTCGAATGGGCCGCAAGCTACAATGGCCCCTGCTTCCTGCGCCTGTCGCGCGTCGGCGTACCCGACCTTCTGCCGGAAGGCCACAAATTCGAGCTTGGCAAGGCGAACCTGCTGCGTGGTGGTACCGACGTGACGCTGATTGCCAACGGCACTTTGACCCATCGCGTGTTGAAGGCTGCTGACGTCCTGGCCGAGCGCGGTATTTCGGCGCGCGTCTTGAACATGGCAACCGTTCGTCCGATCGACGAGAATGCCATTATCGCTGCGGCGAAGGAAACGGGCGCAATCGTGACGGCTGAAGAACATTCCATCTTCGGCGGCCTCGGATCGGCTGTCGCCGAAGTCGTCGTTGACAACGCGCCTGTGCCGATGAAGCGCCTTGGCGTGCCCGGCGTCTATGCGCCCACCGGCTCCGCCGAATTCCTCCTCGACGAGTTCGGCATGGCGCCGACCGCAATCGCCGATGCCGCTGTTGCGCTTATCAAGCGCAAATAATCTGGTAGCAGGTCTTTGAGCTGGGGCGCGCATCCGCCCCGGCCATTCGTTCGAGGAGAAGATGATGCGGGCTATTCTGGCGATCGACCAGGGCACCACCAATTCGAAGGCAGTTCTTGTTTCCGAAACCGGCGAGGTCATCGCTAGGGGCTCGGCAGCGGTCGGCATTTCCTATCCACAGCCTGGCTGGGTCGAACAGGATCCCCGCCGGATTTTTGCCTCCGTCTGCGAGGCGATCGAGACCTGCCTGAAAAATGCTTCCGGCGCGAGCGTCGAGGCCATCGCGGTCTCCAACCAGCGCGAATCCGTTACCATGTGGGACGGCGAAACCGGTGAAGCGCTCGGTCCTGTACTCAGCTGGCAATGCCGCCGCACCGCGCCTGACTGTGAGCGCCTGATAGCCGAAGGGCATCTGGACCGCGTGCAGGCGCTGACCGGCTTGCCCCTCGACCCGATGTTTCCCGGCTCAAAATTCCGCTGGCTGCTCGATCGTGTTCCGGCGGGACGCCGGGTGCGTCTCGGGACGATCGACAGCTGGCTCATTCAATGCCTGACGGGTGGCCGCCGCCATGTCTGCGACGCTTCCAATGCAGCCCGAAGCCAATTGTTCGACCTGCAGGGTCAGGTCTGGAGCGAAGAACTCGGCGAAATCTTCGGCGTCGATATCAACCAGCTTCCCGAAGTGCTCGATAGTTCCGCCGATTTCGGCGCGACGCGAGGACTTCCCGGCATTGCCGATGGCACGCCGATCCGCTCCGCAATCGGCGACAGCCATGCAGCCCTTTTCGGCCATGGCGCCTTCCAGCCGGGCGATGGAAAGGTAACGTTCGGGACCGGATCATCGGTCATGACGACACTGCCGCGCTTTATTGCGCCGCGCAACGGCATTACCACGACGGTCGCGTGGCGCATCGCAGGCGCGCCGACCTTTGCCTTTGAGGGCAATATCCTCGTTTCCGCCGCAAGCCTTCCCTGGATGGCGGGTATCCTGGGTCTTGCGGACGTGGCGGCACTCGTCGATCTCGCAGCAACCGCCGAGCCGGGCGGACCGGGTTTCTTGCCGGCCTTCGTTGGCCTCGGCGCACCCTACTGGAACTCCGACGCCCGCGCGCTATTTTCACAAATCAACTTCGCGACGACCCGCGCGCAAATGGCCCGCTCGGTAACGGATTCGATCGCCTTCCAGGTTCATGACGTGATCGCCGCGATGCGCGCCCAGAGCGGCGGCCAACTCGGCGCCCTCTACGTTGATGGCGGCCCGAGCCAGAACCGCTTTCTGATGCAGTGCGTTTCCAACCTCATCGGGCATGCCGTCATCCAGTGCGAGGCTCCCGAGGCTTCCGCCCTCGGAGCTGCCTATCTCGCGGGGCTTTCGCTCGGACTGTGGAAAGATCTCGAAACGATCGAGGCGCTCCCGAGAAGCTCTCGGGTGATCAACCCCGAAGAGATCGATCGGAGCAGTCTTCTGAAGACGTGGAATGATGCGCTGGCCCGCTCGACGTGGCGACCGACACCGGCTAAATGTGAATAAAAATTCAAGCCGGAATTGCTCATGTCCCGTCTCAACGAACTCCGCCTGATTTCAAGAGTGGCGCAGATGTATCACATCGAAGGGCGACGGCAGGCGGAGATCGCCGAGCACCTGCGCCTTTCCCAGGCAACAGTGTCACGGATGCTGAAGCGAGCCGAAGCGGAAGACATCGTCCGCACGAGCGTCATTCCTCCTGTCGGGACCTATAGCGAACTTGAAGGCGGACTGCGCGACAAATTCCAGCTGCCAGAAGCCATCGTTGTGGAATGCACCGAGGACCGGGACGCCGCCATCATGGCCCGCATCGGCGAAGCGGCAGCCCATTTGCTCGAGGTCACGCTTTCACCCGGCGAGATCATCGGTGTGTCAAGCTGGAGCCAGACGATCTTCAAGATGGTCGAAAACATCCATCCGCAAAAAAGCGCCCAGGCAAAATATGTCGTTCAGACGCTTGGAGGCATGGGTGACCCGTCCGTACAGACGCACGCCACGCAGCTCACGACACGACTTGCGCGACTGACCGGTGCAGAGCCGAAGCTCTTGCCTGTGCAGGGCGTCACCAGCTCGCGTGAAGCCAAGCTCCTGATGCAGGCCGATCCCTTTGTTCGCGAGACCATGGATCTCTTCGGCAGCATTTCGCTTGCCATCGTCGGCATTGGTGGGGTTGAACCATCCGAACTGCTGGCACGATCTGGAAACATCTTTTCGTCCCGTGAGTTGGCCGATCTGGCAGACGCTGGTGCGGTTGGGGATATCTCTCTCCGGTTCTTCGACAAGAATGGCGGTTTGGTCAAAACTCCCCTCGACGATCGGGTCATCGGCCTCCCCATTGAGGACTTGAATCGGGTTGATCGCGTCATTGCTCTGGCGGGTGGCGCAAAGAAGACAGCCGCTATTGCCGGAGCTCTCCGGATAGGTGTCATTGACATGCTCGTCACCGACAAGTTCACAGCTGAGCGATTAATCAACTACTAGACTGATACAACGGCGATAGATTAGACGTCTTAGCTGAGAAGTATAAATTGCAGGAGGCGGCTGCGATCCAGGAGCGCACATTGCGCGAGAAGGAAGCGCTCGCCGAACAGCAGGCCAAGATCACGACGTCCGCGCTCACCATCGAGATCAGGGAGAACGAGGGTAAGGCGCAACTCGCCCGCACCCGCCAGCAGGCAGAGGCAGAGAAGGTGCGCCTCGCGGGCCTCGGCGAGGCTGACTGGATCAAGGCCGTCGCGCTTGCCGATGCCGAACGCGTCAAGGCGACCGGTTTTGCAGATGCTGAAAAGGTGCGCGCCGTCGGTCTGGCGGAAGCCGAGGTTACCGAGAAGAAGGTCGCGGCCTTCGGTGGGCCGGACTATCAGCTCAACTCGCAGGTTCTCATGCGCTTCGGCGAGGCGATCGAAAACGGCAGGCTGCCGCTCGTGCCGCAGATCCAGATCGGCGCTTCCGGCGGCGAGAAGGGTGCCACCAATGGTCTCGTGGAAATGATGCTGTCGATGCTGGTCGCCGACCGGCTCGGACGGCGGGGTCCGCCGTTTGCGGTGCCGGCGCCCGTCGAGCAGAATTGATTGTGGATGGGCCGGTTATGCCGGCCCATTTTGCATCCTGCCTCGCGGACCGACTGCCAGCGGCTCCCTTTATCAGCGTCGGACAAGGAACGGCGACGATCGCTAGTTTGCGCTCTACCCGCCTGTGACAGAACCGCACAGGACAGCCCAAAGGCTAAAAGATATATTGTCGATATATGTTTTAAACCATAAATCGGTGGCCGCTATTATCAAAATCACGGAGATCCGAGAAATGGCCAGAGAATTGAGCGCGGCAACCAAGGCAATCGTGCAGGCGACCGTGCCCGCACTTGCGGCCCACGGCACAGAGATCACTGCCGCCATGTACGTCCAGCTTTTCAAGGACGAAGAGGTTCGTAACCTCTTCAACCAGTCCCACCAAGGCGAAGGCGGCGGGCAAACGAAGGCGTTGGCGCAGGCGATCCTTGCCTATGCGCAAAATATCGACAACCTCGGAGTGCTCGGGCCGGCGGTTGAGCGGATCGCGCAAAAGCATGTGGGCCTTCAGATCCATCCGCATCATTATCCGCACGTCGCCAACGCGCTGCTCGCCGCCATCAAGCAGGTTCTTGGCGAGGCCGCAACTGACGAAGTGCTTGCTGCTTGGGGCGAGGCCTACTGGTTCCTGGCAGATATCCTGATCGGCAGGGAAAAGCAGGTCTACGAAGAGCTAGTTTCTGCTGAAGGCGGATGGTCCGGCTGGCGCCGCTTCCGCGTTGCAGACAAGCGTCGGGAGAGCGATATCATCACCTCCTTCGTCCTAAAGCCGGAAGATAACGGGCCGGTCATCCGCCATCGCCCAGGCCAGTATCTGACTTTCCGGATCGCGGTGCCCGGAAAGGGTGAGTACCGGCGCAACTACAGCATTTCCTCTGCTCCAAACGGCGAGACATACAGAATTTCCGTCAAGCGCGAGCCCTCGGGCCTGATTTCGAATTATCTGCATAATGAAGTGACCGTGGGTGATGTACTCGAGGTTGCACCGCCGGCGGGTGACTTCTTCCTCAAGGAAGATACGTCGCGGCCGGTGGTCTTGCTGAGCGGCGGCGTCGGCCTGACGCCGATGGTAAGCATGCTGGAAGACATAGTGGCAAAAGAGAGCGTTGCGAATGTTTATTACGTTCACGGCGCGGAGGACGGCAAGGTCCATGCAATGGGCGAGCATGTTCGCAAGCTCACCTTCGGTCGAGACGGCATGAGGTCTGCGATCTTCTATCGCACGCCGCACTCCGACGATCGGAAGGGCGTTCACTACGACCAGGAAGGCTTTGTTACCCTCGAATGGCTTGCCGAGAACACGCCGCTGAAGGAAGCCGATATCTATCTCTGCGGACCAAAGCCGTTTCTCGCGACCTTCGTCAATGGCCTGGCCAAGGCGGGTGTCTCCAAAGACAGGATCCACTACGAGTTCTTCGGCCCAGCCGACGAACTGGCAGCTTAAGACGAGCGTCAGGCGGCTGGAGTTCGCTCCGCCGCCTGATGCTATTATGCTACGAGGGATTCGGGAGGAAGTTCATGCGGCTAACAGTTCATTCCGACTATGCGTTGCGGCTGATGATGTATCTCAGTCTCCGCAAGGACGACAGCTTGTCCACGATCGACGGCGTGGCAGCGGCCTACGGTATTTCCAAGGCCCATCTGATGAAGATCACCCACGAACTCGGAAAAAAAGGCATGGTTGAAACAGTGCGGGGGCGTCAGGGCGGAATGCGCCTGGCCCGTGAGGCGTCGGCAATCACGGTCGGGGAAATTGTTCGGGCCTGCGAGCCGGACTTCGCTCTGGTTCCATGTATGGAGGCAGAAGCCGGCAATGCCTGCGTGGTCATGCCCGCCTGCGTGCTTAAGCGCGCGCTCGCAACGGCAGCGGCAGCCTTTCTTGACGTTTTGGACGGCTACACGCTGAAGGACCTCATCGGGCCGACTGCGGCGCTGCGACAGCTTCTGAGCATCGACGCCGCGGGTTCCCCAGAGCGATTTGCCAAGTCAAAGCGAAGGAGCTCATTGACCGCATCCACGATGAACAAAACGAGCTGAATGCCGTTCATTTGTGATGCGAGAACAACTCGGGCCTGGCTTCGCCACCTAAATTCCGCGCGCCTGTCTGCCAAATTCATTTGCCTAAGCGTTGGAATAGCGGAAAATTCAGGTGAAGCTGCCTGGCGGGTAACAGAGCATCACAAGGACGATAGCGGTAGCTGCCCTTTGAGGGAGGAGAAAATGGCCGGTAACCATTCAAATCCGAGCGGACCCGATCTGGCCCTCGGCATCGCGCTCACCGATCTTCCTGATGGCGGCAAGCTTGTCGGCCATCGCGACGGCGAGCCCGTGCTTCTGGTACGGCGCGGAGCAGAGATTTTCGCGGTTGGCGCCACCTGTTCGCACTATGGCGGGCCACTGGTCGACGGCCTCGTCGCCGACGACAGCGTCCGCTGTCCCTGGCATCACGCCTGCTTCGACCTGCGCACCGGAGCGGCCCTGCGCGCGCCTGCGCTATCACCGCTCGCTTGCTGGTCGGTCGAGCAGCGCGACGGAAGGATTTTCGTTGGCGAGAAGCGCAAAAAACCGTCGCCGGCCCCGCGCGACAGCAATGCCGGGCCCCCTCCGGAAGGGATCGTCATCATCGGCGGTGGCGCTGCCGGGTTTGCCGCAGCCGAGAGATTGCGTCGTGAACAATATCAGGGCGACATTGTCATGATCAGTGACGACGAGGCACCGCCCGTCGACCGCCCCAACCTTTCGAAGGACTATCTCGCAGGCAAGGCTCCCGAAGACTGGATCCCGCTTCGCAGTGAAGGTTTTTATGCCAAGAACGGCATCGACCTGCGCCTCGGAACCAAGGTTACCGGCATCGACGTCGGTGCCAGCGAGGTCGTGCTCGCCGATGGGACACGGGTCGGCTTCGACAAATTGCTGCTCGCGACCGGTGCCGAGCCGGTGCACCTGACCATACCCGGCGCCAGCCAGCCTCATGTCCACACGCTGCGCTCGCTTGCCGACAGCCGCAGGATTATCGCGCAGGCCGGTGCGGCGCGGTCCGCTGTCGTGCTCGGCGCCAGCTTCATCGGCCTCGAGGTTGCCGCATCACTTCGAACCCGCGGCGTCGAAGTGCATGTTGTGGCGCCCGAGGAACGGCCGATGGAACGGGTGCTTGGGTCCCAAATGGGCGATTTCATTCGTGCCCTGCATGAGGAAAATGGCGTTATCTTCCACCTAGGGGACACCGCGGCGAGCATCGGCGCGGGCGACGTCCTGCTGAGCAGCGGCAGTACCCTGGCCGCTGACATGGTCGTTGCCGGCATCGGCGTGCGGCCGCGGCTCGATCTCGCCGAAGCAGCCGGTCTCGCCACCGATCGTGGCGTCCTGGTCGATGCCTATCTCGAGACCAGCGTGCCTGGAATATATGCGGCCGGCGATATCGCGCGGTGGCCCGACCCTCACAGCGGTGAGAACATCAGGGTGGAGCACTGGGTGGTGGCGCAGAGGCAGGGTGCTGCTGCGGCGCTCAACATGCTCGGACACCGGCAGAAGTTCACGGATGTGCCGTTCTTCTGGAGCCAGCATTACGACATTCCGATCAACTATGTTGGCCATGCCGAAGGATGGGACACAATCGAGGTCGAGGGCGACATTGCTGCGAAGGACTGCCTCCTGCGCTTCAAGCGTGGCGGACAGGTTCTGGCGGTTGTCACGATCTTCCGCGATACCGAAAGCCTGCAGGCAGAACTGGCGATGGAGCAGAGCAAGGCCTGAGGTATGATGGGCTCATGCAGCATGACTGTCGCCCGTGAGAAGCCGAAACGGATTAAGACGTTATTCCGGCTTGTTCTGCTGCCGGAAGGTTCGCGTCTTCGTCTATTTCATGGCGGCAAACCAACTTTCCAGCGCGTTACACACCATCACAGAGGCAGCGAGCGGCGGGGAGTGCTCTTCAGAACATGAAGGACCTTTCGCTCAGCTAAATCGGTGGGCTTGATCCGCTGGATTCATCAATCAGGCAACCCGGTAGCCGGTGCCAGATCCGGGCGAACATGATCGAATTCTGCTCGGATCCGATATACTAGGCATATCCGCTAAGACGAATATATTCGCATTTCCTAATAAATTTGTGATTGCATTTCCTTGTCAAGTGCCGCATTAATATTTGGAAGGGGCGCCTCTCTACTGTCACGATGTATAAACCCACAAGTAAATTGTGGTGGGTATTCCTTTGTGCATATGGAGGGGGTTATGCTTGGGGACGAAATTCTAAAGAAGGCCGCCGATCATCTTGGAGAAAAATATGTTCTGGGAGCACATGCTCCGTTGGCGAATGCTTCTTGGCATGGACCATGGGACTGCGCCGAGTATTGTTCCTGGCTAGCCTATCAAACCTACGGAATTATCTTCGGCTGCGGGTCGAACGACTTGCAGGATGCGGATCCTTACTCTGGTTATTGGGCCAATGAAGCTCAATCGAGCAGTCGGCAAGTTCCGGTATCGGTCGCGACTGGTACTCCCGGCGCTTTTCTGATCAGGAAGCCGGTGAACTCTCCGGTAAAGCGCATCGGTCATGTCGCGATAGCAATCGGTGATGGTCGAGTTTACGAGGCGGCGGGCGCGCAATACGGGGTTCGTATAGGCCCCACCGCTGGACGACGCTGGGATTTGGGCGTTCTTCTCCCCGGCGTGGACTATTCGCAAGGCCCGGCCAACAACACCAATGGTGGGGACGGCGCTGCGACGATATTGATACTGAGGCAGCAACAGGAGCCAATCTTCGACGACCACGTCGTAGAACTACAGATTGCCTTGAAAAACAAAGGGGTCGATCCCGGAAAAGTGGACGGTCTTTTCGGCCCCGCAACTGAGGCGGCCGTGTACTCTTTCCAAGCCACAGCAGGCCTGGTTGCAGATGGCGAAATCGGCCCTCAAACCGGCGCGGCATTGGGCCTCCCGTACTGGCCTGAAGAGACACCTTCACTTGACGGCAATGAAAATGGTGGTTCAGCCGGCAACAACCACACGAGCACGCCGATGGCTCTTCAGACAGACGACTTTGGCGCGATAGTGATGGACTCGACAAGTTACAGCAATATCAAGAACGAATATCAGCGTCTCTTCGCGACCTGCGTCGTCCAAGACAAAAGAGATGAAATTAGCGAACTGACAAGGCGGATTGCCAACAACCGTTCTCGGTACGAATCCTTCATCACCACGCTGAAGGGCAAACCTGCCGAAAACATGCCTTGGTTCTTTGTCGCCCTGCTGCATGCCATGGAGGCATCGGGGGACGTCGGCGTTTTCAAGACACATCTTCACAACGGCGACCCGCTGACTGCGCCCACCTTCCACGTACCGAAAGGACGCCCGGCGCCGGACCGCTCGAACTTCAGCTGGGAAGAAAGCGCCCAGGACGCTCTTACCTACGAGGGTTACACAGACCAATCGGATTGGAGCTTAAGCCGAATCCTGTACCTATTTGAAAAATTCAATGGCATGGGCCCTCGGCGCAAGAGACACGCGACCGCCTATCTCTGGAGCTATTCCAATTACTACAAGAGAGGAAAGTACATCGGCGACGGCGTCTGGAGCAACGACGCCGTTTCGAAGCAACCTGGCGCTGCGGTCATCTTGAAGCAGCTCGCAAACGATGGAGTGGTGACCCTCTAGCAATGAGGGGAGAGCGAAAAGAGCGAGCTACCAATGCGCCATGACAATTGTCGAAATCGGTATTTCCGGACGGGATTCTGCGCTCTCCTTGGGCTCGGGCTCCTCTGGCCCAGGCTCGCGGCCGGGGCGGACGGAACAGCGACAAATCAGCCAGTTTGGCCGCTTGTGGGCGCTCTGGTCGTTTGCGGCGGCGGGATTGCGTTTGCGCATTATAGCTTGCGTCAGCGAAACGGCCAGGCCGCATCGCAACTTAAAGAGGGCGAGAGAAGGATCAACGATGCATCCTATCAGATTGGCGCCATCACCTGCCTCTTCGGTCTTTTCGGTGTAGTGGTAGCGTTTCTCGCAGCTTACAATGCACCGTCCTCGTCAACTGCCGGCTTCACGCAATTCTTCGGCCTCTATTTGCTTGTGGCTGCCGCGGCCGCGGCCGCAGGGAGCGTCGCGGGCTTCATCTTCGGCATTCCCCGAACACTTGACCCCGCAGCAAGAGCGGCGGTCGCGGGCGCTGCCGCGGATGGCGGCGTAGCCGACAAGACAAATGCCATGTTGGCTGCCAACACCAATCTGGAACGCATATCAGATTGGCTTACCACGCTCTTGATCGGGGCGACCCTCGTGCAAATTGGGGCGATTATCCATTGGATAAGGGGATTTGCGGAATATCTTTGGACGAAGGATGGCCAAATCTATGGGCCGGTGGTCCTGCTGCTTGTCTATTTCTTTGCGCTGGCATTTTTGGGCATATACCTGATAACCCGGCTCTACCTCACCGCCGCCTTGACCCAAACGCTTGGCATGCTCGCCGGCGGCAGCGGCCTGACGAATGCTCAATCGCTTCACGCTATACTGACGAACTCGGTGCAGGAGAAGGATCCGAAGGAACTTCAGTTCCTGGTATCGGCGATTGATCGCTGGCAATTGACCGACGGTGAGCGAGAGGACACAGGGCTGAACGCGCTCATCGCAAGGATCCTTTATAACTATTCGATGAGTGGCAATCCGGACAACGCCACTCTCCGCATGGAGCAACTGAGGGGCGCATTATCGCGTGCCATACGTGAACCTGGCGCTCGCGAAAGTCTGAAATCGTTCTTCGCCGCCGAGAAGGCTGCAAGGGGAGATCAGACGCTTCCCGGCGATCTGCTCAATATGTTCTTTAAATCCTAGCGTTGGCTCCCGCCGATGGCGGAGCGTGATCACTGGACCAAAGTCTGCACATAAAAATCCTGGCTGAGAGGCTATGCCGATGGCAACGAAACGCATCATCCTGCTACTTGACGGCACCTGGAACGACGAGGATATCGGGCCGTATGACACCAATATCGTGCGCCTCCAAACAATCATTGCGGAGGCTGTCGGCTCGCCGGCATCGAGCCCCCCCTCCCCAAGAGGGCCAGCCAGTTCAACCGATGCCAAGTTGGTCAAGGGCTTTACCAGTGATGGACAAGAAAACATCGTCTACTATGAGCGAGGCGTTGGCACCAGCGCGCATGATCGGTTTCGTGGCGGCGCTTTTGGCGATGGTCTAGCTCTTAAGGTCCGCCGCGCATACAAATTTCTGTCCTTCCACTTCACCCCCGGCGACAGCGTTTTCATTTTTGGGTTTTCACGCGGCGCGTATACCGCCCGCTCGCTGGTTGGGTATCTCGGCGCTGCCGGCCTATTGAAACGCGAGCACTGCACGGACAAACTGGAGCCGCTCGCCTGGGGTTATTATCGCACCGACCCAAACGACCGCTTGCCGGGAACTTGGTGTGAACTCAAACAATACACCCATGATCAGGAAAAATTCAGCGTTGATTGTATTGGCGTGTTCGACACTGTTGGTGCGCTGGGTGTTCCCTTAGATCCATTCTTCCTGGCAAATCGTGATCGTTTTGCCTTTCACAATGTCGATCTGTCCTCGATCACGAAGGTCAACCTGCACGCTGTTGCGATCGACGAACACCGCAAACCCTTCGAAGCAACGGTTTGGCGCAAACCAAGATTCAAGAGTTATGAAAGCTTCACGGAGCAAGTGTGGTTCTCCGGCGCTCATGGCGATATTGGCGGCGGCTATATTCCGGAGGAGTTGCGCGCCGCCGACTACCCGCAAGCACTTGATGACATTTCGCTGGACTGGATGCTCCGGCGGCTCAAATACCACTTTAAGGATTTCCCTTGCGAAGTTGGCGGGCTTAAATCCGTGACCAAAGATTGGTCGCTTGCTCGCCAGCATGAACCGCGCAAATCCTACTACAAGATCTATCCGGAGGCGCTTCGCGCAATTTCGAACTATCCGCTTGGATCGTTGCCGCGGCGACAAGTTGAGGTATCGCGTGATAGGCACGCTGAGCCAATTGGCGAAATGGTGCATATTTCTGCCATCGAGCGTCTCGGCCAGACCATCCAGATCGATACTCAAAAATGGATATATTCCCCCCGCAACCTCACTGCAGTTCTGCCACAGATCATCGGAACCTATGCCGCACAAACAGAGGGAACGAGCGTTGCGCACGATATCCGGATCGTAGACTGGAGCGGAGATCCACTCGCTCCGCGAACCTCCAAAGATTGCGAAATCGCCTTGACTGCCCTCAAAGCCGCCAAGGAACGACTGAAATTTCCTGTGTAGGTAACCGGGGCAAAAGATCTCAGCGGCTGAACGATTTAAATTGCAAACTCTGAGATGTATTTTAATCTAATGTACTCGTCGCTGGCGCCGCTATCTAATTCGCAGGCGGCAACATGGGTTGCAAACCGGGGGAACGGCCAATGGAGAAGGTTGCTGCGGACAACGGGGCGCTGGACGAGGTCATGGTCAAGGCCGCAATTTATCCACCCATCGGCATTGCGCGTGTCGGAAACAGCTTGACCGAGTGGTACATAGGGCCTGAGGTGCCAGATCCTCTGCCACTTCCCCCAGGTTCGTATCGTGACGGCACCGGCGCATTAAAACGCGAAGCGGCGCGTTTCCGTGTCTATGGTCTGAACGCTGCGGGAACGATCGTTCGGGAATTGACCAACGCAGAAGCCGATATTGAATGGACCGTGCAATTGGCCAATACAAAGGCTGCCTGGTACGGCTTTCAACTTGCACTAGATATTCCTGAAGCGTCAGCGCCGGGCTCGACACCGACCACCCTGCGCAATCCCTTAATCGCCGATCGTAAAGCGCTGGCAATCACCCCTGCACCACGTTCCATTTCCGGAGGAAGCCAGCCCGAACAGCGGTTCGACGATGGCGCCTTCATGGGTATTCCGGTCTATCTCGGATCGGTCCTAACGGACGAGGCCGGGCGGTTGCTGGTTCTGGGCGGGCATGGCGTGTCCGCCTCCTATACCGACGCCATCGCAGTGACTTTTGCCAACAACGACACATGGTATGACGACGTTGCCGATGGGCCTGTTACGGCTGAGGTGAACTTGGCCGGGAAGGCGCTGCCGGTGGAGCCGGCTTGGGTGGTGGTTGCGCCTCCCAATTATGGCCCCTGCCGCAAGTCCGTTCGCACGATGTGGGATCTGATGCGCGATCTTGCGGTACAGAATCACTGGCTGACCAAGCCCAAGCGCCCGTCCTTTACCAACGATATCCTGCCGATCTTCGAGCGATTGGCTGGTCTGCAATGGGTAAACGAGGGATTCGCCGCCGGTTTCGGCTGGAAAGGCCTGTTCGATCTTACCTCTGCCACCGTAGCCCGACTGGCAGCGCCCGATCCGGCGAACACTGAATGGCGCAAGGTTATCGCCAACCAATTCCGAACGGGCAGTCTGGAGCGGAACGACACGGTCGACAGCTGGTCGCCAGTGCCCTGGCCCTGGCTCTATGGCGACGCCATGAATGTGCCGTCGGCCCTATCCCCGCGCCAGAACAGTAGCCTGACAAACCTGCAATTGTCTCAATTGCAACAATGGGCCGCCGGTGACTTCGATGCCGATTATGACCCTGCCCGACCGATCCCGCGCCGGATCGAGGACGTACCGGTGGCTGCACAAGGCGACTGCTTGACCAAAGCAGCACTGGATTTCTGCCTGGCCGATGCCTTCCACCCCGGTTGTGAGATGACTTGGCCCGTGCGGGAACTCACCATGTATCGGGCGCCGTTCCGCTTCGCTCATGCCCCAGCCGGTTGGGTAGAACCCGACTATGGGATGACGCTGACCTATGCCACGGCGTCGGCACCCAACGGTTGCCTGGGACCGCAGATACCTGGCGGCATCAGTCGATGGATGGCCGTGCCTTGGCAGTGCGACACCGCTAGCTGCCGATCTGGCTATGAAAAGGCCTACGATCCCTACGTGCCGACCTTCTGGCCCGCGCGGGTTCCCAATCAGGTGCTCACCCGTCAGGATTACGATATCGTCATGGACGTTGAGCGGCCCTTGGCGGAGCGGCAAGCGGCTTTCGCCCGCCGCGCCGACTGGGACGCCCCCCTGGATCTCAAGGCCTCCTATGTCACCCAGATCAACAACATGATTGCACACTTCGATCATCTGGGCGTGGTGGAAAGCCGGCTCGGTCCTTCCGGTGGCGACTTCCCCGCGGTCATGGAGGTGCAGGATCGCCATGAGCCTATCGGTGGCGCCATGCTGCTGAAGAGGACAGCCATCGACGACGCTGCCATCACCGACTTGTCCACCATTGACAAAGTGCGCCGCCTGCCTCGGTCGTTGCATCGCTGAGCGGTCGATACCGCCGTGACGATGGATTTGACGGCCGAGGTGGTGGTGATTGGAGCCGGACCAGCCGGAGCGGCCACGGCCCTGCTGCTCGCCCCGTTTCACCGAACGCTTCTGGTCGACCGAGCCGAGGCGGGTGACAGGCTGCCATCCACAGCCCGCATCGGGGAATCTCTTCCGGCCGCCGCTCGGCGGGTGCTCCAGGACATGGGATTGTGGCAGGACTTCCAGAGCCAAGGCCATGTCCCCTGCTACGGGACGCGTAGTATTTGGGGCGAACCGCAAACGATATGGGCTGACAGCATCCGCGATCCGGACGGACCGGGATGGCATCTGGATCGCGCTCGCTTCGACGCTTGGCTGCGCCGGAGCGCCAGCGAACGGGGCGCGGCTTTGGTGGCACCGGCCCAGGCAACGGAGTTGATTTCGACCGCCGATGGATGGCAACTGACGCTGCTCCGGCATGGCCGTCCTCTGACCGTCAGCTCCCGATTCCTGGTCGATGCCGGCGGGCGCACTGCGCCCTTGGCAAGAATGCTGGGGCACCGTCACCGGGCGGGCGACCGCCTGGCCTGTCATTGGTGCCACGGCGTGTCATCGGGAGATGTCGGCGTGACCGTCACCATCACCGAGCAAGACGGCTGGTGGTACACCGCACCCCTGCCGAACGGTCGAAGAGTACTGGCATTCCACACCGATTCGGATTTGCCCGTCGCAAGGGAGTTGGCTGGAGCTGAAAACCTGCTGGCCCGCGCTCGCAGGCAAGCCGATCTGGCCTCCCTTTTGTCAACGGTGGGATTCCAGTCTGTCGGCAACACCGGATACTGCGCGGCGCATAGCAGTTGGATGGAAGCCGCCGCCGGCCCCGGCTGGCTGGCGGTGGGTGACGCTGCCTTGGCGTGCGACCCGCTGTCTTCGCAAGGCCTGCTCAACGCGCTCTATTCAGGGCTCATGGCCGCTCGCGCCTTGAGAACAGGCTTAGCCGGCGACACGGATGCTTTTGCAGACTACGCACAAACCATGGCCAGGGTCGTCGATGCCTACCGTGCTCACTTGGCCGCCTGGTACGCATTGGAATCGCGATGGCCTGATCAACCCTTCTGGAGCAGGCGGAGTGTCCCGGCGCGACCCAGCGTCTCCGGATCCGGGACGCAGACGCACACGGACTAGGATCTGCCGACCAGAGAGACGGGCACTGCGGCTGGTGTTAGGCGGCCTGAAGCGCCAGTTCCAAGTCGGCGATCAAGTCGTCCGGATGCTCGATGCCAATCGAAAGGCGGATCGTCGATTCCAGAACGCCAATGCGTTGGCGGACATCGGCGGGGACGCCGGAATGTGTCATCGTGGCCGGATGGCTCGCGAGCGATTCCGTCCCTCCAAGGCTGACCGCAAGCTTGAAGATTTGCAGCGCGTTGAGGAATTTGAAGGAGGCGGGCTGACCGCCGCGAATGTCGAAGGAGAAAGTGGAACCGGCGCCGGTGCATTGCGCGACGAAGGTCCGGCCGGCAGGTGATTCCGGATCGTTATAGGGCAGGTAGTGGACCTTCTCGACCTTCGGGTGATTACGCAGAAAATCGGCGACGGCATGGCCGTTGCTGTTTGCCCGCTCCATCCTGATTTGTAGCGTCTCCAGCGACCGACCGAGCATCCAGCAGGAATGCGGGTCAAGCTGGGTGCCGATCGCGCCACGTAGGGCCTTGACCTGTTTTACCAACGACTTGCGGCCGAGAACGGCGCCGGCGATCAGATCGGAATGGCCGCCGACATATTTTGTCAGCGAATAGAGCGAGATATCGGCCCCGTGCTCGATCGGCCGCTGGAAAACCGGTCCGAGCAGCGTGTTGTCGCAGACGATGATTGGCACATGACCCTGTTTTGCGCCGATTGCATCGGCCGCGCGTCGGATCATCGCGATATCGACCAGACTGTTTGTTGGATTGGCAGGCGTCTCGATCAGGATGACGGAGACACGGCCCTTGGCCATTGCTTCTTCCGACGCCTTCTGCACCGAGCCTTCATTCACTCCATCGGCAAACCCGACAGCGGCGACACCCAGGTTGAGGAAGGTCTTGGCCAGCAATGTTTCCGTTCCCCCATAGAGCGGCTGCGAATGCAGGATCGCATCTCCCGGCCGGACGAAGGTAAGCAAGGTCGTGGCAATTGCCGACATGCCGGAAGAAAACACCACGCCGCTTTCTGTCCGTTCGTAGACGGCGAGCCTGTCTTCGACAATCTCGCTATTTGGATGGTTGAAGCGCGAATAGACGAGCCCTGCTCCCTTCCCCGCAGGCGGCTCGCGGCGGCCGGAAACATAATCGAAGAAGTCACGGCCGTCCTCGGCCGTATTGAACACGAAGGTGGACGTGAGAAATACCGGCGGCTTGACTGCCCCTTCGGAGAGTTCGGGATCATAGCCGTAATTCAGCATCTGTGTTTCGGGATGCAGTTCGTGATTGCCGATGTGGGTTTTGGAAGGATGCGGAGCGGTCATGATTGTCTCCAATATCGGGGCTGCTGTCGATACGACAAAATACATCAAAACCATGTCGGCGGCTTGATTTGCGGTGAATTGGGCGATGATAAGATGTTGGGCGGCTTCAGCCTGCGTCCTTTTGCGGTCGATCCGGAAACCCCTGAGCCCCCTTGTTGCCCGAAGCTGTCGACCTAATCGGCTGTGATTTTCCGAATTGACAGATATAAACGCGCTATCTTGCGAAAGAATCGAGCACTTTCTTTCAACGTTCCTTCATTAATAACCACTATTCAATGGAAAGCTCGAATAAGCGCGTGCTAGATTGTCAGTCATGGGTCCACTCAGGCGAGAAGCGATGGCAGTGCGACATAGTGAGCGTGACGTTCCCGAAGGGATTACAATCGAAACCGCTCGGAAGGCCACGCTGCGCAAGTTGATGAAACTCGCTATCGACCAGAGGCATTTGCGGCCCGCCTTCCAACCGATTGTTGATATTCGCACGGGCTGTATCGTCAGCTCTGAAATCCCCGCATGCTGGGGTAACTCTCAGGTCGGTGAAATCTGCCCCATGACTTTCATTCCGCGCCTCGAACAGTATGGACCAATTAACGTTCTCTCGGATGCTCTGCGCAATGCCTTTAACAAGGTGGTGACGGCGTCCCGCAACTAATGTTTCCGGGATGAAGGTCATCCAAAAAATAGATATTATAAAGAATAGAGGTGAATAAATGGGGAATCCAGCAGATGAAACGGTCACTAGTGCCCTTCAACTCGGTTGCGATGGCGTTCGTCCACCGGGGTCTGCGCTTTATTCCCTACTAGGCCGTCTACGCTCCGCTTTGAGGAGCCCTCTCCACGCTCGAACCGTTTGGCAATTGCGTCAGCAGATCGAGCATCAAACCAGCCTCATCCGCCAGCTTGAGACCGATCTCGTCCGAGCCGAGATTTTCGAGCGAGCCTCTGCGGCAGCGCGTATGGGCGTTTGGCAATGCGAATTGCCCAGCGAACAATTGACCTGGAGCAATGGGAGCTATGACCTATTCGGCTTTCAGCGAGGCAGCGAGGTCGCGCGTAGCGAAGTTCTGAAGAGCTATTCGGAAGAATCACTCTATCGCCTGCAAAGAGTCCGCAGCAATGCCATCGAGACGGGTTCCGGCTTCGCTCTCGAAGCCGAAATCCGGCCCCCTGGGGTCGAGAAGCGATGGATTAGAATATCAGCAGCGGTCGAGCGCCGAAATGGCGAGCCGATCCGGCTCTTCGGTATTAAGCAGGACATTACCGAGGAACGGAAAGCGCTCGACGGAATGCGGTATCTCGCTGAACACGATGCGATGACCGGCCTTGCCAATCGCACTCAGTTTCAAAACCGACTTGCGGAAGTCTGTGAGCTCGGGGGACCGGGGGGCGCACTGATGCTCATCGACCTCGATGGCTTCAAGAGGGTCAACGATACTCTTGGGCATGCCGTTGGAGACGAATGCCTGATCGAATTCGCCCGCCGGCTCTCGGTGGTGTGCCAATCCGCCGAGCTAATTGCCCGTATTGGCGGCGACGAGTTCGCCGCGCTCTTCGGCCCGGCTACCGACCTGCAAAGGATCGAAAGTATCGCCCAACGTCTGAGCACCGCGGCACAAGAGCCCATGAATTGCTCTGGACGCGTTTTTCGGGTCGGCGCCTCCATTGGATTTGCCTTCACAGAGGAGGAGACGCCCACTGCCTTATTCGCAAGAGCTGACCATGCGCTGTACGCTGCTAAAGCGGCTATTGGAGCAACCGTTTTTCGAGGATCTTCACACCAGCCACCTGATTGATTCTCAGCCATTCGCGGCCGCCATCGGGACCTGCACGAGCACAGGAAGAGGAATGGCCACGGCAACCAGTTGCATGAAGCAACGAAACGACGAATCCGAGGGGCTGGTCCCCTCTTAATCGAGCCAGTATACGGCGGGCAATTTCGCGGCCGAACTTTGCCGCCCACTCAGATGCTGTCTGGAACGAAACTTCGATGCTAGGCTCGACAAGCTGGTCCTCGACGTGACGCAGGCTGATGCCGTCGGTTGTAGGTCTAGGTGACGATGGCGCAGTCTTGGTAGGAAAAGCTGCTAAAGACCGCCCGATCACCCACCCAGAGGCTTCTATTCGATTGCCTGCCATCAAGAAGAAGTCAGGCTGACGTGAATAAGCGAATTAAAAACGGTTGGCTGGAAAACAGATGGCTAGATCAGCTGTAGTGAGCGTCATTGCCGCACTGGCTTTCTGGGCAGGGATAGCCGCCGCTCACGCGGCAAATCAAATGGCAACAGGATCGAGATATCCTTCGCCTTGTTGGGACTCGAGCCGACGGTGCGTTGTTTCTTTCAGTTTCAAAAATGAATTCAATAAGTTATAAACATGCGTAATTTGCGCTGAACCAGAAGCTTTGACAAGCTGCGGTCAACGATTCAGCGCGCTGTGGAGGTCATGCAACCCGACCATTAGCATCATGGGATCGGACGGAGAAGACAGGAAGCCAACCGCTTCATAGAAGGCCCGTGCGTCATCGGAAATCGCATGCACCATGACGCCGCGAATTCCGAGGATTTCGGCCGCGTTGAGCAGACGGAGGCCTGCGTCGCGCACCAATGCCCTGCCAATACCGCGCCCCTGAAAGGACTGATCAATGGCGAGGCGGCCAAGCACGGCGACCGGAATCGGATCGGGCATATTGCGCCGAAAACGTCCGGGTGCTTCCGGCTGCTTCACCGCCCCGGACGCAAGCGCGTAATACGCGATGACGCGGTCTCCCTCGCACACAACGAAGGTGCGCGACGCGCCGCCCGCCTGATTGGCCCGGGCACGGCGGCGCAGCCAGTCGTCCAGTTCAAGCACGCCGGAACTGAATTCGGCGAGTTCGTGATGATCGGCCAACGGCGCCGGTGCGCTGGGCGTCACACGTCATCCCACGGCGCTTTGGTCGACATAGTGCGCTTCAAACGCTCATTGGGCTGCGGGGGTGCGTCGAGGCGGGCAAGGTATTCGGCGTAGATTTCGGGGCTGACCGTGAATATGGTACGGTCGAGCAGCACCTCCTCAGCGCGGCGCTCAGAAGCTTCAAGCATGAAATCCGTGCGTGTCTTACCAAGCAACTCAGCGGCGCGGTCGATCAGATTGCGGGTCGCAGGCTTGATGCGCATATTCAGCGGCACGCTGGCGTCCGGGCTTTTGTTCGTGTGCGAGGTGGGCATGAGAGACTCCTGTCTGCACACAGTGCATAGCGTAACGACACCATCTTTACAAGCTTCATGATGATATTGTTTAGGCGTGTGCCTAAGTGCGTAAACCTGGAGCGATGTGGTCTCGGGGCGAGCCTATGTTAACGACGACGCCAAATTGTGTGCCGGAACGTCGGCGCTGCGGTGGCTCTCGCGGTCAATCATCCACACACAAAAAGCGCCCACGGATTGTCCCGCGTCAACCTGCACCATGGCGTGAGCCGCCTACATACCGGTCATAGGCACACGCTCGGGATCATCTTCCATGACTCGAGACGAAATGACGACATCAGGCGCAATCAACTGACGATCTCCCAGGGTGATGAGTCAGTTTAACCTGACAACCGAGAACAAGCGAAGTGCTCCGTCGCTTTGGCACTAAAGTGTAGAAGGGAGGGCCGGATGATCCTGGAAATTGCGGCGAGGCGCGCCGACTTCCACGCGCTGCGTCAGGAGGGCTATTTTCTGTTGCCGCCCGCCTGGGATGTCGGCAGCGCCAAGCGCTTAGAAACGATGGGCTTCGCGGCATTGGCGACCGGTTGGCGATCTTCATGCCCTTGTCATAGAGCCGCGCGCCCGGTCCGTATAGAGACTGGCGAGGAAGAAGTGCGGCGCATGGACAACCAAGCGAGAAGCGACCATTGCAGCACGAGATTGAGCGGGCTGACGAAGCTGTGCCCTTGGCCCAGCACGTTGCAGAAATCCGTTCCCGCGCGCTCGCCAAGGCAAAGCTCCCGCCGGCGGCGCCCTTGATGAAAGAGGAACTTGACGCACTCTGGGGCCAAGGTCACATCGTCTTGCTCGGCCGCCTTTCGAGACCAAAGTAGCGCCTGATCATAGTCCTTTGGCACAGCCTTGCCTTCGAGATACAGAAGACCCAGCACACGCTGTCCTTCGACATTACCCCCGGGAGCGGAAGATTGTGCATATTTCAATGCAGCGGCGTAATCTTCCTTGTCGTAAGCATCCCGGGCGGGGCCGGCATATGCCGGAATTGAGGCGCACAGATAGACTGCAAGGCCGGCCGTCGAGACGGTTTGCCGGATCCAACGATCAGCATGTCTCGGTTGAATTTTCGGCGCGAGGCGATCCAAAATGGGTATCGCAGCCAATCCGCTCCTGCAACTTCGCTCCATTGTGTCCCCGGACTAAACTTCAGTCAGCTTGGATACTACCTGCGCGGCATTCTTCGGACTGCAGTCTTTCGATGCAAAGACCGGCGGAGAGCAGAAAAGCCCCCCGAAATCTCGAAGTGCTGAATGTTATAGCTCCTCAATTCCAGGGTACGGAACGTTATCGCCGCCCAAATCGGTCGTGGTTGAGGCGGCCCACTCGGATAGCTGCCCCGAATGCTGCTTCACCAACACCATTCCTCCCGGCGGCATCTGCCATTTATTTTTCGGGATTTAGCATGACATAGGCTTCGCCACCGTTGCGGTCATGCTGGAAGATGAAACGTTTGCCCTTGATCGTGGCGACAAAGGGCTGATTGGGTTTGTCATCTTGCGGAACCTTGTCGGCAAACTCTGCGACCGTGCGGAGGAATTGCTGGTGCAGGGTCGGATCGGAGCGATTGGGGCTTGTAATGGCGCATTCCTTGCCGGGCTTGATCTGCACGGACATCGAGTTGTCCTTGGTCATGCCGCTTTGCTCGCCTCCAAGATCATAGAAGTCCTTGACGCCGTAGCGTTTGGCGCCACTGATGCCGGCGTCAAAAGACGGAGCCGTCTGCAGGCAGAGTTCCCTGAAGGCCTTTATAGCAACATCAGTCTTGCCGGCCGCGACAGGCGCCGCCGAATTCGATACTGGCTGAGACGTAGACGTTGTGCAGCCAGCGAGCGCCATTGTCAGCACCACGCCGATCGACGCGAATTTGCCATTGTGATTGATTGCATATCGATACATCAGAAAATCTCTGCTTTTTGGGCTGTTATTTAAGTGGCACAGGAGCCAAAACTCCGGGGTAAGGTGCAAATTTGGTGTAGGTTATTTTCGGATAGAGATCCGGCAGGTTCTTCTTGATTGCCTCCCGGAAGTTCGCGGGTGCTTCCGCTCCGATCAACACGGCGATTCCACGACCGTTTGGCCTCAGATCTGATTGTAGAACTTGAATATTCAGGAAGCCGGCGTCTACGATCTGCCCCTCGCCAATCACGATATGGTTCGAGCCTGCCAGCGGCCGAAGCATTGGTGCCGGTGCGGGGCTAAACAGAGTTCCGCCTTCGTTGCCGCCCATCCAGACTCGGCTCCGTCCCATGTTGCAGCTTGCATATGTCGCGACGTAGCTGCCGGGAGCAATTGCCCGGAATGAGGTGCGAATATCGCCCTTGTCGACCTCCTTCGTGATCGCGGGCAAGTTCAACGTAAGGACATGGAGATACATCTTGCCAAAATCCTTCAGGTTACCGGTCGCGACCTGCCCAACGGTTACCGATTGGCTCTCATCGATTTTGCCATTGACGATTTTGTTCAAGACGACTTGGCCGCTGCCGCAATAGCTGCTTGATTCCGAGACGCGCACGACGATCGCAGCGCCATCTTTCTTCACCATGGAAGGCGCATTGTTAGCGACTTCCTTGGCGCCCTCGCCGAGATGGGTATCGGAGTACGTCGTGCATGCGCCTAACGCGCCTGCGAGCATGATGGCGGCGCCTATTTTTGCCTGCCTTGGCCCCTGATCATATCGCTTCGTTCTCCACCCTTTCGATGATGCTTTCCGCCACGTCCGGAAAAACAAGGCCGTTGCTGCCATCGATCGGTGTGCAAGGGCTGCATGAAAAAAGGACGAAGTGGGTACGAACGCGACGCCCACACCCAAGGAGATCTTGGAGGCCGGACGTTTGGAGGCGGCTATGCCGTTTCGATGGCTTGGATTCCCAGCACAACTATTTTGCGAACTTTGAAGATGAAGTTGCATTTGCGAGACTGCGACAGTTTTGATTATGGACGCTCCGAAATGGCACGAACTGACAGATGTTTCTAGTAATAAGCGAAATTTTTCAGGCGGTTACGTCCATAAGGCCTAACAAAGAACTAACAGCGAAGATGTGTTCTTATGCATCTCGCTGCATCCACGGGGACAAGGACCCCCTCAAAAGCTGAGCCATGGTATTGTAGACATGCCAGCCGCATCCCGGCGGCATTTGTCTCGAGGCGAAAATCTGGATCCACAGGCTAAAGAAGGCTGCGAAACGTCGAATTGAAGACAGGCTGACGGCCTGACATTTGTCAGCCGCACCGGACTGGGATTGAGGCCGAGGGACAGCCATTCCGCAGCCCGCTGCAACCATTCCTTAGCCATCGAACAACTTGCAACTTGACCCCAGCGGTCCGCCTTCGGCAAATATTTAGATGCCGACAATTTGTTGACTGCCTTCGATTTTTGAATACGGAACCATTTTATGCAACCGAAGATAGTTTATTCCCGTTTTCCACGATCATGGGATCTGAGCGCCAATTTCTTAGCTGCCTTCATTATTTTTCTCGGGACGGGAATCGGTCTTTTCGCCGGCTGGCTCGATTTGCCGGTAGCCGTTTTCGTGTTCGTCTTAACCGGCTGGATCGTCTCGCTATGCCTACATGAGGGCGCGCATGCCTTCGCGGCATATTGGGGAGGAGATCGGAGCGTTGCTGCAAAAGGATATCTCAGCCTCGAGCCGCTGACTTACACGCAGCCATTCTTGAGTTTCGTCCTCCCCCTGCTCTACCTGATATTAGGCGGGATCGGTCTTCCGGGCGGCGCCGTGTCCATTGATCATAGTGTACTTAAGAGTAAGCGCTGGCAGGCTTTCGTGTCTGCCGCTGGACCACTGGCAAACTTGGTTTTCCTAATAATCCTCACGATCCCCTTTCTCCTCGGATTGCCTGACGACGGTTCGCGCTTCTGGCAGGCAGTCGCCCTTCTGGGCGCTTTGCAGGCTTCTGCGGTCGTGTTGAATCTTCTTCCCGTTCCGGGCCTGGACGGCTTTGGCATCCTTCGGCCATACCTTCCGCGCGACATGCAAATGCAGGCCAATCAAATAGCCCCGATGCTGAGCGTCCTGCTGCTGATGATGTTCATTTCCCATTCGGCAAATAAAGCTCTCTGGAGCGCGGTTTACGAGCTTACCGATTTCTTTGCGGTCGATCGGTTCCTCATCTTTGAGGGCTGGAAATCCTTCCGCTTTTGGATGTGAAGCCTTTGCGTGGGGATGAAATAGACGGCGACGGACCTGACGCCCGCAGGGGGGGAGAATTAATCCGCACGCTCGGTCATGCCAGCGGCGAGCTGCTGGGCATCGTCCTCTTCCTGGAAAATCGCGATGATGCCGACGAATCCACGACCATCATAGGGCGTTCAGATCGTCAGCGATTTCCTGTGGGGTGCGCGGATCGAGGACCGGCCGAGCGGCGACCTTCCTGCCGAAGGCGAGCATTTCGGTGGCCGTCATCCGGCGCTTCGCCGGCAGCTCGTCGGATACGCCAAGCGCCTTGGCTTCGCGTTCCAACGCTGCGCGGATCAAGTCTTCGGGCTTGCGGCCGAGGCGGGCCGCGACCCTGCGGGCGAGCTGTTCGGTATCGTAGGTGAGCTGCAACATGGTAACCGCCAATTCTACCAATTGATGGGTGGACGCGAAGTGAATGCCCCAGATGTCCAGCTTGGAAGCGGGTCCTACTCTCAAGTCGGCTTCGTTTGGAACGATTCACCCATTAGTTGATGACCGCTTTTTAGCGCGTTCCCGCTGTCGGCCCCAAGCCGTCATACTCTGTCAACTAACTTCAGAAGGCCGTCTGGGAATATGATCTCGGTGGTTTGTTGTAGTTCTTCAGCAGACCACCAATGGTGATCCGCCATAACGTCTCGCTCATTTTCAGTCCAACCCCGGTCTGAAATGCCATTTCGAATCGTTCGGACCCCGAAGAACCGCTCTTCGGCCCATACGACTTCCCCATTCGTCAGTTGAAGTTCAAAGGATCGACGGCCAACTTCGCCTGTCAATTGTTCCTCTGATAAGCCCGTTTCCTCCTCTAACTCGCGCAAAGCCGCTTCCTCGAACGTCTCGCCTTCTTCCACGGCACCGCCCGGCGTCGCCCAATAGGTGCGACCGTCTAATGGTCCAGATGTATGGACAAACTTGAAAAGAAGAACGCATCCGAATTGATCCATAACCAGAATTCGGGCGGAGGGGCGTTTCCGCATAAATCTGCCTATCCTGTTTGCGGTCGTCAATCGCGGCGCACAATAATGGGTGCGGGTGCGAGAACCGCAAATGGCGCATTCCGGAAGAAAACATACTTCCGCAATAGCCTCGTTGCAGACATTGATTGCCTCCTCAAGGTTGCTGAAATGAACACTTGGCGTCAATCCCCACAAATCAGGATCAAGGCCCTCGGTCTGCACTGGCGCGACGGCCGTGTACTCGCGGCTGAGGTTTATGACGATCAGGAGCGGGTTGTCGGTGTCCGCCCGCTGGATGGAAGCGTGGAGTTCGGAGAGCGCTCCGACGCGGCTTTGCAACGTGAGTTCAAGGAGGAGCTTGACGTTGAGGTAAAGGTCCTGGCGGGGCCGCTGGTCATCGAGAACCTATACCTTCACGAAGGCGAAAGCGGGCATGTAGTGGTCTTCGTTTTCTCCTCACACAGATAGCCTGATTGATCCCTGGCCTTTTCGGCCTATTGTGCTTTGCGGCCTATCGTGGTGAAACGCCACAAGATAGGTCCCGTAGGTGCCATGAGCGATAGAATATGTTGCTATCACTCACGAATGCCGGCAAAATGAGTTATAGAAGAGGTGCCTATAGCTCATGAAATGGAATTGGACGCAGGAAGGCTGGCCGCAATTCACCTATAACGCGGCTGCGCTTGAGCAGCTAGAACGCCGATTTCTTCTATCATCAGGGGAAGTGATCGGCGCTGTCCGTCATGTCAGCGACGAGGAGCGCAATCTGTTGCGTGTCGAGCTTTTGAGTGACGAGGCGGTGAAAACATCGGAGATCGAGGGCGAAATGCTTGATCGACTGAGCGTGCAATCCTCGTTGCGCCGGCAGTTCGGTCTCGATACGGACAATCGGCCGATAAAGCCGCAAGAAAGCGGAATCGCGGAAATGATGGTCGATCTCTATGAGTCCTGGTCGGCCCCTCTCCATAACGAAACTCTGTTTCGCTGGCACGGCATGCTGATGACCGGAAACCGCCGTCTCGAAATGATCGGAGGATATCGAACCCATGACGATGCCATGCAGATCGTGTCCGGTCGTCTCGATAATCCAACCGTCCACTATGAAGCCCCGCCCTCAAGGCAGGTGCCAGCGGAAATGGCTGCCTATATGGTATGGTTCAACAGATCTGCGCCGAACGGAGAGATTCCCCTGCCCGCTCTGACGCGAGCCGGTTTAGGACATCTGTATTTCGAAAGCATCCATCCATTTGAAGATGGCAATGGCAGGATTGGCCGAGCGCTTGCGGAAAAATCGCTTGCACAGAATGTCGGGCAACCGAGCCTGATAGCGCTTGCCTACACAATCGAGCAGAACCGAAAAGCCTACTACGACCAGCTCGAACGCCACCAACGCACGCTCGATATTACCGATTGGCTGGTTTATTTTGCCGAAACCGTTCTTGAGGCGCAACAAACGACCTTGAAACGTGTGGCTTTCTATATCGGCAAAGCGCAATTCTACGACCGGTTTCGTGGCCAATTCAACGAACGCCAAGAGAAGGTCATCGCTCGTATGTTCCGTGAAGGCCCAGCGGGTTTTAAGGGTGGGCTGAGCGCTGAGAATTATATTTCAATTACTCGAACGTCGCGAGCGACGGCCACACGCGATCTTCACGAGTTGGTCGAAAGAGGTGCGCTTACGCGCGCCGGTGAGCGACGGCACACGCGTTATGCACTAAACCTGTCGGGGAATAAATAGCCACGGCATCGTCAACTTGACGCGTTGTCGAGGATGACTGCGTACGACGGGGACGGAACTGAAGCGACTATATGCTTACAAAATGTGCAACCACCGCGTTCTCATTTATAGTGAGACTGCCTGCAAATAAACAGCATCCTTCTCCAGCTTAAAGCCTATTGCCGCCGGCGATCAGCGACGAGCCTTGCTGCGTCTGGCTGGTGGTCGTGGTGATGGTGGACTGTTCTGATTGGGATTCGCCTTCAGAACCTGTTGGAGGATGCCGTTAGCAAGTTCCTCCACGGCGGCTGCGGCAGCAGCCTGGCCCGGATTGCCGCCGGCGAGTTGGGCGACGATAGCGGCGGCAGCCGCATGCAGGGCAACTTTCTCCGGGCTGCCTTCTTCCCAATGCATCTGACTGGCAAGCGCACCGATTGCCATGTTGGCGAGTTACGACAAGGCTGCCGCACTTTGTTGCTGAGCCCGCAGTTTGTCGATGTTGAACGGATCGACCTGAGCGTTAGCCTTGGATGCATCGGTGTTAAGTCCAGACAGATCCTGCTGCTGGTTCGTCAAGTTCCAGTTGCCGGGCGTGATCGTCGCCAGAGTTGTGCCGCTGTCACTTTGCTTGGCCGGTTGGGCCACGACTGGAATGGGAATCCCGGGGCCAATCAGGCTGACGCCGTAGCTCGTCGAGGATGCCGACATCGAATTGTCGATGTTGGAATAGAGAATTTGGCTGGCTGTCAGATCGTTGTTGGCGGGATCGGCGGTGGACCCGATGAAACCGCCGACAAGCTCGATGGTACCATCGGTGGTAACCTGATAGCCGCCGGAGCCGGCGAAGATGCCGCTCTGTTGGCTGACATTGGCATAATCGCCGGTGATTGTGCCCTGATTGTAGCCACCGGAGACGACGCTGCCTTTCGCACCCGGACCGACGCTCAGCGAAGCGCTCTGCGTCTTCTCGTCGTAACTTGCGATGTCCTGGCGGCTCTCGATGACGATGCCCTTGGCGGCATCGACTTTCACCGTACCACCGGAAAGGACGGCGCCGGCGAGCGTCAACGTGTCGCCGCTGACGACAGTGACATTGTTGGTGCCGCTGACACCGACGGCTGTTCGTCCTGCTCAGGCGGGATGGAGAGCCATCCGGCGTCAACCGCATCTATCGGCTGTATCGCGAAGAAGGGCTTTCGGTTCGCAAGCGGAAGGCTCGACGAAGGGCCGTCGGCACACGTGCGCCGATCCTGGTCGAGGCAAAGGCAAATGCCCGTTGGTCTCTCGATTTCGTGCACGACCAGTTTGCATGCGGGAGACGGTTCCGGGTCCTCAATATCGTCGATGATGTGACACGCGAATGCTTGGCGGCGATCCCGGACACCTCAATCTCCGGCCGTCGTGTTGCTCGCGAGCTGACGACGCTGATCGAACGGCGCGGCAAGCCCGGAATGATTGTCTCCGACAACGGCACCGAACTTACCTCGAATGCCATCCTTGCCTGGTCGAAGGATCACAAGGTCGAGTGGCACTACATCGCGCCGGGAAGACCCATGCAGAACGGTTATGTCGAGTCCTTCAATGGTCGGATGCGCGACGAGCTGCTCAACGAGAGCCTGTTCTTCGGTCTCGACCACGCCCGAAGCGCCATCGCCGAATGGGCGGACGATTATAACCATTTCCGGCCGCACTCATCGCTCGGATATCAGACCCCGGCAGGCTACGCCGGGATCATCGCCGCAACCGGCTCCAACGCTGCGCAAGATCAAAGCTTCGCGTTTCCGCCGGTTGCTCACACCGCGCCACTTGGCGTATTCAAAACCGCCGAGGCTCTAATCGCCGCCGGATGAAAATTCAGTGGCAGGTCAGTGGCAGCCGGGATCAGCACCGCGGTGTGCAATCACACGTTCCGGGCGACCGGTATCACCGCCTACCTGAAGAACGGCGGTACTCTGGAGAAGGCGGCCAATATCGCCAACCATTCTTCGACGCGGACGACGCAGCTCTACGATCGCCGCAGCGATGATGTGAACCTGGACGAAATCGAGCGGATTTTAGTCTGAGGAATGGGCTCTGGAGTGAACTATGGACGAAAATGTAAACGCTATGGGGCGGGCGCGCGATCAGATTGGAACGCTGCGCGCAATCAATTTGGAATGCCTGCGCGCCATCGTTGGAATCCGCAGTCGCTACGTCTGAATTCGGGGGGATGGGTCCGAGTGCCCGTCCATTGGCCAGTTTGCGCGACTAGGCCGCCGGCCATGATTTCGCTCTCTGCGGCGTTCAGCGCATCTAAAAAATTCTAATGGAAGTAATTATTTGAGAAGGATTGGTTATCAAATCGCATGCATTTGATCCTCCCAATTCCAATCCTTTAAGACCATTTGAATAGAAAAGCTCTTCGGCATCATCATATTCGAGGGGAGCAAATTCCAGCATTTCCGACACTTGTGATCCAAGGCCAACCTTCCCAAATATTTTGCCTTGATACCTGTACGCCTCGTCACCTTTGCTAAATCGCACGATCATAAGCTTTAGTATCCCATGATCGAAGATCAAACGCACGAGGATATTTTGCCAATCGTAGACGACGTTATCCATGTCGGCAGCACGAAGAAGTATGCTCCCTTCTTTGTCAGAATCGACGATCAATCGAGGCGAGTTCAAAAACCTGGTTGCCCGACGCTCTGATGTACTATCGAATTCGAAAAGGGCCTGTACGTTCGCAAACGTCATGCCAAGCTGCAAACCTAGCATTGAGCTTCCAGGTTCAATCGGGGCGGACCAATCAAGGTTATAAGTCAATGCGCGCTCCAAGTTTTGCTGGCAGCATCATAAGATATTTTATTTCCAGCTTGGTTATAAAACGTTGTGTTGGTTTCCGGCCACCCAGTCACCTGATATGTAGCTGGGTCAATAACCTTAACGGTTGCTCCGTCAGAATAGCTAAACTTATAGTATTGTCCGGTATGCTCGGATTCCGAGCTTGCTGGGCTGTATTGAACCTGCTTGACCACTGGACCGCCGCCTTGCGGCGCATCTACGGTGAAAATTTGTGAGTTCCCCGATGAACTTGCCCGCGGCGCCTTATCCGTGACAGTCCAACCGTCCATTTCGTAGGACGCTTTTAGATCATCCAGGCTACTGCCCCAAACGGTTTCTATGGAACGCGGTATGCCGGCTTGGCGGGCCAGATCTTCGCGCAAAAGCGCTCCCGTAGCAGCATTTGCCCTCCCGCCTGAAGTAAGAGGTCCTGTCTCTGCCGCCTTTACGAGCGCCTGATCGACAGCTTCCTTATCGAGCGCGCTGATGCCAGCGAGGCCGACGCCAGTGCCGCCGAGTTCAGGAATAGAGGCGACGATCTCTTGGAAAATCACGTTAGCCTGTGCCGCACAGGCTTGCGCTCCCAGGCTGCACATGGCGGCAAGCTCTTGCGCCGCCGGCAGCGCCGCGCCGCCCCCGACCGCGATCATATATTCGACCTGGATGAGCTTACCCGCCGATTGCGCGAAGGCCGCATTCGCCATCAGGCCATCGACGAGTGCGGCGTTTTGAATTGCAAACTGCCGGAGCGCGGACCCGTTGGTGCCCGCCGTCGTCGAGATGGCGTTGGTGAGGCTTTGGAGAAGTTGGAGATAGGTCTGTTCCGAGCCCGTCAGCGCATTTTCGAGACCGGTCGCGTTCCCTTGGCCCTGGTCGACCACACCGATGGCGTCTTTGATCCCGTTCAGAACCGCTGATGCCTGGGTTGGCGTGGCGTTCTTGAGATCGGCGGTGTCGTTTGCCGCTGAGACCAGCGCTGCGACATAGGCTGTGTAGTATCTACTTTCACCTGGTTTGCCAAAGGTGTCGTAGAGATCTTTGTTTTGCGACAGGTACTCGACGTTCAAGACATGGTTGGTGAACTGCTCCGGCGTAGCCGAGAACAGGCTTTGTCCGGCCGGTGCACTGTTTTCCCGTGCAAGCTCATCCAGGAACGCTCCAGCCGTTTGCGACGCGTTGATGTCAGCAAATGCGCTGTCGACCCGGCGCAGGGCCTCCATTGTCAGCTCGCCCTGTGCTCTTGCGATAGCATCGGCGGAGCAACTGTCCGCGCTCTGACAATAGCCTCGCTGGACCGCGTAGCGCGCGGCATTCGCGTTGATGAGGTCGCCTTCCTTGACATGAAGCTGACGGTTGAACTTTTCCGCATCGAGCGCGGTTGCCGCGCCTTGCATTCCGCCGGCCATTGCGCCGACCAAGGTCGCGGCCCATTGGCCAAGGGCGTTGCGCTGCTCCTGGGTAAGGTTCGGATTATCCATCAGCGCCTTGTCAACGATGGCGCCGATCAATTCCTGTGCTGCGCCGGAAAGTGCGCCAGCTGAGACATTGCCGCCGGCGACCAGTGCCGTCAGCGCACCCGCCGCCGCGTGCAGAGCGGTCTTCTCAATACCACCGTCGGGAAGATTGAACCGCGTGGCGATGTCGCCGATTGCGATGTTGGCAAGCTGAGAGAGTGCGGCCGCACTCTGTTGCTGAGCCTTGAGCTTGTCGATGTCGAACGGCTTGACTGTGTCGTTAGCCTTGGAAAGATCGGTGTTGAGGCTGGCGAGATCCTGGGTCTGATCGGAGAGCGTGAGCTTGCCCGGCGTCAGCGTGGCGAGGGCTGCGCCCGTGTCGCTCTGCCTGGCGGGCTGGCCAACGTTCGGAACGGGGATGCCGCCAGGCGTCAGGCTGAAGCCATAGCTGGAGGTCGAGGCCTTCGAGGTGTTTTCGAGGTTGGAGAAGGTGAGCGAATTGGCCGTCAGCTCGTTGTTGACCGGCGCGGCGGTCGAGGCGATGACGCCGCCAATGAGACCGACATTGCCACCTGCCGTAACGTGATAGCCGCCGTCACCTGCGACGATGCCCGACTGTTCGGCGACATTGGCGTAAGTGCCCTTTGTCTTGCCGACCTGCACGCCGCCCGAGAAACCGGTGAGATTGGAGAAACCAAGGCTGGCACCGAGCGTCTTCTCGTCATAGGTGGCCGTATCCTGACGGCTGACGATGTCGAGGTCGCCGCCCGCGATCGTCGAAACGCTGTTGCCGGAGACGACGGCGCCCGCAAGCGTGGTGTCGCCACCGGACACGGTGGTGACGTTGCCGGTCCCAAGCACATGGCCGTTGACCTGAGTGACGCCAGTGGCCTTCTCGCCGCCCTTGGCATAGCTGCCGCCGGCGGTCAGGCCGCCGGCATCGATGCCGACAAAGGCACCGGCCGACTGGCTGCTGGCCGAGGTGTTTGAGAAGGCCTGCGCACTCTCGAGATCGATGTTGCGACCGGCCCACAGCAGCACATTGCCGCCGGTAACGTCACCGGCCGAACCTGCGGTGATTTGAGCGCCGCGACCGGTGATATCGCCCCCTTGGGCCACGATGGTGGCATTCCGGCCGGCATCGATCGTCGTCACCACCGGCGTGCCAACTGTCGTCGATTGCTCGGTTTTTGACGACGTGAAGCCGACCGTCAGCGAGGTGGATGCGAGCGGCTGCGACGCAGCGCCGCCCAGGAGCCCCATTTTGTCCAGCGTATTATATGTCTGGTATCCAGCAAGGGCCGTTGGAGCCAACGCATATTGGCTGTTCGGGCCGCCAAGATTGCCGGCGGCCGAGGCGATGCTCTGACCGGCGCTGATCAGCCCGGACGAGACGTTGAGGCTGATGCCGGCAAAAAGCCGCTGGTGCATCTCGGCATAGTTGGTCTGATCCTCGGCCGAGAGCAGATTGACGTCGTTCGCAGCAAAGAGGTTGGCATCGCGGCCGCCGTCGACCTTTGCTGCCTGGAGATTGACGTCGTTGCCGGCGTTGATGTTGACATCGCGGCCGGCGGCAAGCGTCGAGGCGGCATTCGTCGCCGATGCCTTTGATGTCTTGTCAGTGGACGAGCCATAGCCGAGGCCGATCGAGGCGGAGCCCTGACCAAGGGATAACTGGATGCCGAAGCCTGAGCGCTTGTCCTGCTCGGATTTCGAGATACTTTCCGCGCCCGGCGTGACGTTGACGTCACGGGCGGCCGAGAGGTTGATGTCCTGGCCGGCACTAACCGACGAGCCGATGATGTTGAGATCGCCCTTGGTGGCATTGAGCGTGATATTGCCGTTGGCCGCCGAAAGCGCAGAGCCGACATTGTCGGTAGAGCTCTCTGTGATCGACTTGCTGTGGCTGCCGTAGATCGAGATGAAGCCACCGCCAGAGCCAACGCCGATACCGGATTTCTTGACCTGCTTGTCGCTCTCGTGCTGTTCCTCAGCGCCCATAACAGTGACGGTCGAGCCGGAGAGGGAGAGATTGTTGCCGGCAGCGATGCTGGAGCCGGAAACGACGGTCTCACCGTCGGCAGCTACGTTAACGTTGCCTGAGGCGGAAACGGAGGAACCAACGGTATCTTCGTCGTAGGTATGCGTGTGGGTTTTCGATGACGAGAGGAAGCCGCTCTTCTTGCTGTCGGAGGTGGTCTCGTCGGTGTCCTTGCCGGAGGCGATGACGACGTTGCCGGTCGCCTGAATATTGGCGTTCGCCGTATGGGTCGCATCGCCGGCGGTGACGCCGGAAGCCGAGATGGTGACGTTGCCGCCGGTGGAGGCGATATTGACGCCGGTGTGACCGGAGATCGACGAGCCCTGGGCCGTCGTCGTCGCCCCGCTCGCCTTCTTCGAGCCGGACTGGCTGGAGGAGGAGGCGCTATCGGTTGCTTCACCAATGGTGACGTCGCCCTTGGCGACGAGGTTGGCAGTACCGCCCTTAGCATCAACATCGGAGCCAAGGACGCTGATGTTGCCGTTGTCGGCCTCGACGGTGACGCTGCCGTTGCCAGAGGTGATCGAAGAGCCGTTGCTGGTGAGCGAGGTCGAAGACGAGCTGCCGCCCTGGTAGCCGGTGGCAGCACCGGCGATCGTCTTCGACTGGCTGGTTGTCTGATCCTCAGAGGCGGTGATCGCGATGTTGCCGTTCGTCGAAGCGATGTTGAGATTGCCCGTGGCATCGAGCGACGAGCCAGCGATCAAAACACCCTGGTTGCCCGACACCAGCATAGTGCCACCGGCGATCAGCGACGAGCCCTGCTGCGTCTGGCTGGTGGTCGTGGTGATGGTGCCGCCCTGGGCAAGGCTGAGCCGGTCCTGGTTGAGGACGGTGTTCTCGACGCCGGCGGAGATGATGTTGACCGAACCGTTCGAGGAGAGGACGGAGAGGTCGCCGCCGACCTTAGCGGAACTTGCGATGATGTTGACGCCGCTGGTGCCAGCGATGCTGAGATTGCCGCCGGTCGTCACCGTGGTGCCAATGAGGGCCTGGGTGCCGCCATTGTCCTGTTTGACGGCGCCGACCGTCACGGTCTGGCCGGAAAGCTGCGCCGAGCCGCCGACCGCCACCTTGGTGCCGGACAGCGTCAGGCTGCCGGCGCCAGCATCGACCTTCAGATTGCCGCCCGCGGTGATGCCGCCATTGGATGCGACGACGGTCTGGCCGCCGATGTTCATCGTCTGGGCGGCGAGCGTGATGCCGTTGGTGGCATTGAGGTTCATATTGCCGCCGGCGAGGAAGACGCCACCATTGGCCTTGATGTCGGTGGCATTGATGGTCATGCCGTCGGCCGCGGCGATGGCGCCGGAATTATCGACGGAGCCGGCATCGATGCTGACGGTGTTGCCGGCGATGACGGCGGCCGAACTGTTGACCTTGGCGCGGTCGGCGGCCGAGAGATAGACGACCGGCACCAGCACCTGCGCGCCGTCGACGACCTCGGCCTGGTAGATCACGATCGACTGGGTGAGTGAGGCCGCCTGCTGTGGCGTCAGCCCCTGGCCGAGGGCAAGGCCGTTCGCCTCGGCATAGGCCACACCATTGTCGAGCAGCGTCTTCATCTGGTCGGTGGCGTTGTTGCCGGGAATGAAGGAGCCGGCGCCGAGACCATCGCCGACCAGTTGCCGCATCTGCTCGTCGACGAGCTGATTGTCGAAATAGGCATCGCCAAGGAAGGGGACCTTCGTCTCGGGCGTATAGCCGATCCGGTTTATGAAATAACCCGAACCGTAGAAGGTCGAGACGTCGAGGAAAGCTGCCCGCGTCTCGAACAGGAAGACCTGACCCGGAACCGTGCCTCCGACGCCGCCGGACTGCGGCTTGGCAACCGAGGCGAGCTGAGCGCCGTTCACCTGCAGGATCTGGGCCAGATTGCCGCTATTGCCGATGGCAGCGGTGAGCTTGCCCATCAGACTGTTCGGACTGATCGCAGCGCCGCCGGTCGTCAGGCTGTTGCCGTTGATTGAGGCGCTGCCGGTGGCCATCACGCCATTGCCGCTGATTGAGGCGCTGCCTGCCGTCAGATTGTTGCCGCCGATTGCCGGACCGCCGCCGACCGTCGTGCCGGTGCTTGCCAGCGACGGTCCGCTGCCGACATTCGCGCCTCCATTGGTGGCGACGCTTGCCAGAGCGGCGTTGACGTTAAACAGCGCGCCCCCGGCGGTCATGCTGTTCAAGGCGCCCAGCGGATTGCTCGCAGTCGCCGGAGCATCGATGGCAACGCCGCCGTTGATCGAGCCATTGGCGGCGACGTTGTTGACCGCGCCGCCGCCGTTGATGACCAGTGCACCCCGCGACTGGATGACGCCCGAGATGGCGCCGATCGCCTGCACGCTCACCGTGGTGCCGGCCGCAAGATCCTTCGAGGCGTCGCGATTGCCGTTGGGGTTGCTCGAATAGGTCAGCGAGGGATCGTTGCTGCCAATGCAAGGACGATTGGGGCCACTGCAGTCGGGACCGCCAGCGGTGGTGTCGGAGGAGACCACATCCGGGTAATATTGGCAGGGTGTGGAGCTGTCGCAGACTGTTTGTGTCGTACGGTTCAGCGTGGCACCGTCATTGGTCAGCGTGCCAGCGACGGTGAGCAGCATGTTGCCGTCGGACTTGATCGAGCTGTAGGCGTTGATCAGATTGATCGCATTGATGGTCAGGTCGCTGCCCGCGCGGATCTTGGCCGAAGCGCCGGCACCACTGATCAGTTGATCCTCAGTGACGATCTGGTTGACCAGATGATCGACGGTCTGCGTCCAGCCGTAAGTCTCTTCGTGGTCGCCTGAACCAGAGCTGCAACGTGTTTCACAGCCGTAGGTCCTGGTGATGAGATCGTAGGCGCTGAGGACGGCGTTGGAGATCTGCACATCGCGCTGGATCGTCGGTCCCGAGGTCGTGGTGTTGGTCAACCCGTTGGTCAGGATCGACATGCCGCCGCCGGACTGAATGAGGCCGGCGGAGTTGACGACGGCACCATTGCGCCCGCCACCGCCCGGACCTGCGATGGCAAGACCGTTGCCGGAAAGGATGGCGCCTTGGTCGTTGGTCAGTACGCCACCGATGAAGAGGTTGGCGTTGTTGCCGGTAAAGACGAGGCCGGAGGGGCTGTTGTAGAAGTCGCCGGCGATGTTGAAGGTGAGATTGTTGCCTGCGGCAAGCTGACCGGTGTTAGCAAGCGACGGCAGGCTGAGTGTCAGGTTATGTGCGGCAAGCAGCGAGGTGCCGGCCGTTGTCGTAAGGCCGGCGGCGGAGATGGCGATATCGCCGGAGCCGCCGGCATTGGTAACGGTGCTTACGTCGGCGTTGGAGAGGTCGGCGTTGCCGGAGATGTTGAGCGCCAGGCCGCCGAAGACGAGATTGCTGCCGGAAAGATTGGCGGAAGAGGCGTTGACGACCAGCGTACCGCCGCCGGCGATCTGGCTGCCCCTGCCGCCGGAGAGATCGAGAACCCCGGTGGTGAGCGTGAGATTGCCGCCGACGCGGGTAGTGCTGGTGTAGGCGATGGAACCTGGTGCGGTGAGCGTCGCATTGCCGAGGCTCTGCAGGCTGGCGTAGCCGATGTTCTGCGTTGCCGAGGCGGCCAGATTGCCGCCAGAGAGCAGGACGTTGGCGTTGATGCTGCCGCTGGAGGCGGCAAGCGTCATCGTGCCGGTGCGCTGCAGCATCAGGCTGCCGCCAGCCGCGGCATGGGTGGCGGCAAAATCGACGCCCGAGACCAGCGAATCTGCTGTGATCGACCGGGCGGACAGAGTGACGTTGCGCGCTGCAAGCGACTGGCCGGTGAGTGTGATCGCATTGCCGGCGGTCATTGTCAGGTCGCCATGGGCAACGGCATTGGCACTGACATTGTTTGCCGCATTGGCGGTGATGCTGCCGGCGGCCATCAGGCTGTTGACGGCTATATTGCCGGAGGTGGCCTTCAGCGTCAGATCACCCGCATTGCCGAGGACGATATTGCCGCTTGCCGACTGGCCGGTCGTGGCAAAATCGACGCCTGCGACGATGACGTTGCCGCTGATGCTGGAGCCGGTGATCGAGACATCGCTTCCGCCAAGAAGCTGGCCGTTGATCGCAACCGCGGCGGGACTGCTGGACGAACCTATCGAGACGGTGCCGTGGCTGGTGATGTTGCCACCGGTAAAGGCACTTGCCGCCACATCGAGGGTACCTGCGACGATCAGCGTGCCGGCTGTCGCACTTCCTGCGGTGATGTCGAGATCGCCACTGGATCCGAGAGCGATGGCGCCGTTGGATGATTGCGCGGTGGTGGCAAAATCGACGCCGGTGACAGCCTGGCCCACCTGAACGGTCTGGCCGGAAAGCGAGGCGGCGTCGGCCGCCAGGAGCTGGCCGGTGACATTGACGCTGTTGTTGCCGGCAAGGGTGGCGTCGCCATGCGCGGTGACGGCACCGGCAGTGATGGTCGCGGCCGTGGCGTCGATATCACCAGCCGAGAGCATGGTCGACGTCGCAATATCGGCTGCGGCGGTAAGCTGCATGTCACCGGACGATCCCAGCACGATGCCGCCGCCGGCGGCGTTGGTTCCGGCAAAGTCGATGCCGGAGATCAGGGTGGGCGCCCTGATGTGACCGCCATTGAGGGTCAGATTGCCCGCGGCAATGATCTGGTTCGCCACGTCGACGTTGCCGATGACATCGACATTGCCGTGGCTGGTGATGCTGTCGGCTGTAAGATCGGCGGCGTGTGCGGCAAAGTCGCCGGCCGACATGATGGTTTGCGAGACGATATCGCCTGTTGCGGAGAGGTTCATGGCGCCGGACTGCGCCAGCACGATATTGCCGCCGGCCGCCGTGGTGGCGGTAAAATCGATGCCGGAGATCAGCACAGGCGCGCTGATGCTGCCGCCATTCAGCGTCAGATCACCGGCGGCGAGAATTTGGCTGGTGACATCGACGTTGCCGTTGATCCCGACCTTGCCATGGCCGGTGATGCTGCCGGCCTGCAGATCGGCCGCTGTCGCCGTCAAACCGCCGGCGGACAGGATTGTGCTGGCTACGGCATTGCCGGAGACGGCGAGGTCCGTCGAGCCGGCCCCTCCAAGGACGATATTGCCGCCGGCGGCCGAGGTCGCCGTAAAATCGACGCCAGAGACGAGAAGACCGGCATTGAGGCTGGCGCCATCGATCGAAAGATTGCCGGCCGACAGCACCTGGCCGCTGACATCGACGCGGCCGGTTCCGGTCGTCGTGCCGCTGGCCTTCAAATCGACATCGCCATGGCTGGTGATGCTGCTTGCCGTCAGGTCAATCGCCTGCGCGGTGAGATCGCCCGCCGATAGAAGCGTGCCGATAGTGAGATTGCCCGTCGAGGCAAGCTGCACGTTGCCACTTGCCGTCTGGACGATATTGCCGTTGGCAGCCGCCGTCGCGGCGAAGTCGACGCCTGAAATGATGGCGCCGGCGGCGATGCTGGAGCCGGAGATGCCGATGTCGCCACCACCAAGGATCTGGCCGCTGACATCGCTCGCACCGGAAAGGGTGATGTCCTTGTGGCCGGTGACGGCGTCAGCAGTAATGGTAGCGCCGCCAATGTCGATCGCGCCCGCAGCCTGCATCGTTGATGCCGCCGCCGCACCGCTGACCGAGACCGTGAGATCGCCGTTCTGGCCAAGAACGATATTGCCGCCAGCGGCATTGGTAGCGTCGAAGTCGATGCCGGAGACTATGGTCTGGGCGGACAGGCTTTGGCCGGTGATCGATACATTGCCGGAACCGAGGATCTGGCCGCTGACGGTGATCGCGCCACCGAGCATCACATCGCCATGCGCCGTGACCGTATTGGCAGCGACGGTGACGCCGCTGGCACCGAGATCGCCGGCCGACAGCAGCGTACCGCCATTGATGTTGCCGGTCGAGGCTAGCGTCAGATCGCCGCCGCTGGCGAGCACAATACCGCCACCAGAGGCAGCCGTCGCGGCGAAGTCGACGCCAGAAACGATGGTACCTGCCTTGATGCTGGAACCGGAGATGTTGATGTCGCTTCCACCAAGGATCTGCCCGTTGACGGTGGTGGCTCCGGAAAGGCTGATATCCTGATGTCCGGCGATCGCATCGGCGGTAATGCTCGCAGCACTTACGTCCATCGCTCCAGCGGCCTGGGTTGTCGATGCCGCTGCCGCGCCGCTGACCGAGACCAACAGGTCGCCGCTTTGGCCAAGGACGATATTGCCGCCGGCGGTGTTGGTGGCGTCGAAATCGATACCGGAGACAAGGGTTTGCGCGGACAGGCTTTGGCCGGTGATCGATACGTTGCCGGAACCGAGGATCTGATCCGTAACGCTGATCGCGCCGCCGAGCATTATGTCGCCATGGGCGGTGACGTTGTCCGCCGTGACGACCGAACCGGCAGCACTGAGATCGCCGGCCGATAGCAGCGTGCCGGCATCGATATCGCCGGTCGAGGCAAGCGTCAGATCGCCACTGCTGGTGAGCGCGATATTGCCGCCACCGGCGGCCGTCGCGGCGAAGTCGACGCCGGAAACCACGGTGCCGGCCGTGATGCTGGAGCCGGAGATGTTGACGTCATTGCCGCCGAGAACCTGGCCGCTAACATCAGTCGCACCAGAAAGCGTGATGTCCTTGTGACCGGTGATCGCGTCAGCGGTAATGCTCGCCGCATCGACTCCTATCGCACCGGCGGCCTGTATGGTCGACGCTGTGGAGGCGCCGTTGGTTGAGACCGATAGATCACCCGCCTGGCCAAGCACGATATTGCCGCCGGCGGCATTGGTGGCGTCGAAGTTGATGCCGGCAACGAGAGTCTGCGCACTCAAGTTTTGACCAGTGATCGATATGTTACCAGCACCAAGGATCTGGTTGGTAACGCTGATCGCACCGCCGAGCGTCATGTCGCCATGGGCGGAGATATCATCGGCCGTGATGGTCGCGGCGCTGGCATTGAGATCGCCTGACGACAACAGCGTTCCGGCGCTGAGCGCGCCTGAGGCCGTCAATGTCAGATTGCCGGTCCCGGCTGCCGCCCTGCCAAGCGCGATCCTGCCGCCGGCCGCATCGGTGGCGGCGATATCGACCCCGGAGACGATGGCGCCGGCCGCGATGCTCGAGCCGGTGATGTCTACATTGCCGGCCCCGAGGACCTGGTCGGTGATGTCAACACGACCGCTGCCGGTCGTGCTGCTGGCGCCGGCCAGCGTAATGTCCTTGTGGCCAGTGATGGTATCGGCGGTGATCGTCTGGCCGACGGCATCGATCGCGCCGGCCGCCAGGATCGTCCCCGCCTGGATGGTGCCGGCGCCCTCATTGATTGTCAGATCGCCGGCCTGTGTCAGCACGATATTACCGCCGGCCGCCTTGGTCGCGGCAAAGTCGACGCCGGAGGCGAGAAGATCGGCGCTGACGCCATTGGCGTTGCCGTTGATGGTAATAGTGCCGGCCCCGAGCAGTTGGCTGGCGACATCGACGCCGCCATCAATGCCGACACTGCCATGGCTGGTGAGATTGCTGGACTGCAGCAGCGCGGCCTGGGCCGTGAGATCGCCGGCTGACAGCAGCGTGCCGACAGCGATGGTACCGGCGCCAGCTGTCAGATCGAGCGTGCCGGACGAACCAAGAGCAATATTGCCGCCCGCCGCATCGGTGGCGGCGAAGTCGACGCCGGAGGCGATCGTCGTTGCCTGAATGCCCTGGCCATTGATCGAGACAGCGCCGGAGGCAAGGAGTTGGCCCGAAACGTCCACGCGACCGCTTGCGGTCGTCGTGCCAGCGGCATTGATGCCGACGGCACCATGCGCCGTGATAGTCTGGGCTGCCAGCGAGGTCGCATCGACCGCGATATTGCCGGAGGAAAGCAGGCTTGCGGCACTGACCGAACCGCTTGTTGCCGTCAGTTGCAGGTCGGCAGCGCTCGCCAGCACCGTGTTGCCGTTTGCCTGGGTGGCAGCAATGTCGAGGCCGGAGACGGTGGCGCCGGTCGATATCGACCGGCCTGTTACGGCAATGCTGCCCTGAGCAAACACCGTGCCGGAAATGGCAATATCCAGACCGGCATTGAGGCCGATATTGTTGTAGCTCAGAAGCGAGGCGGCCGAGATCGAACCGGAGGTCGCGGTGATCGACAGCGCACCCGTGCTGTTGGCCGCCCCCGTTAGGCCGATATTGCCGGCAGAGGTCGACAGCGTTGCCGTTCCACCCGCGGTCACGTTGGCAGCAGAGATGCCAGCCGCCGACGTCATCACAAGATTGGCGGCGCTGTTGCTGTCACCCGTCACGCTCAATAAGCCGCTGCCGCTCGACAGGGCGATATCGTCGTCGGCAGCGACCGATTGCAGAGTAATGCCCTGATCGGCCTGAATGGCGACCTTCGCCTTCGAGCTCAGTTTTGCAGCCGTCACCCTGTTCTTCGAGGTGATGCTGACGCCCTGGCTGCCCGAGGCATTGCCGATCGAGATCTTGCCGTCTGCCGACAGTGACAGTTCGCCGGCATTAGCGGCCATGTCGCCGCTCATATTGACGCCGGCACCTTTCTCGGTGACGACGATCTTGATGCGGTCGGCCTGCATGGCGCCAAGCGCTGTGCCGTCGATGGCGTATTCCGGCGTACCGGAGGTGGCAGTCAGCGCCGTCGCCTCACCCGTCGCATAGTCGTACTTATTGGCCCCGGCCGTCAGCCGTAGCGTCTTGCCGTAAACCGGCGCATTCACATGGATCGTGCGAGACACCACGTCGAACAGGTCGACGGAACCAGGAGCAGCGGCAAAATTGCCGCCGGCCCCCTCGAAGGTCACGTCGCCGCCATTGACGGTAAAACCCGTCAGGCTTCCGTCGGCGCCGATCGTGGGCACGCCGGTCGTCAGCGTCGCATGTGGCGTGTTGATGAAGCCGCAGCCGGCGCATGTGATTCCGTTAGGATTGGCTATGATGACGTCGGCGCGACCACCAAAGACTTCCGTCGGGCCATTGAGCGCCGAGCGGTTGCCGCTGGTCACCTCGTTCAGGATGACGGAGGCCGGGTTCGAGGCATTGAGGTTCGGATTGCCCGGCGTCACACCGCCGAGGTTCGACGTGCCTTGCTCGCCCTTGAAGTTGTTGAGGATTAGACCCTGGGTACCGACATTGAAATTGTCGTATTTGTTGTGTGAAAGGCCGGCGGCGTTCGGCGTGACAATATCGACGAGCGGCACACCGTTCGGGGCAGCACCGACGCTCGGCTGGTTGGCGACAGGCGCCGTGGTGCTGGCCGATACTGACTGCGCATTGGCAATCGCCGGCTGCAGAAATAGAAGCGCGCTGAGGGTGACCGCGAGCGATTGGCGTCCGAGGCGCGCGAGCCGGTGAATGGCATTGCTCGCCCTCGACCGCAAGACGGTCCGCTCATTGAACGATTTGCTGGAATCCAGCCCTGGATGCTTGCCCACGATACGCCTTCGCCCTTCTGAGGCTAGGCCACGTCGGCAGATCTCGCCGGAAAATGTCGCCTATGTCTTGCCTCGCCCGGACCGCGTCATGCGGCACCACAGTGATGATTTTTCTTGATGGACTTGGAGGCGAACGTCAATTCAATACACGGATATGGAGAGCAAACTTTAGAGAGTTCGCGCAAATTTGGTAAAGCCAGTGTGAATTTTACACCAACGACTACAGGCAATAGCGAGGATTACACACGTTACGGCTGTTTTTTTCGTTGGTGCTTCAGGTTTCGCGACGCGGCGATCCGGAAGCTGTCGGCAAACACTAATATTGTGCATTTGAATTACACTCTTATTCTGCCTTGGACCCAAACCATGTTCTCGCTCGGCAAAGACTTGTCCAGCCAGGCCGGACGATCTCATCGCTATTGCTGACCACCGATGCGAGATAGATCGATCCTGGTAGTGTTGCACTTTAAATTGGGAAGACGTGGTTGCGTCGGCAGCAGGCCTATCGGATACCGTCAGGGCCTACCAGCACTTGGTTATTGCGGCGGCTGAATATTGCCGCGGTTGTGGTGGCATGCGGAGCCAGACCATCGATACGGGATGGGAGCCGAAGTCGGCATGTGGCTGAGGTGAAAGAATTTAAAACAAAAGACGTGCCATTTGCTGCTTAGGCGCCCCGCCTGCCGGCGGGGCAACCTGGTTCGGCTCACTTCTTCGTCTGCAGCCACAGCTTGACTTGGTGGGTGAAAGCATTTGAGAGGCGTTGCGCCAGGATATCTTCAGGTCCGGCTGCCTCCGCCGCGTTGACGGCCATGGCCACGAATATTCCGAGCCCCTCGCCCCTCATTGCAGGATTTCGGCCGTACACATTCGGGTTTTCGGCAATCAGCTGGCCGGTCTTGGCGTCTTCCAGCCTGACCGTTCCAACGATGTCGCTATTGCTTTCGATGAGGATGCGTCCAGCCTTGGTGCTCAAATTGACGACATGCAAGGTGACGACCAGTCGCCCGCGATTGGGACCGCCCGGGAGGCCAATCAACTCCTTCTCCATCGTGTTCTTTAACGTGCGAACGACGACGGAGAGCTGCGGATCGGGTTTGCCTTCCGTGAAAAGACCCGTCATCTTCACATCAGGTGCCGTCTCCACGCGGATCTCACGGACTGATGTTCTCTGAAGGGCCGCGATCAGCCGGGGATCAGCGGTAACGCACGAGGCAAGCATGGTCACGAAAAGCAAGGCCATTGCGCAGGACGCGCGCCGCATCAACCGCGCTCTGAAGTCGCTCATATCGGATATCAAATGCATGTACATCTCACGCCACCTCAACCGTCTCTCTTGGCCGGCGCCGTCTTCACATCGCCGTCGAGCTTCTTGTAGACGTCACCCAATTGCGACTTGGGCACCGGGCACTTTCGCGAACGGGCGAGGTCGGTCAGCACCTGGTTGCGATTGCGCAACGCGTCGATTTCGACCTTCTCTGGTGATTTGGGATCCATGAAGAATAATGCCGGCCAGAAGAGAAGAACGCCGGTGGCGCCTAGAATGACGTTCTTGCCTTGAGCTTGCGAGCGCTCTTTAACGGTTGCGAGGATCTGACGTTCGTTGGCTGCGAATTCGCGCGAGATCCCGCTGCAATCCATCCCGCTGTCGCCGACGTTAGTCGGTGCGATCGGATGGGCTTCTCGGCCGCCGCAGCTCGAAAGCGCGATGGCACAACAAAGAAGCGCAGCCACAGGAGGCGATGCCGAGGAGGCCGTATTGTTGTCTTTTCGAATGAATAAACCCATGATTTTCCTCTAAATTTTTGTTACCACCGCACAGAGGAGCTGACGAAAAGCAGCCCCCCATCCTTTTTATCGACAGTGCCGGCCAGCACGTCGGAATAGCCGATGTCGAGATTGAGATTGCCGCCCGCAAGCTTGGCACCAACCGTCCAGCCGAGCATGTCGCCACCCTCGATCTGATAGCGCGTCTGAGAAGCGATCCGGCCGTAGTCGAGCCCGACATAGGGACGGAACTCGCCGAACATTTTCGAAAGGGCTGCATTGTCGGCAAAGGGCTGGGTACGCCAGACCAGGTCGTTGCGCATGAAAAAGCCGTTGTTGCCGTAAAGCATGCTCTCGCGCGTGCCGCGCACAGTGGAATAGCTGCCGAGCGAGATCTGTTCGGCTCCAAACAGATTGTCCGGCGAATATTGTCCAGTCAGGATAGAATTGACCTCGAAGTGCTGTTCGCCGAGCTGAAACGGCCGTGTCATCGTGATCGTGCCGTTAAACTTCGAGAACCGCGGATCGGCGTTGCCCGCGCCGGCATCGCCGGGGTCGACGGCGTCGAACAGGTTGAGACCCTGGCCGTAGGAAAGATCGAAGACCCAGAGGCCTCCAAACATGCGCCGCGAGTGCGAGATGCCAAGGTCGCCCACCGTATATTTGCGGCTACCGACCTCGATCTTGCTGCCAAGCAGGAAATTATTGGTTTCCTTGTAGGTCAAACCGCTGTTGACCGTCGTGATTGAATCCTTGTCGCGGAAAATGACGCGGTCGGCACTGACGCCGAGCTGCTTGGAATTGCCCGACGTCTGCAAAGTCCCGAAATTGCCGGGAACCGAGCTGTCATAGCCGTACCAGGCACCGTTTGCCGAGAGCGTCCAGTAGCCATAGGGAACGCTGACATTGCCGGTATAGCTATCGCTCCTGCCCTGACCGTCGTCGTGCCAGGGATAGTTCGGCCCCGTATGCTCGTAGCCGAAGCTCCACTGGTCATTCACGCCGAAGAGATTGTCATAGCCGATCGAGGCCGAGCTCTTGGAATAACCCGTCTGTGCCTGACCGAGATTGCTGTTTCCGACCGAGAGGTGCCAGGGGTGACTGGGCTTGTTCTCGATATTGAGGATCGACGTGCCGCTGGTCTTACCGGGCAGCATTGCCGTCTTGGCATTGTTGGAATTCAGCCGGTTGATCTGGTCGAGGCCCTGCTCAATGTCGCGCAGATTGACGATATGGTCCTTCAGGCCGGGAAAGGCGGTGGCAAGGACGCCGGAGCCCGGGGCCGGCTTGCCGTTGACATAGATGTCGGACAAGGTCCCCTCGACGGCGACCAGACGCAATGTCTTCGTCTTGGCAATATCTTGAGCCGGCACGTAGAGGCGCGAGGTTACGAAGCCCTTGTCGAGATAGAGCTGGGTCAGGTCACGCAACAGCGTGTTGATGTCTCCGGCACCGACACAGCGGTTGCGGTAGGATGCGGTGACCCTGTCGATATCATCGGCTGCTAATCGCTTGCCCCCCTCCACCTCGACATTCGTGATTGGGAAACACGGCCCGCCTTTTTTAGCTCCCGCTTCCTGCCGTTGCTCAGCCGGCGCTTCCGACGGCTTCGGTGTGCTCTGGCGCAGCGCGTCGAGGCGCTGTTGTTCATTCTGCAGCGCGTGCCGGCGCGCAAAATCATCATTTGGCGATTGCTGTGCAGCAGCCATCGCCGCCGGCAATGCCGTCGCGAGCAATACAATGGCGCGCACGATGAAAGAGGACGCCGTGGAGGCAAGGTTGCGTCGGGCAACCTTCGGTCGCCGGGCCGATGTCATGGTCGTTCGCGTTGCGCAGTCAGTTGGAAGCGGGTTTCTGCAGCGCATCCAATGCCGCTGCCAATCCCTTCAACGAGAATTTGATGTTGACCTTTTGGCCATTCATCATCTGCACGTGACCGACGCCATCCGCCGCCTTGGAAAGTGCCGCGACCATCTTTGCATCCAGCTTCTGCTGCGACCAACAACCGGCCTGGTTGCAATTGCGGTAGGCAAGCTGGACAACAGGCTTGTCGCCCGCGTCGATGCTAAGCCCCGCCGGCAGATACATGTTGAGTGGCACAAGCGTTGTCAGCACGAGATCGCTCTGCGCCGCCTTGCTTCCCTTCTGCGGCGAAGCCGGAGTAGACGCCGGCGCTTTGGCGATCGCCAAGGTCAGGATGTTGACGTCCTGCTCACCCTGCTTCACCGTCGCGATCTCAGCCACTTCGCAACTTGTCGTCGCCGAACCATCGGCTGCCTTGCCATCGACGCAGCGATAATACCAGTCATCGAACTTCTGCACGCGGGCTTGCGGCGCCGGCTGTTGTTGATCGGCAGATGTACTAGCAGAATTCTGTTGAGCGCTTGCACTAGTCGGCGCGGCTGCACCTGCCGTCGGCTGCTCCTGAGCCATGCCCGACGACGCACACAGAACAGATGAGATCAGCATTAGAGATGCGAGTTTCTTGACGGAAAACATGTCATTCAAAACGGCAAACGTCATGTAAACTTTCCTAAGGTCAAAACTATCCGATTGAGCAAGACGGCACTTGCTCATCGACAAATCATCGTTTCAGGGGGGAACGGCACCTGGGAGGGGTGCGGCCAATCATCGGCTTGATCTGCTCCATAGCAGACCTCTTCGACACACGGATAGTTAGAATTATCGAAGCGATGATTCGTGCTCGCTTTTGGTGAACCGCGTGTATTTTTTGCAACAGAAGCGCTTGTTGATGACATTGAGCTAGGCGGTAAAGCGTGGCTCATCAAGCTGCCAAACACCCATCAATTGCGCCGCCTGACTTTCGGCAAGACCGCGCAAATATTTGATATTGTAAGATGCTGGGCCGCAATTGCTCAGTACAAGGAGTAGGTATTGAATATTCGTGCATAGGTGGCAGCAGGCGGCCGATCCCAATCCGGCTGGAGCGGCCGAAAAGCGGCCGCGCGCTGAACGAACGATTCTTAACCACGCCGATCCCGGCGAATATCTTTCCGGGAGGTCGCAGTTTAGTCGAACTTGGTGATGTCGGGCTTGTCGCCCAGGAGAAGGTTTAAGGCTTGACGCCGCTTCGTTCATTAGGAACGCGCTCGACGGTTGCCACGCCGGCGCCTGTGGCGGTCGCAATGTCAACGAAGCGGGCTTTTTTCATTCCGTGTCTCCCCTGATCAAAAGTGATCATAATCGAGCTGGAATGTGCAGCCGTATTTCGCGACCGACGAGCTTTGCACCTATGAGAACATTCACCTGGCAGACGGACCTTTCATGGACGTCATCATCGAATGTCGAAAGCACGATAGACGCTTCAGTTACAAACCGGCGCGGCTGGGGGCGCGCCGACTTCATCGATCTGAGAACCTTATCCGGTCAAGCTGGAAAGCGATCGTATCATGATCGGAATCGGAGCGCAGGCGACGACATTGGCGTCATCACCGTCTATGCGGGTGAATGCGGCCCACGCGCCATTCTGGGCCAGCAAGCGAGCGGCTACCCCATCACCTTCGTCGGCGGCGAGATCTGACTTCGCCTTTTCATCCTTTGATGCGATGTCGAGAGCGAGAGCGGTAGCGGCTCGATGAGTGGCATCGCTAACAACGACAAATGCGCCCTCTTCAGCCTTGGGCAGATTGCGTGTCGACTGACAAATTGGGTCCGCAGCGTAGCGACAAAGTTAAGAGAAAGATTATATTGCTGACACACAGCTTTTCTGAATCAATGCAGCGTCAATCGCCGTCTTCCTGATATAGCCGTGTCATTCCCATTGACGGAAACCGCTGAAAAATTTAATATTTTTGATACTGCAGCTGGGAAGAATGGTGGGCGATGAGAGACTCGAACTCCCGACATCCTCGGTGTAAACGAGGCGCTCTACCAACTGAGCTAATCGCCCTTCTCGCGGGCGGAGCGTGATCGCCCCTCGCGTTCGGTGAGTGTCATCTACCTGTGCCATTCTCAAAATACAAGAGCGATTTGCATTTTTTTTGCGACCCTATAGCTCTTGAACGCACCCGAGTTCCGACGCTCGTCGGAAGCGATTTCTTCAAGCGCGCCCCGAAATAGAACTGTTCTGTGCCAGCGACCACAAATGGACGAATCTTGCCAATCAACACTCGTATTCGACCAAGCTTCGAGCGCGCAAAAGGCTAAGGTCGGAGGGATGACAGCCAACGAATTGCGTGTTCGGCAGGTGAAATCATCGCCCCCTTCTCATATCTCGAAGGGCCTGATCTGATCCATTGCCGCCGCCAATCCGGGCAGCATGATATCTGAGCGTCCGTAGAGCTCTCTGCTCGCGCCGACGCTACGTCCGAGGATATAGGCCCGCGCATCCTCGTTCATCAGATCGCGACGGCACAAGTCCTCAAACAGATGCCGCCATCCATGGTTCGGCAGAAGATTCGGGCGGTGCAAATAGGGAATCAGTAATCGAACCCACGAAGCCAGCGAGGGCCGGATCCTATACGCATTGCTGCGTCTCTTGTAGAATAATGGCCCCTTCTTGACCGAGAAAACAAAATCCATAAATCCTTCTGCGGTCAGCGCTGGATGAACGGGTATACGCCGCTCACTGGATGCGGTCTTAAGCGAACGGCCCCTCAGGTTTGAAATCTGCCAATACCATCGATCGAGGTGCTGAAAAAAATCCTCCCTTTCGAGGAAAGCGGCCTCCCCGATCCTCATGCCGGAGTAGGCGCACAAGAACGGTATCCACCGAAAAATGGGTTCGCTTTCAAGGCGCGCCGCACGCAAGATTATCTTCGCCTCGTCAAGTGTGTAGGTTTTGAGATAGGAAGGCTGGCGAATTGACCGCGGGGGCCTGACCCCCGCCAACGGATTGCCGTGCGGGAAAACGACACCGGGCTCATGATAGCGAGCCCAATTAAGTATCGTCTTGATATTCTGGATCTTCTGCTTCACCGTTGAATTGGCTAGCGACTTTGTCGATAATAACTGATGACGCCACAGAATCGCTTCCTTGGCAGTTACGGTGAGGGCATTCTCCGAGTTGCGGAATATTGCGAATTCCTGTGCATGAAAGCGATATTTGTCCACCGTATAGGTAGCCAGGGGACGAGGATCGCGCCCCATGCGGCTATATTTGATTTCGGCGTCTATAATCTGGTCAAAGGTCAAGGTTCTCGTCGGTGCCCTTCCTGTTCTGAGGACCCTGGCAATACCTTTCTTCAAGAGGGGATGATCCGGTTTTCCGTCGAAATTATTCCGATTGCGCTCGTCCTGCCGCGCCATGACCTCATAACTCGAAATACAAAGGCCTCGCGCGAGATTTCGCCATTCGAGCGAACCAAATTCGCAGACATGCCAACCTTGACGCCTGGCAATTTCGATCCGATTGCCAACTAGGCGCTGTAGTACCTCATCGTTTAGATGGCCCACATAGCCGCGCAACCAAAGTTCTTTGTCGAGAGCGGCAGCGCCATCCGACTGCAGGATTGCACCACCCCGCAATTCAAGATCCGCTTTGATCTGCACCAAATAGTCGGCAGCGACGATGGAAGCCAAAGACTTGGGGTGGCGAGCGCCGCCTGGTCCCAACGCCCCGTCTCCACCGTGCCGAACCAGATCAATCTTTCCGCGCAGCTCTTCGAGGACTGATGGCAGAAGCCTAATTGCGCGTTTTCGGTCGCCGCCCAGAGGCAGTCTGAGCTCGCATGCCCCACCAAAATGATCGTCCCGCAAATACAACGGTATCTTGATCCTTGCGTAAAAGCGTCCCTTCTGCTGGAGCAAATTAGGGATCTTTTCAGTGCCGTCGTCAAAAGCCGCATCGTCCCATTCCGACAGTGTATGGGTGCGCGATTCCTCATCCGCCTGGAGATGGGCCAGATAGTCGCGTGCGATAATCTGGGCAATGGGTTTCGGATTGTGAACGCCCGGAGGTGGCGGACATTCGGCGAGGCGCTGCCGCGCCAGTTTGATTTCTATTCGCCATTCATCGAGAACAGCGGGAAGGCGCCTTATCGCCTCGTCCCTGTCCGCACCCAGAGCTCGCCGCAGTTCGGTTGCTCCAGCAAAATGTTGATAGCGCAAAGACTTCGGTATCTTCACCCTTGCAAAGAAGCGCCCCTCTCGATTGAGCAAGTAGGGAACTTTTCCCAGTCCGTCTTCTGTGGCGTCACTCTGCCGCGCCAATCGGATTTTTTCGCGCATTTCGTCGAGAACGGCGGGCAAACGTTTTATCGCCTCATCTCGATCACCGCCCAAAGCCCGCTTCAACTCGGCAGCGCCGGCAAAGTGGCGGTAGCGCAATCGCCTCGGTATCTTCACCCTTGCAAAGAAACGCCCGTTTCGACTGGTCAAATACGGAACTTTTTCCATTTTGCTTTCCAAAGCGGCGATGTTTTCGGTATTGCGAGGTGTTGTACCTAAACAACGGTCCAAGCCCTTCGACCGACATCAGCGTAATCCGACACGTAACCGAGCGGGCGCACGGTGCGGATGAATTCGGAGCCGAATATCTTCGACGCGCAGCGAATATTTGCGGTCTTTCCCTTCGCTGCGGCATCTCATGCAAGAACCTGCACGAGCCCGAGCGTACCATAAGTCCGGCACATCATCAGGCTTAGCGACCCACCCGAAAATGACTCATGATGGATCATCAAACAGCGATTAAAACGCGACAATCGCGAGCGGACAAATCTTCATCCTCAACGCCAGCAAAATGTCGCCGAAGCATCTGCGTTTAGACGAAAATTGATAGTCTTGTTGCGCGGGACTGGCTTTTTGCAACCGTTTCGTGTCTAAACAGGTGCTTCAGAAAGGTTTCAGCTTTCCATGAAATCCAGCCTCGACCATCTGCCGGAACGCAAGCAACGCGAACTGTCGCGTATCGTCGAAATCGTGCATGAGGAGTTCGAGGATGCGCTGAAGGAAGGCACGGCCGACTTCAAGAAGAAGGGGCGCATCCTCAAGATCATCCTGTTCGGCTCCTATGCCCGTGGCGACTGGGTCGAGGACCTGACCGGCAAGGGCTATCGCTCCGATTACGATCTGCTGATCATTGTCAACAATCGCAAGCTTACCGACTTTGCGCTTTACTGGCACAAGGCGGCGACGCGTTTTCCCCATGACCGCACTATCAAGACGCCGGTCAGCCTGATCGTGCATTCGCGCCGCGAGGTCAACACGGCACTGAAGGAGGGCAATTATTTCTTCCGGGACATCCGACGTGATGGCATCGTGCTCTACGAACTCGACGACGAAGAGCTGGTCGAACCCAAACCGCTTTCAGCCATGGATGAATACCGCGTTGCCTACGAACATTTTGAAAGATTTCAGAGAACTCAAAAATTTCTAAAAGGCGCTCAATTTTACACAAAAGAAGGCGATCCGGACGAGGCAGCCTTCTTGCTTCATCAGGCCATTGAGCAAGCCTATTCGACGCTGCTGCTGACCCTGACCAGCTACAGCCCTGCCTCACACAACCTCAATCATCTGAGGACGTTGGCAGAAGGCCGCGACCAGCGGCTCGTGGAAATCTGGCCAAAGGAGCGACAACGGTACATCGCCTGGTTCAACACCATCAACGAAGCCTATGTGAAAGCCCGCTATTCTCCGCATTTCGAGATCAGCGACGAAGCGCTGCTCTGGCTCGGCAAGCGCACCTCCGAGCTGCAGCAACTGGTGAAGACCATTTGCGAAGAATATCTCGATAACCTTCGAAAGAGACTTTAAGCCTTTGGCAAAGCGAGAAGTCTCCGTCCGGCAGACTTCTGAGCAAGGCCAGTACTTCATTCACCGACGGATTGTTGATGAGCATTGAGATACCTATTTCGATGCATAACGAATTCTCCAGATAACCAACCAAGTGACCACCGACAGAACGGTTGATGGCACTCGTCATTGGGAAAGAGCCGACGACTTCCATGCGTCGCTTTATCGTAAGCGGTTACCCTTGATCCATGAGCGGTGGACTTCGGCACCTTTGACGTTGCGCCATAGCTGGCTCGCGCCTTGCGGCATGTCCTGGGCAAAGGCCGTGGCGACGAAGGCGAGGACAACACGCCAACCGGTCCTGCCCGCATGCTCCATCACGTTCCTCACGAAGTGAACAACAGCGGCTTTAAGGCCTTCGCGAGCTTCGCAAATAATGAACTTAATAACTCCAGGGCATCGGCGTGCCCGGCGCAAAAACTCCAACCACATCGGTTCGGCTTCAGTGGCGCCAACCTTGACGCTCGCGCCGACCGTCGGTGTTGATGCGGCTTCGGCCGAGACGATGCCGCCGCCGCAACGATCGATCCAATGCGCTGTGCGTTGAACCCGGGAGAGAATGAGTCTATAGCCACAGGCAATTCAGATCATGATAAGTCCACACGAAAGATAAAATTACAAATGGCCTCATCGAATGCGCAGCGAATAACCGCTTGGAAGGATGTTATCCGATCAGTCATCAACTTCCGATTGGCCGCGCTCCTAGGTTGGCAAGATGTAGCACAACGCTACCGGCGTTCGAATATTGGTGCATTCTGGTTGACCATCAACATGGGCGTTTTGATCGGCGCCCTCGGATTGATCTTCGGAACGATTTTTCGAACTCCCATGTCGGAATTCCTGCCATTTATATGCGTGGGGATTGTAGTGTGGGGATACTATTCTTCGCTTATAAACGAGGGCTGCACCAGTTTTATCTCCAACTCCGAAACAATGCTGCAGCTCCCGCTGCCTTTCTTCACATATATATTACGCACCTGGTGGAGAAATTCTATAATATTATTCCATAATATGGTCATTTTTCCTATCGTGTTACTAACCTTTGGAAAATTTGTTAACTTCGAGGCGCTTCTCGTTATTCCGGCTTTTGTTTTGGTTTCGGTCAATCTGCTGTGGATGATGATCATCCTTTCTGTAATCTGCACGCGATATCGTGATTTGACGCAAATTATTCAAAACATCATGCAAGTAGGACTATATGTAACACCTATAATGTGGCAACCACATCAATTGCCGTCCGATAGGTCGGCTTTGATGCTGGATTTCAATCCGTTCTATCACTTGATAAGTGTGATACGAGAGCCCCTCCTCGGGGGTACCGGAACGCTTCTCAACTGGGGTGTCGTAATAGGCATGGCAATCGTTGGTTGGGCGGCAGCATTGTTGTTTCTCGACCGCTATCGTTCCCGCGTCACCTACTGGCTCTAGTTTCGATTTTTGAATACGTTCTCGAAGGTTAACATGTCGTCACTGATACTCGAAAATGTCACCGTAGATTTCCCGATTTACAATGCGAAAAGTAGATCGCTGAAGAGCCAAGTCATGTCCTTGGCAACTGGCGGGACGATAGGTTCGAACTCTGATGGCGTTGTCGTTATTCGGGGCTTGGATAATATTAACGTCAACCTCAACGAAGGCGAGCGTCTTGGCCTTTTGGGTCATAACGGCTCCGGCAAGACCACGCTTTTAAGAGTTATGAGTGGCGTTTACCATCCCACGGTCGGTCGCATAGCGATTAACGGCAAATGCACGTCGCTAATCAACATTTCGCTTGGAATAGATCCCGAAGCTACTGGGCGAGAAAACATTCGCATTCGCGGAGCACTGTTGGGGTTTTCAGCAAAAGAGATGGCCGCGAAACAAGCCGAGATTGAGGAGTTCTCCGAATTGGGCAATTTCCTAAGCATGCCTGTAAGAACCTATTCTACTGGCATGCAGCTTCGACTAGCGTTTTCTATCTCGACGGTAATTGAACCCGAAATACTGATTATGGATGAATGGTTGGCGGCTGGGGACGAGGGTTTCCAAACTAAGGCAAACGAACGCCTTCATCAACTTGTCAACCAAACCAAGATACTGATTATTGCGAGCCATTCGAAAGAGTTACTGGTTAAGAACTGCTCTCGCATACTCTGGCTTGAACACGGAAAAGTCAAAATGGACGGTGACGCCGAAACTGTCGCCAACGCTTATTTCGGGCATTTATGAATTTCGGAGACGGCTCGGTCAGTCGGTGGTTGAAGTCGTCAAGCATTACCGACAAGCTACTATACAAAGGGTTTCACCGTTCTGCCGCGCCCGCTGGGTCACTGAATGGTGGCAAGGGACGTCGCTCCTCGTGACCGACGTCCCGGCCCCAAATCAGATTATTTCGATCTCTGGGAAGGGGAATATGAACTTGCCGCCGCCTGCTAAGTATTCTCTTTCGCGACGGATAATCCCATCCTTAAAATGCCAGGGGAGTACTAAAAAGTAATCTGGGCGCATTGCTCGGGCTTCGGCCTCCGAAATTATCGGAATATGTGTGCCGGGTGTGAATCGGCCGAATTTGTCCACGTTTACTTCGGCAATCGCAGGTATCTCGGCGGTCGACAGACCACAAAATTGAAGGAGAACATTTCCTTTGGTTGAGGCGCCATATCCTAGCACTTTTTTGCCGTCGGCGACGAGGCGCTGAAGCAGATTTGACAAATCTGTTTTGTGTCTGAATACACGCTCTTCGAAATCTCGAAACGGCTTAGGCGTTCCAAGCCCCATAGAATCTTCCTGAGCTAAAAGCCAATCGATAACAGGCGAATTGATGTTCAGACTATTGTTGCTCTTGTGAGTCGCAGTAACCGCAAAACTTCCGCCGTTAATATTATTCATGATGACGTCTACTAGCTTGAGACCGGCAGCATCGAGGATTTTCTTCATTACCCCAAGGGAATAATATTCGATGTGCTCATGACATATTGTGTCGTAGGAATTTGTCCGAAGCATTGATGGCATGTAGCTCTGCTCAAAATGCCAAATACCTTCGGGCGCGAGAACCTCTGCAACTTGACGCGCAAATTCAATCGGATCTTCTAGATCGTAGAACATGGCAATCGAAGTTACTATTTTAGCAGACTTACGACTTACCGACCTAAATGCATCAGCAGAGAAAAAGTCGGGAACAAGCTTAATGTCCGCAGGGTAGTAGCTAGAGAATTTCGTTCCCGTGGGATCGATGCCGATTCTAGCCAATCCCGGCGTGCCATAGGCTTTCAATGTTGTGCAATCGTTGCTACCGATATCGAGAACAACATCTCCACTCTTGGGTGCGACCATTCTTTCAAGATAACGAACCTTGTTTGTTAAGTGATCGACCATTGATTGGTTGAGGCCCGACCTATATCCATAGTTATCTCCGTACATTTCTGTCGGATCATAAGAATGCTTCAGCTGCAACAAACCACTCGAAGGTGACCAAACGAGCTCTAAAGGCCCCATCGTCACTTCTTCGTCCGGAGATCCTGGAAATACACCTGTTAGTGCTTGGACGCCCAGATTCAGAACTGAAACGAGATCCTCTTTGCCGCCAACTCTGCATTTACTAATCGCGTTGTAACGTGCCTGGACCAAAATTGGCTTCCTTTCTTGACAGTGTAGAGATGTGCGTTGTCAGCCTAACCAGCTTTTCAAAGCCATCCAACTACGCTTGGTTATTTGATTCGACGATATCCGATCGCACATAAATCTCGTTTGGCTCTATTGTCTTCCATAAGACGTAGCCACGTGATGCGATATTTGTTTGGTAGCGATCTTCGCCAAACAGATTTTCGATGATCAATATCCGCGGTCCGATCTTCTGATCACTCAATCCAGAAAGGACTTCGAGTTCCCATCCTTCCACATCGATGCAAAGGATATCAACCGCGCTTTGATCGATGCCGCGTTCTGCAAAGATCGTGTCTAGGCGACGCACTTGCACTTTAATTTCAGTCGTTGTTGCAGATACGGTACCCATAAGATCTGCAAAACGCCCTCTGATACCTAGCGAGGAGAAACTTTCATTGGTCACGTTCTCGCCAAGATAGGTGCTAGAGGACTCGACTACAAAAAACGGAACGTCATCTTGGTCCGTTTCCCCACAAGCAAGCTCAAGGACCTCTGAGCCCTGTTGTCGATGGAGTTCACAGAATTTTGGATTTGGTTCAATCGCCAAGCTTTGCCAGCCTGCGCGCCGAAAGCTTGCGCTTATCGAGAGATAATCTGGCTTTGCGCCTCCAACCTCGACCACAATCCCTCGATAGTCGGGATCAGCGAAAAAACTATCGCGGACGACTAAATCGACGTCACCCTCAACCGGTAAGCGAACGCTCGGTGCGTTATGCTCTGAGACGTCACTCAATCGCTTCCCGAAGAACCGCTTGTATACTCTTCGCAACATAGTGCCGCCTCCCATGATAGGACCAAGTAGACCTACTGATATTTGGACCGCCACCAGCGTAAAGGCGCGGTGACCTTCCAGGAGTTGCTGTCGAGTATCGCTGCCAACCGCTGCTCCGCGACCATGGCCCGAGCTCCTTCGGCGAGCATTTCTGCTCTTAGGCTCTCGCACGTCTGAGAGACATGCTCAAGTTGGGCTTCTGCGGCGAGCATTTCCGCTCTCAGCTTTTCGTGTAATTGTTCAGAGTCGTATAGCCGCCTTTGAGCGGCCTCCCACATCTGAGACACACGCCCAAGCTGCGCCTCCGCTGCATCGGCTCTGCCCGCTTGCGCCAAATAGTTAGACATCACAAAATTATCGAAGAAGTTTGGTGGCAGGAGAAATGAGTCTTTCAGAGCTTGATCATGTTCTACGGCGATGTACCACTCATTTAGCCCGTCAAACCAGCGAAGCTTGTAACCGCTGTCTATCACCAATTTCTGAAAGTGGCTGGAGTTTCGTTCTCCAGAGAAGGGAAGCGTTGCCTCTACGATAACTATCCACGGGCGGTGCACCTTTAGATTAGCTCCCAAAACCACTTCTCGTTCGGCGCCCTCAACATCAATTTTCAAAAAGTGAACGGTATCTAAGTCGTGCTGGCGCCATATGGCGTCGATTGTCGTGACATCTATCTCTACTGCCTCCGACTTCGGATAGCCGGCTCCCTGATGTTTTGACGCTGTTTCTTCATAGAAAGTGGATAGGCCTGTACCAGCAATTCGGTGAAAGATTGCTTTCCCTTCGCGCTCTCCAACCGCTACTTCCAGATTGATGTCCCGCGGGCGACTTGCTCTTAGCGAACTTGCGTAATCTGGTTCAGGTTCAATATTTATGCCGTGCCAACCGCGATCATAAAAGGCCTTGGTCACAGAACCTTCGTCGGGATCGGCCGCGCCAACATCGATATAAAAACCAGTATCTACGTGCTTTAAAGCGCGCCAAAGCATAATGTCTTCAAAGTTCTGCGCAAATGAGATAAACGTCATGAAGTACCACCTGAGCGGTATTTGTCACCCGAAACCAGACCTCTAATCGCTCTGTAACCCCTTAAACCCAATCGGGCTGTTGCCACGACGATCGGGACGCGACGGGCAATTGTGGTCGCGTATCTTAGCGGTTTCGTAAAGCGGAAAGAGCGAGAGCCGCGAATAGCAGCCAATTCAATCTCGTATCGGTTCGCCTGCGCGGCCAATTCAATCTTGTATCGGTTCGCATGTTCGGCCAAGGCGGCATGTGCGCTATGCTCGTTGATAGCCAGGCTGCTACTACTGCTATCTCGTTTCGAGTAGGCTTGCGTCCACTCGGAGATTTGCCTCGTCAAAATGGCACCGGCTCGCGCTGCTTCTTCGTTCACTAGGTTCTCGAACACTACTGAGCGTGTGTTCTGGCGCGAGACTGCACTGATGGGCTTCCTAAGTGCCAGATGAACCGAGCAAAAAAGATAGCCGTCGTGATAAAGCACCAGATTCGGATATGCATTTTTTTTGTCTGACAGTGACGTCATCGATTTGGCTTTTTGAAGAAATTCAATAAGAACAACGCGACTGTCATACGTGTCTTGAGAAGTCGTGTATACGGGGGTGCCGATCACCTCCAAGCCGGACGATTCAATGATGTGCTCTTGGAGGAGGGCGGGAGTAAACAAGATACAGTCATCGCTAAACCATTGTTTGTCAACGGGACCGTCCAGTCTAAACTCCGTGCTTAGAACCGCGATGCCTCCAGGCTTTAGTATTCTACCTATTTCTTCCGCCGCGGCAGCCACCGCTTCAATCGAGCCGAAATGTTCAATCGAACCGGCTGAATAAACTCCATCGAAAAAATTCGACGGAAGAGACAGCACTCGCGCGTCGGAATGCACTGGGATAATAGAACCGCGCGGACAATCAAATTGCGAAAACTGATTGGGCCTGACCATCATGCCAGCGGGCGCCACATCCGACCAAGGTGTAGTTTCAAGATAGCGGTCAGTTGGGAAGACCACACAACCTTTCGCGGCAATAGCAAAGGTCGTTTCTTCTGTTCCTGCACCGACTCCAGCAAGCACCGCGCCTGGCCGTAGCACACCATGATCACTCAGTGTGCGCAGCATCATGGCGCATTCCCACTGCTTTGAGTCGGGAACAATCTCGGGCTTGTCCAGCCCAAAACGAAGCATTTCCCCTCGCGCAATATCCTCCAAATGCGGCAACAGAAGTGGATTGCTAAAATCCGCGATGTCTATGATTTTCGTGTACGGTAAGTGGACCATTTTTAACTTTCGCGAAGGATTTTCTTTAGACTTGCGTCACCGCGATGATGTGATTCATAGTGCTGTCTGGCGGACTTACGCATGTCGGCCAATTGCCCTGGATCGGCTAGGCGATCCAATGCAGCAAAAATACCATTTGTAACATCATCTTCTCGAATGGTGGTGCGTGGATCATAACCGTAACCGCTGCGTTCGTTAACAAGTACGGGGGTGCCCAACGATAACGCTCGCACAAACACATGCGAAAGCTGACCACGGGTCTGCGTTCTAAAACATGCAACGGCGTCACACGCGGCGATCTCGGCGTCGAAGTCGTCTTCATACGCGGGATTGCTATGAATTAGCCTACCTCCGAGGCCTACGCCTGCAAATGCTAGTTGAATCCGTTCAAACAGTTCTGTGTCGATGACCTTCCCGACAAGGAAGAAGAAAATTCGTCGGTTGTCCGCGGCCAACTTTTCTCGTTGTGATGCAGCCGCGACTATCGCGCTTGCCACATCCCAGAGCCGCTTAAGGTCATTCAATATTAGGCCGTGGTGGCCAACGACGATATCGTCCATCTGCACACCGCGTTGCACACGCAGTAGCCGAGATGCCCTGTCAACTGCCGGATTTCGACGATCATCAATTCCGAGCGGGACAAACTCAAACGTTTCTTCGATTGCTTGCAAGTCGTTGATGACTGACCCTGGCATGACAGTTTCTTGCAAACGCATTTGTTCTACTACAGCAGGGGAAAGGTGTGAAACCGCCCGGATAGGCAGTTCGCTCAGCCAACCAGAAGATATTGGGGCCCCCAGCTTTGCAATTTGATTTCGGCTATTGAACTCTGGGCGGAAAACGCAATCGATCGCCAGTTTTGTGCGATTCTCATCGGGCTCGTTGCCGGTGATATCTAGAAGCAAGCTCTCTACTTGGCCCGTTGCAAGCTGCATCGCGCGCAACCCATCAAAATAACGGCGCTCGTGAATTAGCAAAACATCCCCAGATTGTGAAGAGGTTCGCATTAATTCAATGCCAGGATTTAGCGCGGATGAAAATGCGAAGTTGAATAAACCTTTTAGCTTTGCGTGTTTTGATCGAGTGAAACGCTTGAAATCGAGGTAAGTAAAAACGCGAACATTCCTAAGGTGCGAGATATTCTGTTGCTGACCTTCAGAATAGAAAAACGCTATGTTTCCGGTGGCACTTCTAGTGTACGCGACGGAGTAGTCTGCAACGCCGCACGACGAGCCGGGAATAGAAGAAAATATCTTGGCTTGGGCTTTTTCCCACCAGGTTTTAAAGGCTACTGCAGCCTTGCCTAATGCATCTGCCGCTATGTCCGATGATGCAGCCCAGTGAGTAATGAATGCATTTCGTATTGATTCATGAAATTGCGGATCGACTGGCATCTCCAGGAACTGCAAGAAAGCCTGTATATTCAGCACTTGATTGCGAGGAGGGAGCCAGAATACAGCGCTGTCTCGTCCCTCAGTACCCGCTTTCAGCAACTCCCGATTAATAGGCGTGTCTAAAGCGAGAATCTTTTTTCCAAGGAATGCAGCCTCCAATAGGGGAATTCCGAAACCTTCCTCCAGTGACAAATGCCCGATTACTTTGGCCCCAGATTGCTGCTCAAATTTCTCTTCGTCGGTCACGGAGACGGTAAACTGTGCGCCGGCGGGAACTTTTTGATTTTGGAACAGTGCGTCAAATTGATCCTGCTTTGGCGCATTCAATCGAACGTCGATAACGCGAGAACGCAAAAGCTGCCCATATATTTCCACGGAACCTTTGGGGTTTTTGGATTTGTGCGACCCAAGAATTGCGAAGAGATACCCTTGGCCAACGGATGGAGCGTATGCGGCGATCGGCGAAAAGTAACGCTCTTCTAACGAGGGACACACAACGCTGATGCTTTCGCTGTGGATCCCAAGATAGCGAATCGCTTCGTCGCGAACCGTTTCAGAGATGCAAACTATATGGTCAGCTTTCGATAATCGAGCCAAGCCATTGTAGTACTCAGTTTTCACTAACTCATGGTTCAAATAAGAGTCAGGATACCTCAATGGAATAAAATCATAGCAAACTGCTGTGACAGGGCATGAGAAAATATCGAGTCGAGCCGGTCCGAGAAACGGAGTTGCATCTACGTAAGAGTCGAACCCCTCTGCCTCAAGAAGCGCCGACAGATACGCGGTAAACTCATGCATTCGCTTGGACCGGTTTGCCAAGTCCTGGTTTGAATCTTCTGGCGAGTAATTGGCAAAGCGAACGCCGTAGCGCGAAAAAAGTGGGGAGTCAGGCGTTAGATAACAATCTCGGTAGAGAAGAATAGTGACCTGGTAGCCTGCTTTCTCAATTTGCTCAATGAGGTGAGTGACATACCGTCCCATTCCACGGTCGAAGGCACCTGATGAATAAACTCGACCGTCGACAAGAACGCGTTTGGATGCAGACTGATTGGGACTAGATGCCATGGATACCATGAACTCGACTTTTCAGAGGATCAATCGGACCTAACAGAGACCTTCTCGGCGTAAAACTCGCAATTGCATAGACAACGCGCCGACAGAAGTCCAGAGTTAGGGCCCGTTAATTTCAGCCAGAAAATGACGAAGGTTGCGATGCAGATTGGCGAGAAGAAGGTGTGGGAGCATCCCATCTGACGAGCTTATCCGCAACCTACCCTTCCCCTTTGATGCAAGGTGCTTGGATGCCCATCACGTTGTTGGCACTGCAGGAGATGAGTAGCTCGAAGTAATATCGTTTACCGGCCTCGATGACGTCCCGCGAGGTGGTGTAGCAGGATAGCGGTGGTCATCGGCTTTTTCCGGTAGGGTTGGGTTGTTCAAGCACAACCTGATGGAAAGACCACCGATGACCAATGACATGATGGACCTCCGCTCGCTTGTTGAGAAGAGCGCTGATGCGGATTTGCTGCGCGAGATGATTGGCTTTGCCGCCGAGAAGTTGATGGAGTTGGAGGTTGGCGCGAAGACCGGTGCGGCCTACGGCGAGAAGAATGACTTTCGACTTGCTCAGCGTAACGGCTATCGCGATCGTGACTGGGAGACCCGAGCTGGCACCGTCGAACTGCGGATTCCAAAGCTTCGCACCGGCAGTTACTTTCCGAGCTTTCTGGAGCCGCGCCGCATGGCCGAGAAGGCTCTGACCGCCGTGATCCAGGAGGCTTACATCCAGGGCGTCTCGACCCGCTCGGTGGACGATCTGGTCAAGGCGATGGGCATGAGTGGCATCTCCAAGAGCCAGGTCTCGCGGCTTTGTGAGGAGATCGATGATAAGGTCAAAGCCTTCCTTGAGCGTCCGATTGAAGGCGACTGGCCCTATCTTTGGATCGATGCGACCTACCTCAAAGTCCGACGTGGCGGACGCATCGTCTCGGTCGCTGTCATCATCGCCGTCGGTGTCAACACCGATGGTCGTCGCGAGGTACTTGGTATGGAAATCGGCACCTCTGAGGCCGAGCCAATCTGGACGGAGTTCCTGCGCAAGCTCACTCGGCGCGGTCTGCGCGGCGTCAAGCTCGCCGTCTCCGATGCGCATGAAGGCATCAAGGCGGCCGTCTCCAAAGTCCTTTCCGCCACCTGGCAAAGATGTCGAGTTCACTTCATGCGCAATGCCCTGGCTCATGCCGGCAAGAGTGGCCGACGCGTGGTCTCAGCCTTCATTGCGACGGCCTTTGCCCAAGACACCCCGGAAGCGGCCAGCCAACAGTGGCGCAACGTCGCCGACCAGATCAGGCCGAAAGTGCCGAAACTTGCTGGTCTCATGGACAGTACCGAGGAAGATGTCCTCGCCTACATGACCTTTCCCAAGCAGCACTGGACCAAGCTTCACAGCACGAACCCGATTGAGCGATTGAATGGAGAAATCAAGCGAAGGACCGAGGTCGTCGGCATCTTTCCAAACGACGATGCCATCGTCAAGCTCGTGGGCGCTTTGCTTCTGGAGCAGAACGACGAGTGGGCTGTGCAGCGTTCGCGCTACGTGACACTTGAGACCATCGCGACAATGAGCGATGATCCGCTCATCAACTTGCCTGCTGCGGCAAGCTGACCCGTTCCCGGCCCTGTCCGGAAGGCACGGCGATCGCCCGAGCTACACCACTCCCTGGGACATCATCCCGGCCTCTCGCAGGACAATACGTGAACCTCTCGATTCACACCGCTCGGAGTCTATGAAACCGAGGTCTATTGGCCGTCAAAATTCAATGGCGAGATCCCGAAACTATTCGCGACCTCGGTCTCGCCGTTGTAGTAAATGCGAGCAACGCTGAAACCGCCACTTCGAACTCATAGGTTGCCCGAAGAATTGTTCGCGCCCTTTGCTGCCAACGCCGGTTTGGAATCCTGTAAACGTCAATGTCCTGCATGGATCGGATGCGAAGCAACGCCAGGTCCGAAACGATCTTCTTCCATCGCGTGCACGTCCCGCTGCTTCAGGTTCTCTGGCGCGGGCATGCCAACGTACTTTTTCTTCCAATTAAAGTATCCCAATACACCGCCCGGCTGATCCCTACCTTCTGGCAGCTACAAGATTGCAGCAAACATTCGCAAATGGCTCGACGACAATTGGCTGGGATCTTGGCGGCGTAAAAATGCAGTGAAGCCTGGTCGTCATCAACGACAACCAAAGGTCGACCACCGACGCGAGCCGACGTAGTGTCAGTTACCGGGTTTGCGGCTTGCGACCTGCCAAAACTTCTCGTGATGCCTAGGCACCTCTTCTCAATTGCACACTTCTCCACCTCGGAGGATGCCTGATCTTGAAGAAATTACTGCTAGTCGTTGTCATCAGAATTCAAACGGGCTAAATGGCGCTTGAAAATTGGCAGCCGACCGCAGCGACGCCGGGCAGCATTGTGCTTGTTTGACTCAATGCAGGTTGTAGCCGTGGCAACAACGGAGACAGTAAAGTGGCGAAGAGAGCGTTGATAACGGGTGTAACAGGTCAAGATGGCGCCTACCTCGCGGAGTTGTTGTTGAAAAATGGCTACGAGGTTCACGGCCTCGCTCGCCGGTCCAGCACTTCCGACGTCAATCTTAGCCGCCTGCAATGGCTGGGTATCGAACGTGACGTTCAAATTGTCGACGGAGATCTCCAGGATCTTTCCGGCCTCATTCGAACCATGCGGGACGTCAAGCCGGACGAGGTCTACAACCTTGCTGCCCAGTCATTTGTGAGATCCTCCTGGCAGCAGCCTTTTTTGACGGGACAAGTTACTGGTCTCGGTGTGACGAATGTCCTTGAAGCCGTTCGTTTGGAAAGCCCCAGCGCCCGTTTCTATCAGGCGTCTTCTTCCGAAATGTATGGTCTTATTCAGGAGCCAATGCAATCGGAGACGACTCCTTTCTACCCGCGCTCGCCCTATGCAGTTGCGAAACTCTATGGCCATTGGCTAACGGTCAACTATCGTGAAAGTTTTGGCCTGCATGCCTCGAGCGGTATTTTGTTCAATCACGAATCTCCATTGCGTGGCATTGAGTTCGTGACCAGAAAGGTCACCGACGGCGTCGCTCGGATCAAGCTCGGCCTCGCGACGGAACTGCGCCTCGGAAATATCGATGCGAAGCGGGATTGGGGCCATTCCAAGGATTATGTCCGCGCCATGTGGCTGATGCTGCAGCAGGATGTCGCCGACGATTACGTCATTGCGACGGGACGGACAACGACAGTACGCGATATGTGTGCGATTGCCTTCAAACATGCTGGCCTCGATATGGATAAGCATCTCATCATCGACCCCACGCTCTTCCGCCCCGCGGAAGTAGACATCCTCCTCGGCGACTCAACCAAGGCTCGGCAGAAATTTGGCTGGGAGGCCAAGATCCCGCTCGAAGAGATGATTGTCGAGATGGTTGAAGCCGATCTGAAGCGGCTCAAGAAATAGTACTTAGTTCCAGCTCTTAGGTCGTACCCATGCCTCGCGAACATCGCATTCTCATAACTGGCGCCAGCGGCTTCGTTGGTGCTTGGTTGGTGCGCGAGCTTGAGAGTCGCCGACTTCTGGGCGATATCGATCTGACGGTGTTGACCGCAGGTCACGGCGAGGCGTCGGCTTTGACTGCAGATATCTCCGATAAGGGCCAGACTATGGCGCTTATCGGAGCCTCGCGCCCCTCGGCGGTCATTCATCTTGCAGCAATTGCCGCCCCCGCTGATGCTCGCAATGCTCCCGATCGTGCATGGGACGTAAACTTTCGTGGAACGATGAATCTCGCCTACGCGACAATGGAACTCGCACCGAATGCGCGTTTCATTTTTGCGGGTAGCTCCGAGTCATACGGTGCCTCTTTCATTGAAAGGGCCGGGGTGCCGGTCGACGAGGATACTGCGCTCAAGCCTATGGGCGTTTATGGAGCAACGAAAGCCGCTGCAGACATCCTGCTCGGCCAGCTCGCCTATGAAGGACTGAAAACAATCCGCTTTCGGCCCTTCAATCATACCGGTCCGGGCCAAACCGACGCCTATGTCGTACCCGCATTTGCGAAGCAGATTGCTGAGATTGTAGCAGGCCTTCGCGCTCCCACTCTTAGCGTCGGGAATCTTTCGGGATTTCGAGATTTTCTTGATGTGCGCGATGTCGTGCGGGTTTATGCCGACGCCGCGCTCAGCAGTCTCAGGCCAAACGTCGTTGGCAAAGCATTCAATCTGTCGTCAGGCCGACCGACACAAATTCGCGAGATACTCGATATCCTCATAGAGCTGTCAAAATTACAGGTCGATATTGAAATCGACCCCCAACGCTTGAGGAGCTCTGAAGTTCCGATTGCATCGGGTCGGAACGAGGCTGCACTGGAGGCTTTTGGATGGAAGCCGCAAATCGAGTTGCGCGACACACTCAATGACGTCTTGGCAGAGTGGCATCTGCGGGTGAAGTCTCGATAATGCCGGGATGCGCCACGCATCATGTTGCCTAAGGGCCGGAGATAGAGATTTGCTGAAATGCATCTGGAATTGCCGACATTTCATCATCGCCTCAATCGAGGGAGAGTTGCGGGGACACTTTGCACGATTCCGCCTTGGGGCACTGTGGTCTATCCTAGACCAGCAGTCGAGACGAGTAGGAGAGTTTCCAGAACCATAATGTTTATCTCCCAAGCACAAAATTTCGAAGACGTCATTCTCTGGCGAGCACTGAAGAATATCGAAAATGGCTTCTACATAGATATTGGTGCTCAGGACCCCGTCATCGATTCGGTCAGCCGCTGCTTCTATGAAAACGGCTGGCGCGGTATTCACGCCGAGGCAACGATGCATTATGCCGAAAAGATGCGGCAGGACCGACCGGACGAGATTGTTATCCAAGCCGCAATTGGAATCGGCAATGGCTCCATCCGTTTTTTTGAGGTTCCAGAAACCGGCCTAAGCACCAGCGATCGCGATAGCGCGATGAAGCATAAAGCTGCCGGCCGCAGCGTGGTCGAAACCGATGTTCCGCTCATGCCTCTATCAGCCGTTTTCGCGCAGGGTGGAGACCGGGAAATCCATTGGCTTAAGGTCGACGTGGAAGGCATGGAAGCATCGGTCATTGACAGCTGGGCACCATCTCCTGCACGACCTTGGATCGTCGTCATGGAAAGTACGCTGCCGAATTCGCAGGAAACGAACTACGAAAAATGGGAACCAAAATTGCTCGGCATGGGTTACCAATTTGTCTATTTCGACGGTCTGAGCCGCTTCTACGTGAGCGATCAACATCAGGAACTTCTGCGTTTCTTCGGCCCCGGTCCGAATGTCTTCGATGATTTTGTGCTCGCGGAGCATACAACCTACGCGGCTGTGTTGCAGTCGCGGTTGGCTGAGCGCGATCAGATGCGCGCGGAGCAGGCCCGAATCGTTCTGCAAGTTAAGGGAGACATCCTAGAAGGCGATCGACGGATCCACATATTTGAAGAAGAACTTTCCGCATCGCGTGGCCGCGAGGCGATCATAGGCGCGCAGCTGTATGAGGCCCACCACAGCCTTTCATGGCGACTGACGCGCCCTCTGCGCAAAATCAACGCTCTGAATGCCCGGTTGCTCGGACTGCCCCGGCGAGGTGTAAGGATCCTGCTTGAACAGATCATTCGCTGGCTTTCCCGCCATCCCGAATGGAAGGACAGATGCCTTCGGCTGCTTTATCGCTTTCCAAAATTTAGGGGCCTGCTGGAAGCATTTGCGAGATCGCGCGGATATGGTGTAACGCCGCACGGTTTGGATGTCGGTCGCGAGGCAGAATGGTATATCGACGCGCCCAAAGGCACTTCAGGCCAGTGGAAGCAACTGCTCGAAGATATTCCAACAAAAAGTGAAAGATAACAGCCTATGCGGCTATGGATTGATGGTCAGTGTTTCCAAACGGCAAGCAGATTGCGAGGGATCGGGCGGTACGTACAGGAGCTGCTACTTGGAATTGTAGACAATCATCCCGACGTTGAACTTCTTGTTTCGCTCAATGCTGCTATGCCGTTGGAAGCCCTGGCAGCGCGCGATCATCTGCAGAAATGGATCAAGCCCGGCAACATCCACATGTGGCATGGCGTTGCGGAAGGAGGCGAAGCGGTCAACGGCTATACGGAAAAACGGCGGTTAAGCGAGGTTGCACTTGCCTATCATGTCGCCTGTTTGAAGCCCGATATAGCGCTCTCCTCAAGCCCCTTCGAAGGTGTCGGAGAAAAGGCTGTCCCTCTTGTTCCGAATGACATCTCGGGAATACCAATTGCTTCCATCTTCTACGACGCAATCCCCTATCGCTATCCGCAGCAATATCTCACCTCTTCTGCGATGCGAGCATATTACGATCGACGCCTCGCGCTCTATTCGCGATATGACCTGAACCTTTGTATCTCGGAATATTCTCGCAACGAATGTGTTGAAATCTCAAAGAACGATCGCTCCATTAACATACTCGCCGGCGTCTCGAAGGATTTCATCGACGCGATCGAACATCACGATGCTAAGATGCCGAAGTCGATCGAGAAGCCTTTCATCCTCTACGTAGGCGCGCTGGACTGGCGGAAGAATGTCAAGTCCGCCATCCAAGCCTTCGCGCAGCTCCCATCAGATGTGCGCGACCGCTATAGTTTCGTCCTGGCCGGAGATCATCCCCGAGCGCTCCTAAAGGACGAGGAGGACCGTTGGAAGAAGCTTGGCCTTCCAGAAAAGGACCTTGTAGCTCTCGGCCATGTCACCGACAGCCAGCTCGTTTCACTTTATAAGGCGACAGGTCTGGCAATTCAGCCGTCCTTGCTTGAAGGTTTCGGTCTGACTGCCCTGGAAGCTATGACCTGTGGCGCCGCCATCATCGCTTCGAACACCGGCGCTTTACCGGAGGTCATCGGCGACGCAGAACTCCTGTTCGATCCAGCCGATGTGAATGACATCGCTCGGGTCATGGAACATGCCCTTACCCATCCGGAGGCGACAAAGGCGGTCGCCGAAAGGCAGCGTTGCCATGCTCAAGAATTCAGTTGGGCAAAATCTGCAGCCATTGCGGTCGAGGCTTTGAGAAAAGCTGCAGTTGCCGGCACCGTGAGACCTGCCAGCGCCGAAGCCTCTCCGTCGGCGATCCAAAAGGCTGTGCTCAGAAACCTCGAACGTACAGCCGTTCCGGCCGATGCAATCGCCGAAACCCTGGCTCGCTCCGAAAAAGCAATCTCCACCGGCACACGCCTCATCGTCGATGCGACAGCCACGTATCGCATCGACCACAAAACTGGCATCCAACGTGTGGTCAAAAACATCTGCGCCAATCTCGGAGCTCAGGACGAAAGTAAGAGCGATGGGATCGAAAAGGTAATTGCATATAGCGATTCATCCGATGGCTGGTTCAGCATTCCCAGTACTCTGGAGAAGTCAGCCCGCCCGCGCGCCTTCACGGAAGATAATCGGCTGGACTTCTCCTCCGACGACCTGATTTTGATGCTAGATAGTTCCTGGGAGTTTTACAGACACCACTATATGACGTTGCGCTCTGCCCGCTTGCGAGGAGCCCACGTAATCTCGTGCCTCTACGATACTATTCCGCTTCGGTTTCCGGCATTTTGCAACCCGACGATGCCGCCAATTTTTTCCACTTGGTTCCAGACAGCCTTGTCCTATTCGACGGCCTTCATCTGCATCTCGAAGGCCGTCGCCGACGAGCTCACTGCCTTTCTCGAAGCAATCCAGTTTCCGAGAGAAATGAAGATAGGTTATTGGCATCTGGGAGCAGATTTCGCCGAAAAAGGCGGTGCCACCGAGATTGATCCCGTGCGGCAAGACGAACGTCCGAGCTTTCTCATGGTCGGGACGCTCGAGCCGCGCAAGGGGTATGCGCTTGCTTTGGATGCTTTCGACCTGCTGTGGAGCGAAGAACTGGATGTCAAGCTGACGATTGTCGGAAAGCCCGGTTGGGGGGTAGAACATCTCCTTCGCCGCGTTGAAAGTCATCCCGAGTATGGAAAGCGCTTATTCTGGTTTAATGGCGTTTCCGATGAGAAACTGCAGAAAGCGTATGCCGATAGCGATGCCCTCATCGCAGCCTCATACGCCGAAGGTTTTGGGCTTCCCATCGTTGAGGCCGGTCACTTCGGCAAATCGGTTATCGCTAGCGATATCCCCGTTTTTCGCGAGGTTGCCGCGCGCGGCCAGAATTGCCGTTTCTTCACAGTGGGTTCACCAGCCGCTCTCGCAGAGACTATCCGAGAGTTCTTGACATCACACCGTGATCCGCCCAACGCGGGAGCAGACGACAACTGGTTGAGCTGGAAGGAGAGTGCCGACGAATTGCAGCGGATTGTACTTGGCGATGACTGGTATCGGACATACAGGCCCGCCTCAAACAGAACCTACGTGCCGATAAGTGACATCGGCAACACCAGAATGCAAGAGGTACTGCGCTCGGGCGACACCCAGCACAAACTCGAACTGATAGAAGGACCGATTGCCAGCGGCGACCGCCGCCTGCTGAAATATACGGTCCGGATCAGCAATCTATCGGCAAAGCTATGGACGAGCGCCGGCGCTGAGAATGGCTCGTTTGCAGTGACGGCGAGGTATCGCGTTTTCGCAAAGGACGGAAGCATGATCTCCGCCGATAGTTCCCGAACTTCGATTCCTTTCGTACTTGTGCCAGGTGACAGCCTGTATGTTTGCGTCGAGATTCCCCAGGATCTCAAAATGAAGGGCGGCGCTTTTGCCGAAATAGGTCTTGTTCAGGAGGCCGCGCATTGGTGGAGCGATCCATTGCGAGTGGTACTGTGACCTGGTCATGATGCATAACAGAGCATGGGTGGTATTAGGCGGATGAAAATTGGCATCGACGCACGCAATTTTGTAACCAGCATGACCGGCATCGGGCGGTATCTCCTGGAAATGAGCCGTCATCTTGCGCTGCTCGGTCACGACTTGCATTTTTACTTGCCCGAAGCTCCGCACTCCAATCTGAAGGTGCTACCAACGGGGAAGCTGTGCGTATCGCACTTTCCCGGAGGAATCAGGCGCATGATCTGGGCACAAACCGAACTCCCTCGCCTTGCCGCGAAGGATAAGATCGACGTTTTTTGGGGGCCGGCACATCGTCTGCCTTTCGTTCTCAACCGCCGGATTGCGCGCGTGATTACAATTCACGATCTCGTTTGGCGGGACATGGCCAAAACCATGCAATGGCAGACCTGGATGGCCGATCGCTGGCTGATGAGACCGGGGGTCACCGTTGCCGATGAGATTGTTGCCGTTTCCGCCGCGACGGCAGATGTGTTGAAAGATCAGTTTCCCGGATGTGACAAAAGACTGAACATCATTTATCCCGGATTAACCGCGATTGGCGGCGAGAAAGAGCCGACAGACCTCTCGCGGTTTGGTATTGATCGCCCTTACATTCTTTTTGTAGGCACGCTTGAGCCCCGCAAAAACCTCCATAGGCTGCTGCAAGCCTACGCTTCACTTCCTGAATCCACAAAAGATGGATTTCTTATTGTGCTTGCTGGTGGCCAAGGCTGGCGGCTAGGTGATCTAAAACAGCTTATTGCAGAACTGGGAATTGAAGCGCTTGTCCGACTTACGGGTTATGTGTCAGACGCCGATCTGACGGAACTTTATGGCCATGCGAGGTTTCTTGCGATGCCATCCCTATATGAGGGTTTTGGATTTCCTATAATAGAGGCCAACTCGTGGGGAGTTCCCGTGTTGACCTCAAACACGTCGTCGATGCCAGAAGTCGCGGGCGACGCGGCGATCCTGGTGGATCCCGACAACGTTCAATCGATACGGGACGGCCTGCAGAGACTCGCGACTGACGATCTCCTGCATGCTAGGTTAGCTGAAAATTCCCGACCGAATGCAACTCGATTCAATTGGCGAACGAGTGCGCTCCAGCTTGAAGCGATATTCAAAAAGGCTATAGTCGAGCGAGAAGCTCGGCTGCGGCAATATTAGTTAAAGTGCGCCTTACACCTGAAACTCCGGCATAATATTGGATCGAAAAAGTCTTTTACTAAGTCTAGAGCACATCCCCTTTTACTCCGGGTCAAACTGCGGCTGCGAAGTAAATGCCTTGAGTTTCGAGAATGCGTTTCGATGGGTAAGACCGTATATCCTTCTTCAGCAGTGTAGGGCGAGCCACCTCACTCCTGAAGAAGGATATACGGTCATACGGTGGAGCGCACCGAGGCAAAAATTTGCTTGATCCATGGTTTTTCCTTAAAACGAAAAGGCGCCTTGTGGATGATCTGATTTGCCTTTATCGGCTAGGTCTCGATGCGCTGGGCTATTCTGCGCCCCACCTTGCGCAAAGGCCGCTCCAGCAGCCTGTAGTTAAACTCTGCGGCGCATCCTGCCAGGGCGGAGGCAATGACGAGCGGCAACAGCGAAAGCGCGTCGTAGGGCTCTGCGCCGGCTAATGGATTCGTCATGATCCAATGTGTCAGGCCGATCGCCGGGAGATGCACGAGATAGAGGCCGAATGATCGAGCCCCTAGCCATTGAACGATCGGAGACAGCCGCCCAGCTTCGAAATAATTCCGGTTCCTGCTGCCAATGTAGACGAGCCCAGCAGCAAAAACCGCAACAAGGGCGGTCGACATTCCTAGACCAGTAGAGGGAACAACCGTCATCGCGGCAATAAGTATGGCTCCCGCGATGACATACATTATTCTCTGCTTTGGTAGCTGAAAGTTGGCTTCATTCGCTGCGATCGCGATCAGAACGCCCCACGCCAATGCATCCGCTCTGAAATACCAGAGCGCGTTGGGCGGATCATGCGGTCTGCCGACAAAAAACTGAAGAGCGATTACCCCAAACAGGATGCCAACCAGCGTGTTGCGCCCCGAGAACCACACCACAAAGGGCAAGACAAGATAGAATTGCTCCTCAAGCCCGAGGGACCAGTAGGCCGTGTAAAACACTGAACCGCCTCCGCAGGTCGGCGTGCACATGGCATAATGGACATTCCCTATCTGGAGCATCATCCACCCGTACTCAGGCAAGGTGCCGGCCAAATATCCGGCCCCGTCAAAAACGTAGGGTGCCATCGTTGCGGCAAGTGCAAAGGTGGCCCAAAACCATGCTGACGGCAGTATGCGGAAGACACGTTTTATCCAGAATGCCGAAAAGAATGCTGCCTTTCGCTCATTCCGGCTCTTCATTTCCAATAGTTCCCGACCGATAACGAAGCCGGAAATGGCGAAGAAGAGATCGACTCCCACCCATGGGTTGAAATTTTTATTCAACTGGCTGTACCAGGCTATTTTGAGCCACGAAAGGTGAGAAAAAATAGCCAGCGTTATCGCTATGGCGCGGAGAACCTGGATGTCACGTATCACTTTTGGCATGGCCGCATTCATACCGACTTTCTAACCCACATCAACCAGCACCTTCGCCTGCCTGGCGCCCTCCGCATTGTGGGCGGGTAATTTGTCCACAATTACCTCATCGCTTGGGGACCATAAGCGGATACCAACATCCAACAAAATCGAGAAGAGGTACTTGGTTCACAGCCGGTGCGGCAAATTTATTTCAAAGATCTTCAGACTACCAGTCCCGCCATAATATCCTCTAAACTCGATGTTGTCGGCTGAAGCTTTCAAATCGAACGTCAGCGTCAATGTACGGCGATTGCCATCACAGCGCAAATCACCGGCACGGATGTCCTCACGGGCAAACTGCGCTTTACCCTGATTGGCAACGACGTCAAAAATATTCTCCGAGGTATTGCCAGCGCACGAATATTCAATCGATGTCTCATAGTGCCCCTTGTCCAGGTGAATGTAAGGGCCGAAGAATAGGAAACCAGCGCGATCACGTGGTGCCACGGCATCAAGAATACCGCCATCTAAGCTGCCAATTTGGTGACTTACCACCGACAACTCGTATTTGACTTGGTCAGGCCTAAAAGACCTCGGAAAATGCTTCATAGCTTGCTGAGCAACTGCGTTCAGATAAAGATAATTGGATATCTTGCTGCGCAGCTCATCTGGATCCGAATAAACTAGGATTTGGAATTCGTCACAGTTCGCCTTGTATGTGGGCTCCCCAAGGTATCGGACAATATCTGTCTGCTCGAAGCCATTGCCAATAACGAAATTTGTGACTGATGGCTGCGCCGATTTCATGTCATAGTAGTACCACTGGAGATTACTTCCCCAAAAGAATGGTCGCGGCACCGCAGGTTCCAATTGGTTTATTTGAATATCCCAGTTGGTCATGCTGGACAGTTTTCGAGCTAACCAATACTGCGCCAGTCCAGATTTAAGGTGCAGATTTTCTCGGCACGCGGCCAGCGTGTCTGCCGTCTTGGCGCGTTGCAAAAATGGCTTGTCAAGATTCACTGGGTTGCTTTGTGAAAGTGAAACCATGCAAAGAGTCGTGAGGCAGGCAAGTACTCCGAGTGAAAGACTGCCTTTGGAGCGAAGCCATTGGGCCAATATCATGGCAGCCAATATTAGCCCGCCTATCTGCATGCCGACTAGATAACGTGCGTAACCAACTTGGTCTTCCCGCCAGAGCAATATGCCGGCGCCAAGGCCGCAAATGGTGAGAAGAGATAAGAAAATCCATGCGCGCGCAATAGCTTCCGGCATTGCGACGCTGTGGTTTATTTTCCATCTCAGCCAGCGAACCACGAAGAGTCCCGCTGGTATTGAAGCAGCAAAGAGAAGAATTGCTAGTCCGGGTGATCTGGACGCAACCGTTAGAATCGAGGCTACACGAGCCACTGGCCGAAATGCCACAGGATCCATAACCTGTTCGATGAGCATTCGCTCTGCCAGAAAAACGAGCGCAAACGCTGCGCAGGTTTCTAAAATAAACAAAACAAACCTACGGACTCCGGTGGCGCTGGGGTTCACCACCAAAAGCGACACCGCATATGGCACGCTGAAGAATACGACAAAAAACTTATCCGACAATATTCCTAGCAAAAACACAACAATCATCAGGCCTCTCCGCCATATCCTCCCGCGGGCCAGGACTTGTTCGTAAGCGCGGAATGCAATGAGCCCCCAGATGACTGACGTACCATGCGCTATAGGCAAAAATGGATGCGCTACTAGCGTTTCGACATGCTCGAACGCCACGGCGGAAATCGTCAGAAGGCACAAGATCAAAAACAAGATCCAAGCAAAGTCCGATGTCGACCTCTCTACGATGGCCTGGCGAATAATCAAACGAGCAGAAAATGCCAGAAGCGACAGATGCCAAATCCCCATCGCAAATATTGATAAGTATATATCTCGCAGTAAGATCCTTAAAACAAAATATATCAACGTATCAGGAAAAAAATATGGTGCCCTTGAGACCATCCACGTAAACATAGAGAAATTTTGATTATAGATCATATCCTCTATGAAACTTGGTATAGTTAATTGATCTGAGTTTAATACATAATTTTGGATTATTTCATTCGAAAAAAGCGCGACAAAACATGCGACGATTATCAGGACAGCGCATACGTTAGTAGCCGATCTTAAGTAATATATCTTTTTCATAAGTGCCGTATGACGCGTTGCTGTTGAAAGAAGGCCGGTGGAAGCCCCCGGTCTACGAGTTTGGAGTGTGCGAAGGAAACAGGATTAAGGTTTTTTATTGGATATTATTTGATCTCTTAAAGTTCCTCGCAAGAACTCGGACTGGTTCTTTGAGATCTCAATTGCGGCTACTCTCCAAGGCGCAACATCCCATCGCTCCCTGGGGTTTCCGCCTCCTACTATCGGATTTGTCTCTCCTTCTCAATACGGAGAGTAGGCGCTTCGAGGTCCCTTTTGACGTCTTGAAAGCTGTGCCATCAATGCAGCTATTCACCGACCTCCAAGTCGGGTAGTCGGCAAAACGGACCAGGACGTCCAAAAAGACATTCTTCAGAATCTTGGCCACTCGACCTTAATATTTTGACGACCCAGGAGATGGCCTTGGTTTACTCGCCTGCTGTGTCCGGCCATGCGAACCGCCTAGCATCTCCCTCTAGGGGTCACTGGATTGCGCCTTTGAGCAGTTAGTGTTCAAGCTCGGGATTGCGGTCGTCGATAAACCGGCAGAGAGCGCTCCGAAAAAATCGCACGATGAATCGCGTCGGCCGTATGGACCAAACGCAGCAGTTTCGCCAGCGCCGCGGGAAGTAGCCTGTTGATGCCGGCACAATACCCCCGATGATGGCGATCGAATCCTGCTCCAGGTTGAGGCGCCGGTCTTCCGGGGTGCGGCATGTGGAGTGGTGATGCCGTCATCACAGATTCTATATTCTATATTCAATCTCGAGATGTCTCTACAACTTCATGAGCACTTGGTCTTTACCAAACGGCGTCCACTGTATATCAGCTACGGCCTTCAGATCATCGGCTTCACAGAAGTTCAATACCAAACGAAAGATTGTCATGGTACCGCAAATTTCCCTCGTCGTACCGGTCTATAAAGAAGAGGCGAACATCCGTCCTTTTCTTGCCCGAGCCGAAGCGGTGTTCGAAAAAATGGGAAAATCATACGAGATTATTTTTTCTTTGGATCCGTCACCGGATCGTACCGAAGAGGTTATTCTCGAGGAGATCAATCGTAACTCCAATATCAAGCTATTGTTGTTCTCGCGCCGGTTCGGACAACCCGCGGCCACCATGGCAGGCATACTGGCTTGCACTGGTGAAACGTGCGTTGTGATAGATGTCGACCTCCAGGATCAGCCGGAACTGATTGAACAGCTTTATGGCAAGCTCTCCGAGGGCTTCGAGGTCGTATATGCTACGCGTCGCAGCCGACGCGGCGAGACTTGGTTCAAGCGTACAATTTCGCATTTCGGATATACCGTAATCAACAAGCTGAGCGACGTCAAAATCCCGCGCAATACTGGCGATTTCAGGATCATGACGCGCCGCGTTATCGAACAGCTGCGGCAACTTAATGAGACGCACGGATTTCTGAGAGGTTTGGTCGCGTACGTTGGTTTTAAGCAAGGCTTCATCGAGTATGACCGCGATGAACGATTTGCTGGAAGAGGAAATTATAACCGGTTGACCGGATCGTTTAAGATTGGTCTCAACGGGCTCGTCAGCTTCTCCTCGCGTCCGCTATTCATGATGTCGATTGCTGGCTTCATCCTTGCCGCCTTCAGCTTTTTGCTTGGTGCGTGGTATGTCCTCCAGAAGCTCATCGGCATAAATTTGTCCGCCGGCCTGTCGACGACAGTTCTGATTGTCACCTTCTTCTCGGGTGTCCAGCTACTTGGGCTCGGGCTTATCGGCGAATACGTCGGTAGAATCTATGACGAGGTTAAGCGTCGGCCCATGTACATTGTCGATCGGCAGGTTAATTTTGCGGAGCAGAAGTCGTGATCCCATTTAAGCTTCCCTCTCCCCAAGGGTATACCGAAGAGCCTGTGTGGAATGGCCGCGAGTTCGTGAGTCAGGCCGCCTCGACCAGAAGCAGCGCACTCATGGAACTGTTGGTGAAGATTGAGGTCAATTTGCTATCAGGGATGTCGCTTCTTTTTGGCGTCCGAGTGACGATGACGGTCATAAAATAGCACCACGCTCTGATGCGCGTTATTGGTGGCCACCGCGATGGGGATGGAAGCCTCACTCACGAGTATAAGCCCCTGCCCACAGCAACGGGACGAAGTAAACAATGAATCTTCTTCAAGACCCAAGGTTTCAGGTCGTAAAATACCTTCTGGTCGGAGCGTTGACTGCGGCATTGTATTTCTCGATTCTCTTCTTCACGGTAAGTATCCTGCAAATTCATCACGCCTTATCCGTAAGTATATCATATTTTTGCGGAACAATTTTCCATTTTTCCGCAAACAAAATTTTTACATTCGGAAGCAAGAGTCAAAAAATACTTACGGAATATCTGCGTTACATCTGCCTGGTAATTTTAAACTATATAATCACTTTGATCGTCGTCTACCTCGTGGTTGATGTCTCAGGTCAGTCCACATACATCGGCGTTGGCGTCGCGATTGCTGTTACAGTTGGACTGGGGTATGGGGTCACGAAACTCTGGGTTTTTCAGCATAGCAGGGGGTAGTTTTGGCTAGTACATTTGTGGTGACGGGTTGCGCGGGCTTCATCGGAAGCAATCTGGTCGATCGTTTGCTCGGTGACGGACACGCAGTCATCGGCGTCGATAATTTTTCGACCGGCCAACGTCGCTTCCTAGAGGGCGCGCTAGCAAATAGGAATTTCCGGCTGATCGAGATGGATATTCTTGATCTTGACCTCTTGAAGACCGCTTTTCAAGGCGCTGATGCAGTGTTTCATCTGGCGGCCAATGCTGATGTTCGTTTCGGCACGGAGCATCCGCGCAAAGATCTCGAGCAGAATACGATCGCGACCTATAACGTGCTGGAGGCAATGCGCGCTAACGGCATTCGCAAGATCGCGTTCTCGTCGACCGGCTCGGTCTATGGGGAGGCGCCAGTCATTCCTACACCCGAAGACGGTCCCTTCCCTATACAAACTTCCCTGTACGGCGCCTCGAAAGCTGCTGGCGAGGGATTGATCTCGGCTTATTGCGAGGGCTTCGGATTCCAGGCCTGCATCTTCCGCTTCGTATCCATTCTCGGCGAGCGCTACACGCATGGCCATGTTTTCGACTTCTATGAGAAGCTGAACAAAGATCCAACGCGTCTTCCGGTGCTCGGCAACGGCAAGCAACGCAAATCCTACCTTTACGTTCAGGATTGCATCGATGCGATCCTGCTGGCGATGGAAAAGGCTGAAGCGAAGGTCAACATCTTCAATTTGGGTGTGGACGGCTATTGCGAAGTCAACGATTCGATCGGCTGGATATGTGAGACATTGGGACTGTCCCCAAATCTGGAATATAGCGGCGGAGATCGCGGCTGGATTGGCGATAACCCATTCATTTTTCTCGATACCAAGCGCATCCAATCGTTGGGCTGGAAGCCGAAGTATTCAATCCGCGACGGTGTTTTGAGGACGGTTGAATACCTTCGGACAAACGAATGGGTCTTTAACGCAAGGACATAAGATGAAGGTTTGCGTACAGGGGCTTTGGCACCTTGGCTCCGTAACTGCCGCGTGCCTCGCCAGCGTTGGCCACGATGTGATCGGCCTCGATGACAATTCAGAGGTCATCGCCGGCCTGAAAAAAGGTGCGGCTCCGCTCCTGGAACCCGGACTTGACGATCTTCTGTCAGCAGGTTTGGCCAGCAGTCAGCTTGGTTTCACAACCGATCCGGCTGAAGCGTTGGCCGAAGTCGATGTTCTTTGGATCGCCTACGACACGCCCGTGGACGATGATGATCGCGCAGATGTGCGATACGTTTCATCGAGGATCGAGGCGAGCTTGCCTTATCTTAAGTCTGGCGCCGTCGTGCTGATCTCGTCGCAAATGCCCGTTGGTTCCATTGCGGCGTTGGAGACATATTCCCGGTCGATCGGGCGCAATGATCTGCACTTTGCATGCAGCCCCGAGAATTTGCGTCTCGGCGGCGCACTAAAGGTCTTCCTTAGCCCGGACAGAATCGTCATAGGCGTGCGGGATGCGATCACGAAAGAACGCCTTGCGGTGCTCTTGTCACCGGTGACCGACAAGCTTGAGTGGATGTCGGTTGAATCGGCCGAAATGACAAAACATGCGATCAACGCATTTCTCGCAACATCGGTGACCTTCGCAAATGAGATCGCGGCCATCTGCGAGTTGGTCGGCGCCGACGCAAAGGAAGTCGAGCGCGGTTTGAAGACCGAGGCACGCATCGGTCCTAAGGCATATTTGTCGCCGGGCGGACCATTTGCCGGAGGAACGCTGGCGCGTGACATCGAATTCCTTCGCGATGCAAGCGGTGGCAAAGGTGGCCTTGCGACACCGCTCCTTTCTTCTGTCAAAGTCAGCAACGACGAGCACAAGACATGGACACGCCGAAAAATTGGCGGTCTGCTGAATGCCTTGTCAGAGGTCAAGGTGGCTGTATGGGGTCTCACTTATAAGCCTGGCACAAGCACCTTGCGGCGATCGCAATCGGTCGAGCTATGCGACTGGCTTATTGCGCAGGGGGCAGCAGTCCAGGTGCATGATCCGGCAGCCACTGAATTGCCGGAGCGGTGGGCGGGATCGGTTCACCGCCATCAAGATGCGGTTGAGGCAGCGCGCGGCGCCCGCATTCTGGTAATCGGAACCGAGTGGCCCGAGTATCGAAACCGTATCGAGGCACTGCCTATGCCCGAATGCAAAGAACTGGCAGTCATCGACGCAAATCGCTTTGTGCAAGCGCAGGCAAAGGCATTGGGTTTAACCTACATCGCCGTCGGTAGCCCGCAGACCGAAGGAATGTCCTAGTGCAAGAAAAGCCGCTTAAGGGCCGCGTCGCAATCATTACCGGCGCCAATCAAGGTCTGGGACTTGAGATTGCCCGTAGATACGTCACAGCTGGCGCTGACCTCATGATATGCGCGAGAAACAGCGAACTACTGGATGCTGCCAAGACGGAGCTCCGGGCCCTGGCAACGCCTGAGCAGAGGCTGTCATGTTTATCCGCAGACGTATCAAAACAAGCTGATGTCGAAGCGGTGGTAAAAGCCACTCTGTCGCAGTTTGGAAGCTGCCAGGTTTTGGTAAACAACGCTGGCGTCTACGGTCCAAAGGGCGAGATCGAAACCGTCGATTGGTCCGAGTGGGTTCGGGCCATGGAGATCAATATTTTCGGCTCAGTCTTAATTTGCCGTGAGCTCCTTGGACATTTCAAGCAGCAGGGTTACGGCAAGATCATACAGCTATCAGGCGGGGGAGCGACCAATCCCCTGCCCCGAATAAGCGCCTATGCCGCATCAAAGGCGGCAATCGTGCGCTTTGCCGAAACGCTCGCGGAAGAAGTTCGCGGGCTAGGAATTGACGTCAACTGCATCGCGCCTGGCGCGCTTAATACGCGGATGCTTGACGAGGTGCTTGATGCCGGACCCGAGAAGGTGGGGCAGGCGTTTTATGAGCGCGCCTTGAAGCAAAAGGAAAGCGGCGGTGCCCCGATTGGGAGAGGCGCCGAACTCGCCCTTTTCCTTGCTTCCGCAGCGAGTGACGGAATTACCGGCAAGTTGATAAGTGCTGTATGGGACAACTGGGAGCATTGGCCGGAACATAAGGATGAACTCGCGAAGTCTGATGCCTACACATTACGTCGGATTACGGGTCGAGATCGCGGCTTCACCTGGGGCGACAAGTAATGCCGCGGCTAGGTGCAAAAGACCCGGTCGACGTTTTGCACCTCGGCAGTTCAATTGAAGCCACGTTGGCTTTCATTCACCGGAAATATAAGCGTCACAATCGGCAGTTTTTGCTGGAAAAGAAACCAAAATTTGAATCACAACTTGCCGATGCCTCAACCAAGAGGCTATCGGTTGCACCTCAACTTCGGCAGGACAAGGTTGTTTCGTTCTGATGACAGATGACGTATTCGGCGTGGCCATCATCGGTTGCGGATTGATCGGCCAAAAGCGAGCAGCGGCACTCAGCGCCAGGGCAAAGTTGGTGGCGTGTGCAGACAAGGATTGGCCCAGAGCCGAGAAGCTCGCTACCAGCCGTGGCGCACGTGCGTTCAGCGATTGGCAAGACGTCCTGGACTTGCCAGATGTGGACATTGTCATAATCGCCACACTTCATGACTCATTGGCAGAGCTGACACTAGCTGCAGCGCAAGCCGGAAAGCATGTGCTCGTGGAGAAGCCGGCGGCTCGTTTTGCTGCCGAGCTTGTGCCCGTGATGGCGGCTGCTGAAGCAACCGGTGTAAAGGTGCACGTGGGCTTCAACCATCGCTACCATCGCGCGTTGCGCAAAGCGAAGGAGATCGTTCACGACGGCGCTCTCGGCGAGCTGATGTTCATCCGCGCACGTTACGGCCACGGAGGTCGTATCGGCTACGATAAAGAGTGGCGATCAAATCCCGCCTTGTCCGGCGGCGGCGAGCTCATCGACCAGGGACCTCATCTCATAGATCTGTCGCGCTGGTTCCTCGGCGAATTCGCGGACGTATCAGGGTTCGCCAATACCTACTACTGGGACATGCCGGTCGACGATAATGGGTTCATGCTTCTCAAGACCGACAGGAAGCAAGCGGCTTTCCTCCATGTCTCGTGCACGGAATGGAAAAACATGTTTTCCATGGAGATCTACGGAAAGATAGGCAAGCTCGAGATTTCAGGGCTCGGCGGCAGCTACGGTGTAGAGCGACTGACCCACTATCACATGCTCCCCGAAATGGGTCCGCCTGAAACGACATCATGGGAATATCCAATGGCTGACAATTCGTGGTCGGTCGAATTGGAAGAGTTTTATGACGACATCAAGCTCGATCGCCCAAGCGCAGCAGGGCTCGCTGACGCCTATGAGTCGTTGAAGATTATCGAAAAGATCTATCAGGAGTCTGGCTATGATCATCGCGCGTAGTCCGTTGCGCATCACCTTGGGCGGCGGCGGAACCGATCTGCCTTCCTACTATCGGGATCACGGAGGCTTTCTCGTCTCTGCTGCGATCGACAAGTACGTATATGTCACAGTGATGCGCCCTTTCACGGAAGGCATCTATCTAAAATATTCCCAACTGGAACACGTTGATAAGATATCGGACGTTAAGCATCCGATTATCCGTGAATCTCTCCAGATGCTTGGGTTCAATACGCCGCAGGTGGAAATTACGACCCTTGCCGATATCCCAGCAGGCACAGGCTTGGGTTCCTCGGGAAGCTTCACCACCGCACTTCTGAAGGCTCTCTACACACATCGCCGGCGTCATCTCCACCAAGAAGAACTTGCCGAGCTAGCATGCCACATCGAAATCGATCGTCTCGGCGAGCCGATCGGCAAACAGGACCAATATATCGCTGCTATCGGCGGCGTGACCTGTTTCACCTTCCATAAGGACGACAAAGTATCGGCCGAGCCGCTTCGTGTCTCGATGGATACGATGTTCGATCTGGAAGACAATCTTCTGCTATTTTTCACCGGATTTTCTCGTAGCGCCAGCGGTATTCTCAAGGATCAGCAGGTCAAATCTCAGCAACATGACGCTGAAATGCTCAGAAACCTGCACTATGTGAAGGAGCTCGGCTACCGGAGCCGCGACGCTTTGGTCGATGGCAATACGATCCTTTTTGGTGAGCTCATGCATGAGCATTGGGAACACAAGAAGCGCCGCTCCGGGGGAATGAGCAATCCTAAGATCGACGAATGGTATGAACTCGGGATGAGGAATGGCGCCGTGGGCGGAAAGCTCGTAGGTGCCGGTGGCGGTGGCTTCCTCATGTTCCTTGCCAGGGATCGCAACAAGCTTCGCCATGCGATGGCCGCCGCCGGGCTAGAAGAAGTCAGGTTCCGGTTTGACTTCGAGGGCGCCAAAGTGGTGCTGGCCTCGTAATGTTAAGCGTCTGCATATTGGCGGGTGGCCTAGCGACACGATTACGTCCGATCACCGAAAAGATCCCAAAGTCGCTCGTAGAAGTTGCAGGCGAGCCATTCATCTTCCACCAGCTCCGTTATCTGAGCGAACAAGGCGTGACCGACGTCGTGCTCTGCGTTGGTTACCTCGGCGAGATGATTGAGGATCTTGTGAGCGACGGCGCATCATTCGGGCTTAATGTGAAATATTCTCCGGATGGCCCGCGCCTGCTCGGTACTGGTGGGGCGATAAGGCAGGCGTTGCCCATGTTGGCAGACAGCTTCTTTGTCCTCTACGGTGACTCTTATCTGCCGATTGACTTCTCAAAAGTGGAAGCCAGCTTCCGTTCTGCGAATAAACTGGGCCTGATGACGGTCCTTGAGAATGGCGATCGGTGGGACAAAAGCAATGTTCTGTTTCGCGACGGACAACTGATCGAATACAACAAGCGCGCGCCAAGTCCTGATATGAAATATATCGACTATGGCTTGGGGATACTGCAAGCGAGCGCACTCGAGACATATGAACCGGGAGAGGTCTTCGATATCGCCGACCTCTATCATAGCCTATCGCTGCGCGGCCAATTGGGTGGTTATGAAGTCACCGAACGCTTTTATGAAATCGGATCCCATAGCGGTCTACAAGAAGCAGAAACCTATTTTAGCGAGAACCTGAGACAATGAGCTACGCTGAACAACACCTAAAAGAAGCAGCAGAAATCATCCAGAAGCTTGACACCGGCGCGATTGAACGGATGGCTGAATTGCTGGCGACCGTAAAGGCAGAAGGTGGTCGAATCTTCTTCCTGGGCGTTGGCGGCAGTGCTGGGAACGCGTCCCATGCCGTCAACGATTTTCGTAAAATCGTCGGCATCGAGAGCTATGCTCCGACCGACAACGTATCGGAACTGACCGCCCGCACCAACGATGAGGGTTGGTCCACAATCTTTGCCGAGTGGCTGAAGATCAGCAAGTTGAATTCGAAGGATGTTCTATTCATCCTCTCGGTCGGCGGCGGCAATCTTGAAAAGAACATCAGCCCCAATCTGGTCGAAGCGCTCAAACTGGCAAAGGACGTTGGCGCAAAGATCACCGGCGTTGTCGGACGCGACGGCGGCTATACGGCCAAGGTCGCCGATGTGTGCGTCGTCGTGCCCACAGTCAATACCGAAACGATCACACCTCACTCGGAAGCGTTCCAGGCGGTTGTCTGGCATCTGCTGGTATCTCATCCGAAGCTGAAAGCCAATGATACCAAGTGGGAATCTGCGGTACGCTGAATGGCCAAGGCAGTCTTCCTAGATCGGGACGGTGTGATAAACCGCGCCATCGTGCGCGAGGGCAAGCCCTATCCGCCGGCAACCGTCGAGGAGACCGAAATCCTGCCAGATGTCGCTGAGGCGCTGAAGAGGCTTAAGGCGCACGGTTATCTGCTAATCGTGGTCACTAACCAGCCGGACGTTGCACGAGGCACGACGAGCAGGGAGACAGTAGAGGCGATCAACGCCTATCTAAGCGCCTCCCTGCCGATTGACGAGTTCCGGACCTGCTATCACGACAGCGGCGATGGCTGTGATTGTCGCAAGCCGCGTCCCGGATCACTTCTCGCCGCTGCAGCACTTCACGACATCGACATGAGCCGTAGCTTCATGGTCGGCGATCGCTGGCGCGATGTCGAAGCCGGACAAAATGCCGGCTGCAAAACGATCTTTATCGATTACGGCTACTGTGAAAAACAACCTGAGGCAGCGGACTGTCGCGTTTCGTCGCTCGGCAAAGCTGCGAACTATATTCTGGAGGAAGTGCAATGACTAAAGTAGAAGCGCTGAACGTCAAGATCTTTGCTGATGGCGCGGATAAGGCCGGCATGCTGGAAATGTATGCCAAGCCATTCATCAAGGGTTTGACGACCAACCCGACGCTGATGAAGAAGGCAGGCATCACCGATTATCGCGCATTCTGCAAGGACATCCTGACATCCATCGCTGATAAGCCGCTTTCGTTCGAAGTGTTTTCAGACGATTTCGCCGAGATGGAAGCGCAGGCTTTGGAAATTGCCAGCTGGGGCGACAACGTCTACGTCAAAATACCCGTGACCAACACCAAGCAAGAAACAGCCTATGCGTTGATCAAGAAGCTGGCGGCCAAAAAGGTAAAGCTGAACGTAACAGCGATCATGACGCTCAGCCAGGTCCGCGATGTCGTTGCCGCGCTCGATCCAAATGTGCCAAGCTATGTATCCGTCTTTGCCGGACGCATCGCCGACACGGGCCGCGACCCTGTGCCATTGATGGCCGCTGCAGTCGAAATGCTGAAGGTCGCTCCGGCCGCTGAGTTGATCTGGGCGAGCCCTCGCGAACTTCTCAACATCTTCCAGGCTGATGGGATCGGATGTCATGTGATCACCGTGACCAACGACATCCTGAAGAAATTGTCGCTGGTCGGTTACGACCTTGATGAATATTCGCTCGACACGGTGAAGATGTTCTACAACGATGCCACGTCGGCAGGCTTTAAGTTGTAGTCGGCCTGAAGCAGTTGAAGCGGCGCCTCAATTCGAGGAATTTGGACAAAAGAGAACTCGATCTTTCCGGCGACCGGTACGAACGAGCTCGTCGAGGTGTTTCACGGAGCCGAACCGACGACAGATAACATCTGCACGTGGGGTTACGATCGGCGGATGGAGAGGCAAGTAATCGGATGGATTGGCTCAACCGAATGCTTCGACACGCGCGAGAACAATCTCACATATAGCGTCGTGCGCGATCTTTGCCGCTCCATCTTCCATTCCTTCGGGCAACGCAACGGCAGGTACTGCGTCGCCCAAACGTGCAGCCAGTGACCTGCCACTGAGAATTTCCTCCAGGATGGATTAGAGTCCGGCCTATTAAAGGACGGACGAATGAAGAAGCAGAGATTTACGGAAGAGCAGATTATTGCGGTGCTGAAGGAGCAGGAGGCAGGCGTGAAGGTTGCCGACCTCTGCCGCAAGTATGGGATTTCGGACGCGACATTTTATAACTGGAAAGCCAAATACGGCGGCATGGAGGTGTCCGAGGCGAAGCGCCTGAAGGCGCTCGAAGAGGAGAACGCCAAGCTTAAGAAGCTGCTGGCCGAGCAGATGCTCGATGCCGCCGCACTCCGCGAGCTTCTATCAAAAAAATGGTAGGGCCTGCCGCCAAGCGTGAAGCTGTCATGCATCTGAAGGCCGTCATGGGTCTGTCGGAGCGGCGGGCCTGCCAGATCATATCCGCTGACCGGAAGATGGTGCGCTATCGGTCACGCCGACCGTCAGAGGCCGAACTACGGGAGAAGCGTATGCGGCGTCCACGCCCCATCGAATTTTCAGTTGCAGCGGTCTGAGGTTGATCTACGGGCCGTCAAATGAGCTCACCGAAGAGTACCTGACGAGCTCATTGTGAGGCTCTGATCCGTTGCGCATAAGCCCATGGCATCAGGGCGTCGATGTCTTTGGCGAGGTGGCCGTTTGCGAGGCGGGTGAAGAGGTCGCACAGATAGGCGTAGGGCTCAACGCCGTTCATTTTACAAGTGCCGATCAGGCTGGCAAACCGGGCCCAATTGCGGCCCCCTTCATCGTGCCCCGCAAAGAGCGCATTGCGGCGGTTCATGGCGGGTCGGCGGATCGCGTTTTCCACCAGGTTGGAGTCGATATCGACGTGGCCGTCGTCCAGGAACAGCCGGAAGCCGTCCTGCCGCGTTAGCATATAAGCCAGGGCTTTTCCGAGGTCAGACTTGCGTGAGATGCGCTTGGCTTGCGCTGCCAGCCAGGTGAAGAACTCGTCCACCAGCGGGAGGGACAGGTCCTGTCGAACTGCCCGGCGATGTTTGGGATCTGAGCCCCGGATACTGTCTTCGATCTTGTAGAGCGCGGCGATCCGCACCAGCGCCTCGTCGACGATGGGCGATCCACTCTTTGGCGTGGCCTTGATCAGCTTCCTGCGTCCGTGCGCCCAACAGAAAGCCAGCTTCAAGGGGTCGCCACCCATCCGGTCCGACGTGGCGAGGTGAGAGTAACCACCGTAGGCATCCACCTGGATTGTCCCGTTGAAGCCGTCGAGGATTTCAGCGGCATATTCGCCTTTACGCCCAGGTCGATAATGGAACACCACGCCCGACGGCGCGGAGCCATTCCAGCCGCGATCGTCACGCAACACGGCCCATAGATAACCGGTCTTCGTCTTGCCGCGCCCCGGATCCAACACCGGAGCCGTGGTCTCGTCGACATAGAGCCGCGCGCTTTCCGACAGCAGCCGTTCGGCCATGTGGTCGACCACCGGTGCGATTTCGCTGCCCGTGCGCCCAAGCCAATCGGCCAGGACCGTGCGGTCTATCGGCACCCCGTGTCGCGCCATGACTTCGGCCTGCCGGTTGAGCGGCATATGTTCGGAATGCTTGGAGACGGCAATCTCAGCCAGAAGGGCTTCCGTCGGCCAGCTCCCTTCCAAGAGATGCGCCGGCGCTCTGGCTTGGACGACGCCCGTTCGACCCTTGGGGCATGCGTATTTCGGGCGGATCGTGACGATCACCTCGTAGCGTGCCGGAATCCGGTCGAGCCGTTCCGTCCGATCTTCGCCGATCCGGACCATGTTGCCGCAACCACAGGGGCAGACAATACTGTCGGGCTCAATCACCTTCTCGACCCGCGGCAGGTGTTCGGGCAGTGCACGGGCCTTACGCTCCTTGCGAGGAGCGGCCTTTTCCGGATCGGATGCGCTGGCTTCGATCTTTTTCTCGACGGCGGCGATCCGCGCCTGTGTTTCGGCAATCGCCGTTTCAAGGTCTTCCAGCGCCAGTTCCATCTGCGCCGGATCGAGCTTTTCCGATTTCGGCCCGAACTTGGTGCGCCGATAGTCGTGAACCTGCCCCTCAAGCTTCTCGATCAGTTCCTTCAGCTCGGCGATGAAGGCGTCCTTTTCGGCCACCACAGCCTGCTCATGCTGACGCGCAGCACGCTCGACCGACAGCTCGAACTGCATCGCCGCAAAGGCTTTGATAACCTCTGGCGGAAGGTCCGGAAACAGGCTGAGATCAAGGCGCGACGACATGCGGCCTTATAGCAAGGCAGCACAAAAAAGCCAAATAAAACAATGCAAAGACGGCCGGATATTTACCCTGCCGCCGACGGCGCGGTCACCCGCTGTGCCATGACCCGTCGCCAGTCAAGACCTTCGAACAAAGCCTCATATTGACCCCTGGAAAGACGCATCGTCCCATCCTGAACCTTGGGCCAGGCAAAGTTTCCATGTTCAAGAATTTTGTAGGTTAGCACCATTCCGGTGCCATCCCACACCAGGATCTTCAGGCGATCCCCGCGCTTCGACCGGAAGATCACCGTCACCCCGGAATGCGGGTCGAGCTTCAACTCGGTCTGCACCATCAAGGCCAGCGCCTGATGCCCACAGCGGAAGTCCACCGGACGCGTTGCAATCAGGATCGGCAGTCGTTGGCCCGCGACGATCATGCCGTCCCTCGCATGGCTCGTACCAGAGCCGCCACACGTTCAACCGGCACATCGCCGGGAACCCGCATCACAACATCCGGGCCGATCTCCAACGTCAAGACCGGCCAACCCGCCTCCGGCAGCGGCGGCGCCAAAACATTCACCGCCTCGCTCGGCTCTGCCGCAACCGCCAAAGGCACAAATGCAGGCGCGGCATCGCCGCTCTCCGACAGGCCCGACATAGCCTCAAAAGGCAGGGCCAGAATGCCCTCGCGCACTTGCCGGCGCCACAAGGAAAGCTGGTGCGGCACAACGTCATGACGGCGCGCGACATCAACAACACGAACACCAGGCTCAAGGCTTTCCGCCACGATCCGCGCCTTCACATCATCCGGCCAGCGCCGGTTTCCGCGGCGCGGCTCGACAATTTCGTAGCGGCCAACAAATCCATCATCTGCCATGCCAATCTCCAGATAGTCCTGGAAACCTTCTCGCACACGCAGCAAGCCTCAAAATACAGCCAATCCAATGGGGCGGAGACGGCGCTTACGGAGAAGCTGCGCGATCTCGCCAACGAGCGACGGCGCTTCGGCTACCGACGGCTGTTCGTCCTGCTCAGGCGGGATGGAGAGCCATCCGGCGTCAACCGCATCTATCGGCTGTATCGCGAAGAAGGGCTTTCGGTTCGCAAGCGGAAGGCTCGACGAAGGGCCGTCTGCCGATTCCGATGAAGCCGCCCCTTTGTTCCGAGATGATTGCGCCCCTTGATTCCGGGATGATCTCGCCCCCTGTTTAGTGGGGTCTGCAGGCGATGATTGTTGTCAGTCCATTTAGGCGGGGTGTCAAGCTTTTCGGGGCAGGTTTCGGCGTAGGCTATCGCCGCTCAATTCGATGCGATGGGCGTTGTGAACGAGGCGATCCAGGATGGCATCAGCATAAGTCGGGTTTCCTATGACGTCGTGCCATGCCGACACCGGAAGTTGGCTGGTAATGATGGTTGATCTGCGGCCGTAGCGATCTTCCAGGATTTCGAGGAGGTCGTGCCGGGCCTGTTCGTTGAGCGGTTCGAGACCCCAGTCGTCGAGGATCAGGACTTGAACATGGCCCAGGGTACGTTGCAGCCGAGCATACCTGCCGTCGCCGCGAGCAAGTGCGAGCTGAGCAAACAGTCGTGGGACACGCTGATAGAGAACGGAACGATCGTCACGGCAAGCCTTGTGGCCGAGAGCGCAGGCTAACCAGCTTTTTCCGACACCCGAGGGTCCGCAAATGGCCAGATTGTCATGAGCGTTGATCCAGTCGCCGCCGAGCAGCTTCATGAAGAGCGCGCGATCAAGGCCGCGCTCGCTGCGGTAGTCGACATCTTCCGGGGTGGCCTGGTGGCGAAGCTTGGCAAACCTGAGGCGTGCGGCAAGCTTACGATCGTAGCGGGAACTCCACTCCCGTTCGAGCAGCAGTCCTAGCCACTCGGCATGCGAGAGATGTTCGGCTTCGCCGTTGGTGACGAGCTCCCCGAAGGCCTTTGCCATGCCGGCCAGGCCCATGGAATTGAGTTTGTCGAGTGTTGGATGGGCAAGCATTCTTTGTTCTCCTTAGTGGTAATAGCGAGGTCCACGGATGTTTTCGTGTTGGATAGGCTCATGCGAAGGTGGTCCATTGGTGGAGGCGGCTCGATCGAGATGATTGTCGAGGATG